>JASBYZ010000042.1 GCA_029983705.1 Coriobacteriales bacterium
CTTCCAACTATGTATCTGACTTGCGTATTGCTATGCTAAAGAGTGGAGTTGAGGCACTATTAACCTTCTCAACTTCAGTCCACAGATAATCTCCCGCGCATTCATCTACCTTAACACTATGACCAAGGCTTTCTATAAAGTTTTTATCCCACTTTGGTCTATGAATTTTAGAAAGCGGTACACGGCGCGCTAAGTCTTCCATCTCATCTGAGTGCTTATACGCGTAAAAATCTTCTACACCTTCATTCACCGTATTTTTTCTATCTTGAATAAAGGCTTCTTTAAGCGCATCATCAAAAAGAAAATTATACCAATTTGCATCATAGTTTAAGAGGAGCCCGCCTGGTTTTAAGACTCTTAACCATTCCTTATAAGCTGCCTTTGGATCAGGTAAGTTCCACGTTAAGTTTCTGGTAACTAGCACATCAAAACTCTCGTCTTCAAAGTTTAGTGCTTGAGCATCCATTTGTATAAGCTTAAGGTCTACGCTCGCCTTTTTGACATTGCTTTTTGCATGCTCAATCATACCTTGAGAGATATCAATGCCTGTGAGTGTGTGACCAAGCTGGCTTAATACAATTGAGAAAAAGCCTGGTCCGCACCCACAGTCAAGCACCTTGAGTGAGTCAAACTTAGGTCCAAAGTGCTCTACAAATTGTCTACTAAACTCAGATGCCCAAATCTTATAAGCTTCTCCTTCAAGCTGATGGATAATCTTATCTGAATAGGTCTCAGAGCGCTCGGTCCAGTAGTCAGCGTTAATCTCTTTAAAGTCTTCGTTTGAATTAAGAACGGTGTTTTTCAATTTATTTATTGTCCTTTAATAGGCTATCCCGTATATTTTTAGATGTTACAGAAAGAAAGGTTTTTCTATAAATATGTTTAATTACATTTTTAGACGATTGCTTCAAATAATTCCAATTGTCTTAGGCATTACCTTCCTTTCTTTTACCATTATGTATTTTGCAGGCGGAAACGCAGTAGAAATTTTACTTGAAAACCAAGGTCTTGCCGTCTCTCAAGAAGTACTCAATCAAAAGATTCATGAATTGGGGCTTGATAGGCCCTTTCTTGTGCAATATTTTGACTGGCTTATTGGCTTTTTTAGCGGGGACTTAGGCAGGAGCTACGTATCTGGTAATGATGTGTTTGCTGTATTCACCTCAAAACTACCAGCCACCATCATACTCACGTTGATATCACTTCTTTTAACGCTTGTAATATCTATACCTCTTGGTATTTATAGTGCACTTAAGCATAACAAGCTTGCAGACTATATTATTCGCGCTGCTACCTTTATAGGAAACTCTCTTCCTAACTTTTTTGTAGCACTCTTACTTATCTTTATTTTTGCGATAAGTTTGGGCTGGCTTCCTGCTATTTCTTCAAAGATTGGATCAAGCGGACTTTCTTCTTTAAGTCTAAAAGGAGCACTGCTCCCAAGCTTTACCCTAGCTATTGCAATGTCATCTAAATATATACGACAAATACGTGCGCTTATCTTAGATGAGCTCTCTAAAGACTACATAAGCGGTGCCAAAGCACGTGGCATTCCAAAAGCTTCAATTCTTATCAAAGACGTGCTTAAAAACTCTTGGCTTATGATCATTACCCTGCTTGCTCTTTCTGCAGGAGACCTCCTTGGAGGAACTGCAATTATTGAGACAATATTTCAGTGGGACGGTGTTGGTAAGCTTGCTGTAGACGCCATTGAAATGAGGGACTACCCCATCATACAGATGTATGTGGTTTGGATGGCATTTATTTACCTTTTTATTAACCTGATTACAGACTTAAGCTATGTCTTTATTGATCCACGCGTAAAACTTAACATGGACCGAGATGATGAGCGTGCTTAAAAATACCTCTCCTAAACTTATCGTCTTTAGCGCAGCTGTCATCATCCTCTTAATAGTTGCAGCGCTCGCACCCCTTATTGTGCCGCATGACCCCTACGCGCAAGACTTAAGCCAGGCACTTCTTAACCCAAACAGTGCACACCTCCTTGGAACAGACCGCTTTGGACGCGACATATTTGCTCGCGTACTTATGGGAGCACAAACCTCTATTTATTCAACACTTGTACTCGTGTTTTTTACAAGCGTCATTGGAATTTTTGTAGGTGTAGCTGCCGCTTGGTTTGGCGGAATAATTGACAGCTTACTCATGCGCACCTCTGATGTCTTTCTTGCCTTTCCTGCACTTATTTTTGCTATAGCTGTTGCAGCAGTACTTGGTGGAGGAATACAAAACGCGATACTTGCACTGGTAGCTATATCGTGGCCAAAGTATGCACGCATTGCCCGAAGCTTAAGCCTTGAACAAAAAGGTGAGCTCTATATTAGTGCTGCTAAAGTTGGAGGAGCATCTGACTTTCAGATTATCTTTATTGAAATTTTACCTAATATAATTGGCCCACTCTTGGTCACCAGCGTACTTGACATTGGAACTATGATGATGGAGCTTGCAGCCCTTTCTTTTCTAGGTTTAGGAGCCCAGCCCCCTATTGCCGAGTGGGGCTCTATGATGTCAGACAATCGCAATTTATTACAGATTGCCCCTTGGACTGTCTTTGGTCCAGGTTTAGCAATATTTATTTGTATTGCCATTTTTAATTTGTTTGGCGACTCACTACGTGATCGTATCGACCCAAAAAGGAGGAAAAAATGAGTCGAATTACACAAATAAGAAACGGACTTGGCATATTGGCGGTGTTACTTGCCTGTCTTGTCTCATGCGCACTACTCTTAAGTACAGGGTGTGCACAACAGGAAGGACAATCTTCTCAAAACAGTTTTGTTTATGGCACAACTGGCTACGGTGTTGACATGTCTGATGCAGGGCTTAACCCCCACAAGGATTATTCTGGTTGGTCTTGCGTGAGATATGGTGTGGGTGAAACTCTCTTCAAGTTTAACGAGCAAATGCAACCCGAGCCATGGCTTGCAACTGAATTTAAGTACCTTGACGATAAAACCTGTCAAATAACCCTTCGCGATGGCGTTAAATTTAGTTCCGGAAGAGCACTTGATGCGCAGGCAGTAAAAGATTGTTTAGAGCAGCTTATTGCCATTCATGACCGTGCACCTCACGACTTAAATATTGAGTCAATTGATGCCGATAAAAACATTCTTACCATTCATACTAAAGAGCCTAACCCATCACTTATCAACTATCTCTGTGACCCATACGGCGCTATTGTAGACGTAAGCGCTTACGATAAAGCAGACGATCAAGTTGCGGGTACTGGCCCCTACATTGCAAAATCAGTCAGTGATACTGAAATTAGCCTCGAGCCAAACCCTGATTATTGGGGTGAAAAAGCTAAGGTAGGAAACGTTATTGTGAGTTCTTTCACCGATGGTGATGCACTTACTGCAGCCCTACAAACTGGTGAAATTCAAGGTACCTACGGACTTCCTTATGCAAGCTACGCACTCTTTAATGACACAAACAAATACGCAACCAATTCAACAAATACCTCTCGTGTCTTCTTTGGCCAGGTAAACTGCAATTCTGAAATCATAAAAGATGATGCGGTAAGAACTGCACTCGCACTTGGAATTGATAAAGAAGGCTTTGTAAACACCCTCTTAAATGGACACGGTGCTGTAGCCACTGGCCCCTTCCCAGAAAACTTTGACTTTGGTAAAAACAAGGTAAAAGCTGAAAGCTATGACCCTGAGAAGGCTAAAAAGATTCTTGAAGATGCCGGCTGGGTTGATAGCGACGGTGACGGCATTCGCGATAAGGACGGTAAAAAACTTGTAATCCGTTGGCTTACCTATCCAGGACGTATGGAGCTTCCACTACTTGCTGAGTCAGCACAATACAGCCTCAAACAAATTGGTATAGAGGTAGAGGTAAATTCAACTTCTAACCACAGTGAGATTAGAAAAGATAAGGGTGCATGGGATGTCTATGTTTCAGCTATTGTAGCTGCACCTACTGGTGACCCTCAGTACTTCTTTACCACCTCATGCTTAAAAGATTCTGCTAAAAACTTTGGAGATTACTCAAATCCAGAGCTTGAAAAGCTTGCAAAGCAACTCTCTACAGAATTTGACCCACAAAAGCGCAGTGAGCTTGCAATTAAGATGCAACAAATTATCTTAGATGATCACGCATACTTCTTTGCATCACACCTCAACATGGGAATTGTTACAGACTCCCATGTAAGCGGACTTAATCCTCATCCATCAGATTATTATGAGATTAGTTCTGATTTAACAGTTAAGGAGTAAGTTGTGAGTTCGCTACTTGAATACTCAGAGGTATCAATTGCATATTCTGGTAAAAAGACTGTTCATGAGGTTTCTTTTTCCATTGATGCAGGTGAGTGCCTTTGTATTGTAGGAGAATCAGGTAGCGGTAAAACAACTTTAATAAAGGCTGCCATGGCCTTGCTTGCAGACAATGCGAGCATGTGCCATGGCTCCATTTACTTTAAAGGCCAAGATATGGCAAGCCTTAGTCCAAGTGAACTCAGAAAGCTTAGCGGATCAGAAATCTCAATGATTTTTCAAGACAGCTTAGGTGCGCTCACTCCTACACGAACCATAAGAAATCAGCTCTTAGAGATGTTTAAGGCGCACGGACTCACACATATAGATCACGCTTATGCTCAGGCGCTTAACCTGCTTGAGCAGCTCAGAATTGCTCATCCTCATCGAGTCTTAGAAAGCTACCCCTTTGAGCTCAGCGGAGGTATGGGCCAGCGTGTGGGCATTATGTTTGCCTGCATCCTCTCGCCTTCTTTAATTATTGGCGATGAGCCCACGAGCGCTCTTGATGTACTCTCACAAAAAGAGGTTCTCAAATTCTTTAGTGAGCATAAATCAAAGCAATCAGGACTACTTTTAGTTACACACAATATTGCACTTGCAAAATATATTGCTGATAGCGTAGTGGTATTAAAAGACGGGCGCGTACAAGAATATGCTTCGAGTATTGAAATTTTTACTCATCCAAAAAGTGAGTACACCAAGTCTTTACTAGCTGCAAGTCCAAAGTTAAGGCGTGAGTAAGTTATGACTCCAGATACCAAGACCCTTATACGAGTGAGCGACCTCTCTAAGGTATACAAAAAAGATAAAGAACTTGTTCATGCACTTAAGAAAGTATCTTTAGAGCTTAAAGCGCAAGAGAGCACTGCCCTTGTGGGAGAATCAGGAAGTGGTAAGTCAACACTTGCAAAGATAATCCTTGGTCTTGAGCGTCCAAGCTCTGGCGCTGCTTACTGTTTTGAAGAGGAACTCTACAAGCTTTCAGCTCCTCAGGCCCGGCCAGTATATAAAAAGGTGCAGGCGGTATTTCAAAATCCTGTCAAGTCCTTTAACCCTCGCCACACCATAGCCTACTCTTTTAAAAAGCACATGCAAAACCTTGGCTATGAGAGAGATAAGATTACTGAGCGCTCTAAAGAAGTTATGGAACTCTGCCAGCTTGATCCTAGTTTTCTTAAGCGCTATCCCCATGAAGTAAGCATTGGACAGTGTCAACGAGCTGCTATTGCCCGTGCACTCTCTACTCGCCCAGAGATTTTAATTTGCGATGAGGCCACAAGTGCCTTAAATGTAAGCGTTCAGGCACAAATTGTAAAACTGCTTAAAGAGCTCAAGCAAGATTGTCGCTTAAGCTTACTGTTTATTTCTCACGACATAGCTCTTGTATCTGAAATTGCAGAGAGCATCCATGTTATGCATGAAGGATGCATTGCTGAAAGTGCAAAGACTCAAGATATTATTTCTCATCCTCAAGACGATTACACCAAAGCACTGATATCTGCCGTGCTATAGAAAATCCCCTACAGCATGCATTACATACTATAGGGGACTTAAAAGTTAAGTGATGTGTGAAGAGCTTAGTTCTCTTCTGCTGGAGCCTCTTCGCTCTCCTGAGCTTCTTCAGCCTTTGGCTCCTCAGTCTCTTGAGCAGCTTCCTCAGCTTCAGCCTTTGGCTCCTCGCCCTCTTTAGGCTCAAGTGGAGTAATCTCAATCTCAGTGCCTAAGGTCTCAGCAGCTGACTTCATTGAGAGAGATACTCTACGCCTGTCAAGGTCAATTTCCATAACCTTTACCTGTACAGTGTCTCCAACTTGTGCAACCTGGTTAGGTTGGTCAACGTGGCCCTTAGCCATCTCAGAGATGTGTACAAGACCCTCGATACCGTCACCAAGTTCAATGAATGTACCAAATGGAACAAGCTTGGTTACTTGGCCTTCTACGATAGCACCAACTGGGAAGTTCTTAACAAGTGACTTCCAAGGATCTTCGGTGGTTTGCTTGAGACCAAGAGAGATTCTCTCGCGCTTAAGATCAACGTCAAGTACCTCAACCTCTACCTCTTGACCAACCTTAACAACCTCTGATGGGTGGTTAACGTGGTTCCAAGCAAGCTCAGAGATGTGAACAAGACCGTCAATACCGCCAAGGTCAACAAAGGCACCAAAGTCAACAATTGAAGATACAACACCTTTAAGATGCATACCCTTCTCGAGGTGCTCAAGAATCTCATTGCGCTCTTGCTTGCGTGACTCTTCAAGAACAACACGACGAGAAAGAACAACATTGTTTCTGTTTCTATCCATCTCGATAACGCGAGCCTCGATGCGAGTGCCAAGGTATGCAGTAAGATCTTTTACGCGACGAAGGTCAACAAGGGATGCTGGTAAGAATCCGCGAAGTCCGATGTCAAGGATAAGTCCACCCTTAACAACCTCAATAACTTCACCCTCAACGTTCTCACCTGCGTTGAACTTCTCTTCAATTCTAATCCAAGCACGCTCATACTCAGCACGCTTCTTAGAAAGAATAAGACGACCGTCTTTATCCTCTTTTTGAAGAACTAATGCCTCAATCTCGTCACCAAGATCTACTACCTCTGATGGGTCAGTGTCTTTTCTAATAGAAAGCTCTCTTGAAGGAATAACACCTTCAGATTTAAATCCAATATCTAGGAGAACTTCATCATGCTCGATCTTGACGACCGTACCACTTACCAAATCACCTTCATCAAAGTCAGTGATAGTACCATCGATAAGTTGGTTCATTTCCTCATCGCTGATGTTCTCATCCAGCTCAAAAATAGATGAGTTTTGAATCTCACTCAAAAGTGGACCCCTTTCAAAAATTGTACGGGGCCCCGATCGTCATGGTTTCTCCTGAAGCTCTTACATTTACTCAATAGTGCTCAGAACTACTTACATGTCTCGGGGGCCAATATTACCAATATGCATAACTTGACATAGGTCAAGCATACATGTGCACCCATAAGAATATTACAAATGGACAAAAAATTATAGGCTTTATAAGCCGTAATTGATGAATTTTACATGAGTTTACAAAAAACTCAAGCGAGCGGCATAAATTACGGCTTTAATTGCTACTTATTTTGCCTGTGGTGGTTGAGCGTTTAAGATAAGTTCTACTTCTTCATCTGTAAGCTCATAGTTTAGATACTTCTTGTAGAAGTCCTTAACCTTGGTCTTGATGTCAAGATCTGGGAAGAGTTCTGGATGAAGGAGAGCTGCAGCCCATTGAACTTGTAAGATTTCCTCAACGCCGTATCTATCCCAGCCAAATACGCCCTTAGGGTTTACATATACCTTGCCATTTTTAACGGCTTCAATTACTTGCCAAGCAGGATCGTTCTTGATTTGCTCAACTTCTTCTGGCTTACCAGTGATGATAACATCTGGGTTCCAAGCAATTACTTGCTCAAAAGTAAACTGTGCGTTTGCAGTACCAGTGGTGCTCTCATCAACAGCGTTCTTACCACCAGCAGCTTTAATCCAAGCATCAATAATAGTGCCGGTACCATCAATGGTTAAGGTGTATACAGAGTTTCCGTGTAATACCTTAGGACGCTTATCGTCTGCTACGGTATCAGTCTTTGCAGTAACATCTTTTAGAACCTGGCTAAGTTCATCGTTATATGACTTGGCAATTTCTACTGCCTTGCCGCCAAATACCTCACCGGTAAGTTCTACAGACTTCTGCATCTCTTCAAAGGTCTTAAATGCGCAGTTAACTAGAGGAATACCAACTTCGTTAGCCTTCTCTCTCATAGCCTCTTTTGAGTCAAAGATTACGTCAGGCTTAAGGTCTACAAGCTCTTCAAAGTTAAAGTCATCACCAAAGGTTGACTTTGCCTTGTTCATGTTCTCGTTTACGTGATACATCCAAGGCTGAGCCTTAGGGTTGCAGTGGGTAGCTACAACACCTTCTGCACCAACGAGCATGATTGAAACTTCGTTGTGTGCAAACCAAGCATCAGCATATCTTTCAATTTTGTCAGGAAGCTCAACAGTGTTGCCCTTCATGTCTACAACAGTGCGCTTAGCTCCAGACTGAGTCTTTGTTGCCTCAGCGCTTGCGCTCTCCTCTTTTGGCTTTTGATCAGCTGACTCTTGAGGCTTTTCCTCATTTGATGAGCAAGCTTGTAAGAAAGCTCCTGAACCAAGTGCAAGTCCAGAGGCTGCAAAAATCTTTAGGAATTGACGACGGTTTACGTACAAGTTTTTCTTCTCTTGCATCTTATTTTTCTCCTCTTTAAAAACTTTTACTGCAAAAGCGGAACGCAGGTTTTTATTGCGTCCCCATTATTGTCAAAAGCCTCAGTTATCTTAACTGGAGTCTGATATGCCTTTTCTAAGTTTTGCTCAGTTAAAACATATGAAACTTCTCCAGCAATAATCTCTTTATTGGGTAGTGCTAAAAGGGTACGATTGCATACTAAAAATGCATGGTCTGGATTGTGTGTTGTCATAAATATGCACTTGGAATTATCCTGAGCCATACGCTTAATGCAATTAAGCACCTGAACTTGGTTACCAAAGTCAAGAGCTGCCGTAGGCTCATCCATAATAATTAAGTCAGCATCCTGCATGAGTGCACGAGCAATCAAAGTCATCTGACGCTCACCACCACTTGCTTCATTAAATTTTTTCTCTGCAAGGTGGCCTATACCAAGCTCTTCAATCATTTGGTATGCCCGCTCATAATCTTCACTTCCAGGGGTTTGTAAAAGACCCAGGTGAGACATGCAGCCGGTAAGCACTACATCAAACACGGTGTAATCAAAGGGTGTTTGTGCAAGCTGTGGCACAAAGGAAACAAGGCGTGCAAACTGCTTGCGTGAGTAGCTCGAACGTGATTTTCCGTTTAATAACACATCACCTTTAACCGGTGATAAAAAGCCCAAAATTGTTTTGAATAAGGTGGTTTTACCCACACCGTTTGGGCCCAAGAGACAAACAATATCGCCTTCGTCCATCTTAAAACTTACTGGGCCTATGACGGTCTGGCCTTTATAGCCACACTCTGCGTTCTGTAAGTCTAAGATCATAGTTTCTCGCTTTGTGTCTTGATTAATATAATAAAGAAGAATGGTGCACCAACCACAGAGGTTAAGATTCCCAGTGGTATTTCGGACGCAAAAAATGTTCTACAGCACATGTCAACGAGCACTAAAAATGCAGCACCAATAACTATGGATGCTGGTAGAACAATACGGTTATCAGGTCCAAATAAGAACCTGGCAATATGTGGGATGATAAGTCCAACCCAGCCAATTATTCCGGCAATTGCTACTACGGCAGAGGTAAGAAGTGTAGCGCATAAAATATTTATCATGCGCAGTCTATCAACGTTTACGCCCAAGGCCTCAGCCTCTACGTCTCCAAAGGCAAGTGAGTTAAGACGCCATCTCAAAAGCAAAAGTGGAATACTACCTATTAAAAATGGAACTAGAAATACCAAGATATCATTCCAGGTAACCTTAGCAATTGAGCCCATAAGCCAGTAAGTAATCTCTGGTAGTTTAGAATCTGGGTCTGCAGTAAATTTAATAGCAGAAATCATCGCTTGAAAAAGCGTTCCAACAATCAAACCACAGAGTACAAAGATTAGTATCTTACCAATGCCCTTAGATATCTTACGAGCAGAAACATAGGTAATCATTACTGCAATAAAGCCCGTAACAAAGGATGCAAGCTGAACTACTCGCACGTTTCCATCTAAGAGCAAAGCAAGCGCAGCACCAAAACCAGCACCTGCTGATGCACCCAAGATATCAGGTGAAACCATTGGGTTTCTAAAAAGTCCCTGGTATGCTGCACCAGCTAAGGCAAGTGCTGAGCCCACTAAGACTGCAGCTACTATTCTTGGAAGTCTTACGAGATTTACAACAGTTGCAGCTGATTCATCAATTGGCTGAGTATTAAGACCAAACTGAGAAAGCAAAATCTGAACCACATCAAAGAAGTTTACAGAGGTTCTCCCGCTTCCCAGTGCCATGATAAAGAGCACAACTAAGACCACGAGCAGAATAAGTATTTTAAGAGCATCCGCTGCGCGCTTCTTAGATATTAGTTCATGTGTGTGATTTGATTTCATACATCCCCATATATATTTGCAGCAATATTCTTTGTAAAGAATAAAGCTTAGATATTAGAGAATATACACCTATTTAAAGTGTTTGAAAATTATTTTGTTAAAAAATAATAAAGACTCTTAGTTAAACGGTCTTAAATACCGTGCTAAGTCTCTCTTCAATCGTCTTATTTATGATTTTAAGTGCTTTAACGCGCGCAAAGTGTTTATCGTCAGACTCAATAATATGCCACGGAGCATACTCAGTTGAGGTGAGTCTAAACATATCATTTACACATACCCTATATAAGTCATTCTTTTCGCGGTTGCGCCAGTCTTCATCAGTGATCTTCCACTGCTTTGCAGGGTCTTCTTGACGTTCTTTAAACCTATTGAGCTGCTCGTCACTTGATACATCAATCCAGAACTTTATAAGGACGGCACCCCAGCGCTCAAGCTCACTTTCAAACTCATTAATCTCATCAAAGGCGCGCTTCCACTCGTCTTCACGGGCAAAGCCCTCCACACGCTCAACCATCACGCGTCCGTACCAAGTTCTATCAAAGATTGCAATGTGACCGGTGCGAGGAAGCTTAGTCCAAAATCTCCATAAAAATGGATGAGCAAGCTCTACGGTGGATGGAGCAGAAATTGGGTGCACCACGTATGAGCGGGCATCTAAAGCACGTGCTACACGCTTGATGTTTCCACCCTTACCTGCAGCGTCCCACCCCTCATAGGCTATAACCATAGGAATTTTGAGTTTATATAAAATCATTTGCAGCTCATTTAAGCGCTCTTGCTCTTTGTCGCGCTGCTCTTTGTAGTCATCATCAGATAAGGTATTGTCATATGAGACGTCATCTAAGGACTTCACTTTTATAAGCTTAAAGTTTGATTTAAGCTCTGACGCATCACCTATTTTTGCAGTTACAAGTTTTCTTTGTGCCTTAGCCGTTTCCTTTTTGCCCTCAGCATGCTTAAGCTCATGGCTTGCGCGCTCAATTGCCACATTTTTCTCGGCTAAATCAAGCTTTCTCTGAGCATCAATTACCTTTTTAGCCTCAAGTGCCTTAGTAATATTTTCTACTAGTACCTCTAAAATTTTGATATTGGTATACCTGCGCTCATTGGCAGGAATGATGTTCCACGGCTTATCTGGAGAGTCAGTTTGCTCAAGCAGTCTATCAAAAACTTGATAGTACTCGTCATAGCGCTGAACC
>JASBYZ010000043.1 GCA_029983705.1 Coriobacteriales bacterium
AACGGGCGGCAGCTCGTATTTAGCCAATTTATGATCGCGCGACTATAGGTTGATTGGCTCCCCTGAATGCTTTACTAAACGTTTAGCATCTGGCTTACCTTAGTGCCCGTAAACTAGGGTTCCTTGACACACTAATGTGTGTCATGCATTAATTTTTGGCTGTAGTGTTATGCCCTTCACAATCAGAAGAACGCAGAGACTACAGCCGTTTTTTGTGTTCTAATGGGCATCCGCATTTGTGCAGGTAAACGGCTTAACAGAATCGATTCTAAGGGGCGTTAATTAGTTCCCACTAGATATATTCATCTGTTTGAGCACTTCATCGGCTGGCTGTTCTAAAAAATCGATTGCCTCTTGTTCGGTGTCAAACATCTTTGTGACATGGACTTCGTCTCCCCAGGCATTGGGAAGATGAATTGTAACCTCTGTGCGATATGTGTCTGGAAAGCTTGTAACGCTTACACTAACATCTCCAGGTTCCTTGCAAATTGGAAATCTTGGGTAGTCGATTTTAACTGGCTTCATTTTACTTACCTTTATTTTTGTTTGATACGGGCAAATCCCATATATCATCAAGGATGTTAAGCGTGTGCTGCATCTTTTCGATAAACTCACTAAGTCGCATGGGCTCAATCACTGCACCATCCGGCACGGGTGGATTGCTTTCGTCACCCTCATTCTTGCTAAGCATATAATCGACTGCCAGACCGTCAAGGATGTATGCCCCAACGCCAACATCCCCAAACTCGCTCAAGTCCTGGCGCGCTTCTTCAAGGATACGCTGAAACTGATTGCGGGTGTATTCTAGCTCATCCATTCTATCGGAATTCCTTCTACTCTAAGCGAATTTGCACTCAATCATCGAGCGCGCTCTCTTTCATATCCTTCTGCAGCTTTGCGCGGCACCAGGTATACCTTTTTTGTGCCGCTCCCGACCGAATATGCAGGGAGCTTGCCGTCGTGGATGCATAAGTTAACGAATGTGCGAGACACACCCATGATGCCCGCTGCTTCACTTGCAGGAACTAGCCCATCGAGTATGCGTTGAATATCGTCTCCCATTAGATTGCCTTTCTATACTCGCTTGCATCGCTCTCACCCATCTCTTGTTTGCTGTAGAAGAAGCGTCTATCGTCGCCTGCTGCAAATCTTAGCTCATCATGACCGTTCCATTCGCCGTAGCAATCATGCTCAAAGAGCTCTGGAGCATCTTTAAACAGATCAAGAAAGCTGTACTCGATGACCTTCTTAACGCGCTTAACCTCTCTAAACTCGGTAGGCTCTGCAAGCTCTTCTACTGGCTCTTCTTGTGAGACATCATCAATTGATTGCTCATCGAGCTCGTAAAAGTCGGTGCAGTTGTAGAACTTGCCCGTGTGATGCCAGCTTGAGCAGGTGAAAAAGTTGTCGAAGAGTTCTGCCTTCTTGAGGCTTAGGATGTCGGTGTTGAGATATAGGAAGTTGGTGTCAAGATATTCGTTAATAGCATCTACCATTGCAGCTTTAGTCCACTTGCTCTTAGGCATCTCGCCGTGAATGTAAGCCTTCACTGCGTTGTTGCTCATGCTCTTACCGTTGTATCCTGCCATTGTTCTGTCCTTTCCTCAACTCTGTAAATATAGTATACGTGATTACTTTATAGTTGTCAAGTAACTTTATAGAGAATTTAAAAAAGTTTTCAACAGAGTTTTTTCAAAGAAAATTAAACAAAAATAAAATATATAAAACTAGGTATATTTCACACGATTTCACGAGAGCATGAAAAACTACGAAAAACTACGAAAAACTAAAAATCAGTTATTAGTATATTACCTGCGCAAATAATAATAAATTATCAAATTAATATATATCATTGAGGGGTTCGAATCCCCAACGGCCCACCATATAAAATACCTGGTAATCATATAAATTAAATCTCAATAGATTAGACTATGTATCTTCGTGCCCGATGCGTGCCCGATATTTTAAAATACCCTATTTAGAAAGCAGGTCAGCTTTTAACTCATCCATATCTGTATAGCCTTTAATGTTTGGGTCAGAAGCTATACGTCTACCTTCTTCTATAGCAGCTATAGTTTCATTATTAGGAGAGTCTAACTTTAAATCTAACGGTAGGCTATTTTTTCTGTTTATAACTTTTAAAAATTGATTTACCTTCATGTTTATCTGCCTATCCCGATCAATTTTAAACTCAGAAGATAAAAGCATTGCTCTGCTGGCTTTTTCTGTAAGGTTAGGAAAATCAAAATCCTCACTTTCAAGGCCTAAATCTCTATCTACTAACTTAAGGCCTGCTTGTGTTTGTTCCATCAATTCATAGGCATGTACGGAATCAGTAAGATCATTAAAGAGCTCTTTAACCAGGGGAGTAGCCGTATATACAAATGAGTGACCTTGTTTAGTAGTTTCTAAAAGGCCTTGGTTCACAAGCTTATTAAAGTCTACATTAGCAGTTGAATATGCAACATGGTATTCATCAATGTGAGCTTGTAGAGTAAATTCTGCATCTTGGTGCAAAAGCGCTTCAATTAAAATAGCCTCTTGTCGTGAGTTAAAGCGACCTGTTCTATGGAGGGCTTCAGCATTTAAAGACCTGTGAATAGTCATTCTGTAAAGCTTAGTTCTAAGCCACCTAAGCTCATCAACCATAATTGCCAGATACTGCTCGACTGCATCAGTGACGTCTATATGATCATCGTATTCAACGATTGAATCTTTAAGCGATTTTATATTTTTAAGCGAGGTATTGAATTCTTTTTGTAAGGCCCAGCTATAAAACAAGAAGAGCGGTTTTGCTAAGGTAAGAAGCGGAAGTCGTAAGAGGTGTAATAAAATATGCTGCACTACAATACCCACAGCAGCATTAGCAGTAGGAAAAGGCTTTAAGCTTGTAAAGATAATTGGCATCATTAAAGCATCAAGCAAGCGCTCTGAAAGTCTTAAATCTTCAAAGCGATTAGTGCGCTCAACAATCCTGCTTAAAATAGCCTGAGTTCGCTTAGCACTGACGCGCTGCTCTTCTGAGCTAAGGGGAGGCTCAATTACAACGCTTACACCTCTCGTAATCTCTGTATAAAAGTACATAAACCGATCTTGGTCTAAGGGCTCAATTATTAGATTTGGAATATCTCTGAGAAGTGCATGGGTATTTGCAAGCATGCGCTCAACACTTGTGGTAATACGCTTATCGCCTAACATAAGCTCAAAAAGCTTTTGTTCGTTATAGCTCCACTTATCAAGGCTTGCCACAGTTTGAATCTCATTATTAATAGTTTCGATAAAGAAGTGTCTGCCTTCAGGAGTATGGATGACTCCGTTAGAATTAAGAAATGTTGAACCGGTGCCGTCTAATATAAGATTGTCGGCCAAAAGCCCAATTGCACGCGTCTTTTTATACATTAAGGGCTTGTCTTTAGAGCTGATAAACGGTGTATCGATTTTTGAAAATAATACGCGTGTACCTTTAGTCTGCAAATTTGCTACCCTCTAACTAGATTTACTTTACTAGCATGATGTACCCAATTGTACTCTAAAATGTTAACACGTTTAAACTTTATCAAAGGACAAACTATGTTTTATAAAGTTGAAGTATTCATACCCGAGAACAATGTTGAGCAGTTCATTTTTGAGCTAAATGAGCGAGGCTACCTCAAAGATGGACCTTACGATAATGTTTTTGCAGCTAGCCCGGTTATGGGACACTGGAGACCTTTAGAGGGCTCTCATCCTCACATTGGTGCTACCAATGAGTTGTCATGTGAAAAGGAAATGAAGCTTGAATTTAGGATTAAAAAAGCTGACATTATACCGGCACTCCAAATCATGAAAGATGCACATCCCTATGAAGTGCCGGTAATTAACGTGCTTGAAATCTTAGATTGGCAGTTTCTCATCGCTCAAGATAAATGAGGACATAGAGATTGAACCTAGATCGTAGTTTCTGTTAAAAGTTTGGGCCTTATTGCCCTCTGATGCACCTAAGGCAAACAAAAGAGGGTAGTAGTGGTCTGGGTACGGAGCTGCATAAAGGGCGACGGGGTGCTCTTTATACTCAACAGGAATCTGGTATCTTCTAGCTTCAATACCGTCAACTATATAGCTATCAAATGATTTTGTAAGCTTGCTGCCACCTTTGTGTCCCCATTCAACTTCAGATAAATTGTGGACTAAATTTCCACTGCCCATCACCAGATAGCCCTCATCTCTCAAGAAAGAAAGAGAAGCTCCCAAGTCATAAATCTCCTGAGGGCTCGCAAGGCCATTGGTGCTTATTTGCACGACAGGGATATCCGCCTCAGGAAATACGTGGCAAAGTACGGTCCATATGCCGTGGTCAATACCCCATTCGTAATTGATAACTACCTTAGAATTTAAGTCTAGAACTTTATGTGCAAGCTTCTTATCGCCCGAAGCAGGATAGCTTAGAGCATAGAGCTCATCTGGAAAGCCATACATATCATAAATTTGCTCAGGCTTTTCTTGATCTTGAACATAAAAGCCTTTGGTAAACCAGTGTGCTGACATCGATAAAATTGCCTTTGGTTTTCCAAAGTGCTCAATAATAAGCTCGCCAAGTTTCTTAAAAGACTTGGTGTTGCTATTTTTCTCAAGTGCAATCATTGGACTACCATGTCCAAAAAATATTGATGGCATCTTTTTCATTCTTGCACTCTTTTACTTTTAGAAATTACCTATACTTGGATACCCAATATCTAGCCTTTAGCTTTGCAAATACTTATAATGAGTGAAATATGAAGTTTGTAACGAAATTAAGGGGAGCGCTTGTGAATAAACATCAAATCGTAATTGCAGGAGCAGGATATGGCGGAGTTGTGGCAGCTCACTACCTCACCAAAAATAAGCTTCCTGAAGATAGGTATGAAGTGGTGTTAATTAACCCAGAGCCTTGGCAGGATTCTCGCTCTGAGCTTGATTTGATAATAGATCACAGAACTAACTCTGACTTTACAAGAATTCCTCTTACCAATATCTTTCGTGAAAAAGAAGTGCGCCTTATTTATGGTCGCATGACTGAGATCGATAAGGACAATAAAGAGATAGAAGTTGAGCTCACCAAAGGTGGTGAGCGCTTTAAGCTTCCGTACAGTGAGCTTGTAATTGCAACAGGCGCTGAGGCCTCTTACCCACCTGTACCTGGTCTAAAAGAGCATGCGCTTACATTTTGGACTACGGATGATGCAGAAGAATTTAGAGCAAAGCTTGAAGAGCGATTTAGTGAGGCAAGCCAGACTGAACAAGATAGTGTGCGAGAAGAGCTCTTAACCATTACAGTTGTTGGAGCAGGAGCTAGTGGTGTTGAGGCAGTTGGCCCTCTTGTTGAGTCAGTAAAATCCCTTGCATCTCAAATGAATATTAATCCAGATGAGATTACCATCAACTTAGTTGACGGAATTGATCACGTGCTCATGGATCTACCAGATAACATGCGCAAACAAGCTGATGAATACCTCAAGTCTTTGGGAGTTAACCTCTACCTTGGCTCTTTTGTTGATAGAGTTGAAGAAGACGAGCTCACTTTAAAGTCTGGTCAAAAAATTCGTTATGGCCTTTTAATGTTTGCAGGTGGTGCCAAGCCTTCAAAACAAACGAATTCCTGGGGTTTTGAGCGTGACCGCTTTAACCGCATAATCACCACAGCAGATTTACTGGTAGATGGTGAGGTAAACATTTGGGCTCTTGGCGATGTGGCTGCTGTTAAGGGTGAGGGTGTTGACTCATACCCAATGCTTGCACAACATGCGATGCGCCAAGGAAGCCTTGTAGCTAAAAACATCCTCAAAAAACTGAGTGGAGATCCAAAGCTAGAAGACTATGACGGAAAGTCTCATGGTCAGTTTGTGTCTATTGGTAATAACTTCGCGCTTGGCTGGGCACTTAAAGACTCAATCCAGCTTGATGGAAAACTTGGCTCTCTCATGAAGCATATGATTTATGCAATGTATTGGAATGAGGCAGGTGGACCAAGGCTGGTACTTGATCGTCTTAAGAAACTTAGACGCATTAGAAAATAGCCTTCTTACGAGCGATTATCATAAAACAGAATATATATAAGATAAAATAACCTATTTATAGAATACGGCTTCCAATCACTTATTCTATTGTTAATATATTCTTATATCCGGATACTTATACTATTTATCTAACGATATAGGAGTGCTGTATGACTAAGATTAAACAGTCTCGCCTTATTCTCGCACTGATAGCTTTAATGACCGCATTTGTAATGGCATTATCAGCTTGTGGCGCAAATCCAAGTCAAAATACTGAGCCTGCGGCTAATCCAAGTGCTGCTGAGCAAACTGCTCAGCCTCAGGCACAGGATGAGAACAAGGGTGAGAATAAAGAGACAAGTGAAGCAAGTGATAAAAAAGCTGAAGGTGAAATCATTTTAGCTTCAACCACCTCAACTCAAGATTCAGGACTATTTGACGTTTTAATTCCTGCATTTGAACAAGACCATCCAGGGCTCAAAGTATCTGTAGTTGCTGTTGGAACTGGACAGGCAATTAAGATGGGCGAGTCTAAAGACGCAGATGCCCTACTTGTTCACGCAAAAGATAGTGAAGAGAAGTTTGTAAAAGACGGCTTTGGTACTGAGCGTCAAGACGTAATGTATAACGACTTTGTTATTGTTGGCCCTAAAGATGATAGAGCTGGCATTAAGGGAAGTGCCAATGCTGCAGAAGCCTTTTCTAAGCTTGCAGAAACCAATTCAACTTTTTACTCACGCGGTGATGACTCAGGTACACATAAAAAAGAGATGAAGATCTGGGATAAATCAAGCGCTAAGCCAGAGGGTGAATTTTACCAAGTTACTGGTCAAGGTATGGGAGATACACTAAAGATTGCTGATGAAAAGCAGTCATATACCTTTACCGATAGAGCAACCTATCTCTCTCTTAAAAAAGAGGGTGCAATAAACTTAGAGATTTGTTATGAGGGCTCAGATGACCTTCTTAACCAATATGGTGTAATTCCAGTTAAAGATGCAAAAAATCAAGCTGGTGGAGAGGTTTTTGCTGAGTGGATTACCTCTGATAAAGGTCAACAAGTAATTAAAGAGTACGGTGTAAAAGAGTATGGTCAGCCACTCTTTTTCCCAAATGCTAAGTAAGAAATTTAGAGTATAGATCTATGAACATTCAAGGGTTCCAAATATTTACAGATGGATTTGCAGAAGCATGTTCACTTCTTTTAGATGGAACCCTTAGTGTTTGGACTATTATACTTGCCTCGCTTAAAGTATCCTCACTTGCGCTTGCAATAGGTCTTGGCATAGGCATACCGCTTGGTTTTTATCTTGGTTCTAAATTTACCATTCCAAGACGCATCATCTTAATTCTCGCAAATGCGGGTATGGGCATTCCCCCTACAGTTGTAGGTCTTTTTGTCACCATGCTCTTATCAAGAAAAGGCCCCTTTGGTCCGCTTAATTTGTTATATACGCAAGAAGCTATGGTTATCGCACAAATCTTTATTGCTACCCCTATGGTTACGGCAATTGCAGCAAGTGCGGTAGCAAGCGTTCCAGATGAGCTGAGACTTCAAGCACGCTCGCTTGGAGCATCAAAACTCCAGGAGATGGCACTCACACTTAAAGAAGCTCGCATTGGCATATTTGCAGCTATTGCAGCTGGTATGGGCTCCATTATTTCTGAAGTTGGAGCGGTGCAAATGGTGGGTGGAAATATCTTAGGTAAGACCCAAGTTATGACAACGGCGATTGTGCAGTATACGCGTATGGGAAAGTACGGCTACTCAATTGCCCTAGCTCTGGCCCTCCTTACCATAGTCCTTATCGTTAATATCTTGCTTACAAAAATGCAGACACACGGTAATGAATCTGATAAAAGAGGTGCTTAAGTGCCCACTACAAATCAGGCAATAAATCTTGAGATAAGAGATGTAGATATCGAGCTCGATCAGTTTTCTCTTACAGTTGACTCACTACTTTTACCTAAAGGCACTACAACGGTGCTCTTGGGCCCTTCAGGTTCAGGAAAATCTACCCTTCTTAATTGCATTGGTATGCTTAAAAATACCTCAAAAGCAAAACTTTTGATTGATAATAAAGAAGTTTCTGCTAAAGAGGCACACGGCAAGATTGTGGTGATTTTTCAGCGACCTTATCTAATGCAGGGAAGCGTTGAGCAAAATGCTACCTATGGTCTGAAAATTCAAGGGGTAGCTAGGCAAGAAAGCGCTAAGCGTGTTAAAGAAGTGCTGAACCAGGTAGGTCTTGAAAACTATGAAAAGCGTGACGTGAGAAGTTTAAGTGGAGGAGAAGCTCAAAGAGTTGCACTTGCACGAGCGCTTGCAGTAAAACCTCAAGCCCTGCTCTTAGATGAGCCTCTTGCATCACTGGACCCGCTTTTAAAACGCCAGATTGCCACAGAGTTTGGCCAGATTTTATCGGCAAGTTCTACGACTGCTCTCTATGTTACCCACGATTTTAATGAGGCATTAATCGTTGCGGACTATATAGCAGTTATTATTGACGGAGAAATCAAGGCATACGGAGAGGCTCGTAAAACTGTAAGTGTTTGTAGCTCTGAAGAAGTATGCAAATTTTTAAATATTCCTAGAGCTATTCCTGGATGCATATGTGCTCATGCAAACTCGGAGACTTGGATTGAGGTAGAAGGATTAGGCACACAGATAAAGTTTTTAGCTGACTCAAAAGTCAGAGCAAAACAAAAAGTATATTTTTCTGTGAGGCCAGAAGATGTCCATGTTATTAAAGAAGAACATGCGGCACTATATGATAATTGTGTTAAAGCTCAGCTTTGCTCCATGGTATCTACGGGAGAGATGAGCCAGCTTAGTTTTACTCTAGAAGATAGCTCGTATGAGCTTTTTGCACGTATAAGCTATTCAGAGGCACAGATTATAAAGCCAGAATTATATAAAACTTATTTAATTGCTTTTAATTCAGAGGCAGTCTGTGTAGATTATTTAGAGACGTCTTGCATATCTGTTTAAAGTAATGGATAATATCAATTCGCAGTTCAAAAGAGACTGTAGAAATTAGTTATAGGTCCCCATCGTCTAGAGGCCTAGGACACCGCCCTTTCACGGCGGCAACACGGGTTCAAATCCCGTTGGGGATACCACTTCTTCTGACTAATCCTTATTATATAGGCCCCCATCGTCTAGCGGCCAAGGACGTCAGCCCTTCAGGTTGAAAACGGAGATTCGAATTCTTCTGGGGGCACCAATTCACTAAAATTCATCAAGCTTATAACGGTCATTTAAGCTTAAGTTATTAGTGTTAAAATGTACTGTACGATATTTTCACGCCAACTTAAAAAAGGGGTAAAAGTAGCATGGCTTTAAAAAAAATTCTTATTGCATATGTGAGTGCCTCTGGTGCTACAGACGGTATCGCCCATCGTATAGCGGCTGATTGCATTGCGTATGGAGCAAAGCCAAGCCTTCTTGATATATCAAAAAATCCGCAAGTAAAAAACTATGATGCTGTTATTTTTGGTAGCGGCATTCGTATTGGAAAATGGCATAAAGAAGGTATGGACTGGCTTTTAAGTCAAAAAGATTATCTAGTAAGCACACCTTTTGCAGTTTATTCTGTTGGTCTTAAACCTGCTACAGATGATCCAAATCAGCATAAACAGGCACTAAGTGAGCTTCAAACAAATGTAGACCAGCTAGCTCCTGCAAAGCCTCTTGCTCAAACCGTATTTGCAGGTTGGAAAAATCCCGAGGGTTTTTCAAAAATGGAATCACTTCAACTAAAAATGTATCCAATTGATTATGGAGACTACCGCGACTGGAATGTAATAGACCGCTGGGTAAAAGAAATCGCGCCTAAGCTATTTGCTTAGTTACAATAGGAAGCTATGAATAACTCCACTCTCATACAAGAAAATGAGCATGTAAACTCACAGCAAGGCAGGCTTAAACTCTTCTTTTCCTATAGTCTTGCAACGGGTACTACCTCAAGCATGCTTGATGAGGCCATGGAGCTTGAAAACATAGGCAAAAAAGTTGCCTATCTGTCGGTGCTTGAACCAAGTAGTAGTGATGTTTTAGGTGAAGATTATAGTTTTAAGCAGGCACTTAAAGAGCAGCCAGATATTTTAGTGGTCGATAAGCTCATAGGCAGCTCAGAGCTTGAGGGTCATGAGTATAAGTATCAAGACGTCTTAACTTGTCTAGAATCAGGCATTGACGTATATGCGACACTCGAGGTAAAAGAGCTTGCACAAGAATCAGAATTTGTAGAAGAGATTACTGGCCTCAGCCAGGTACTCACGCTTCCACAAGATATTTTTTACCGGGCTGATGAACTTGAGTTTATTGATATTGAGCCTAAGGATTTAGCCCTTAGATTAGAAAAGATTAACCAGCCTTATGACTTAGTTGAGCTTAAAGAATTGAGAACCTTAGCACTTAGGTGTGTGATGGATTTTGCAGCGCAAACTAAGCAAAATAATTCTGATGAGCTTGATAAACTTAAAATAAAAAAGATCTTAGTTCCTGTCTTATTTGATGGAAGCGAATATGAGGTTATTAAACGCGCCGCTGCAAGTGCTGCCTCAAGTGATGCAAGCCTGCAGGTTATCTATGTAAACCCTGAACACAATGTGCTTCCAACTGGTGAAAAATTAAATGAGACAATAGATAAGCTCAAGGAATTTAGTGAAGATAGTGGAGCAGAGTTTGTCTTACTTCATGGCGACGATAGCCTGGGCCTTATTTCTGATTACGCGCTCTCTCATGATATTACTGATGTATACACAGCAAGACCTGAGATAAGTTTTGCTCAGCGGCTGCTCTTACCAGTGCACCTAAGACCTTCTCAAAAACTAGAGAAGCTTTTGCCAAATGTAGTCTTTCACATGGTGCCTATTAAGCAGGTAAGCTCCGACTTTAAAAATGTTTACGCAGGAGCTTACAGCTCTATATTCTCACTGAGTGTTAAAGATTTTTTCTTTACTATACTTACCGTGGTTATAGCGACCGGCATTATTATGATGCTCTCTAATTTTGGATTTACCAACACCACCGCGGTACTTATATATGTGCTTGCATCAACCATAATTGCAATTTATACAAAGGGCTATTTAGCTGGCATTATTGGATCTATACTTTCAATTGTGGCCCTGAGCTACTTCTTTGTTGTCCCATACTATTCTTTTGAGGTAGACCATAAAGCACACTACTTTACCTTTGTAATTCTGTTGATAGTAGCCCTTGTTATTACAACGCTTTCATCTCGCATGAGAAGAAGTACTGAGCGATCAAAGTTTAGAGAGCAGCACACCCAAGTGCTCTATGAGCTTAATAAGGCTATGCTTTCATCGCGCGGAATAAATGAGGTAGTGTCGAGCACCCTTAATACTGTCACCAAGATATTTGGTAAGGCTGCAGTGTTTTATACCACAAAGCCACTTGCTAAAGTTGAACCAAAGGCAAAGCCCGCACCAGATGACGTAAACATTAAACTCTTCTC
>JASBYZ010000044.1 GCA_029983705.1 Coriobacteriales bacterium
CCAATGGCCATGTCACGACCCTCAGTTCTTACCCTACCACCTGAGCGTTGACCGCCACCAAAGAAGGACGAGAAGATGTCGTCCATACCCATGCCGCCAAAGATATCGTTTATGTCTACATAGCTTGAGTAGCCACCACCGCCGGCACCACCCATGCCATCCATGCTTCCAAATCTATCGTAGTAGGCACGTTTGTTTTCATCAGATAAGACATCGTAGGCCTCATTTAGCTCCTTAAAACGCTCCTCTGCATCAGGAGCTTTATTAACATCAGGATGAAGTTCACGAGCCTTTCTTCTAAAACTTTTCTTTATTTCAGATGCGTCAGCATCTTTAGACACGCCTAATATCTCGTAATAATCTTTCTTAGCCAACTACATACCTTTCACTTATAGTTATTCAAGCTATATTAGTACAAGAATTTGGAATTAATTAGCAGATTCATGCAAGTCCCAAAGTCTTCCAAATAATTCATTACCTAATAGCCATGCTTTTTTACTTGGCACATAAGCATCAGATATCTTATCCACTAATCCAAGCTCTATGCATTCTTTAAGCGTCTCCATAAGAGGAGCTTGCAATTCAGGAACTCTTTTAAGGTATTTTTCTATGTGCGCTTGAGTGATTCCTTCTGTTTTTCTAAAGGCAAGCATCAAATCTTCTGCGACAAGCTCGCGCGCGTCTAAGCACTCAAAGTCATAAAGCTCATATGAGTCTGTGTGTGCATATGCATGAATGTCATCAGTAAAGCTAAAGCGCAAACGGGCTGTATTGTCTTGAATTTCAGGGACATAAAGATTAAGGGCGCAACTTAGGCTTTCGATAAGCTCAGGGTATATCATTGATGCAGCCCTGCTTCCAAGTCCCAAATAACTTATCCCAGACCAGTAGGCGCTATTGTGTTTTGACTCACATCCCTCTTTTGCATATGAGGCAATTTCATAGCGCACAAATCCATGTTTAGATAAAAAATCTTCAGCAAGCTCTAATGCATCAGCTTCAAAGTCATCTGAGGGAGCCTCAACTTTGTGAGCATCTATAAGCTTGTCAAGTGTGGTACCAGGCTCAATAGTTAAGGGATAGACGCTTAGGTGAGAAAGCTCAAAAGCCTCTACTTGCGCTAAGCTCTCAAGAAAACTCATCTGGCTTTGATACGGAAGACCGCACATAAGATCAATCGAGTAATTAATCTTGCTCGCATCGAGTAAAGCCATTACCTCTTTTGCCCGCTTGCTTGAATGAATCCTGCCAATAGCTTTAATCTCTTTATCATTAAAACTTTGAACTCCAAGAGAAATTCTGTTAACCCCAAACTTACGCAGCAGGTCAAGTTTTTGGCTGTCTAGAGATTCTGGATTTGCCTCCACACTAAACTCTTCTACACGCCCTAGAGCAAGAGTACTCTCAAGAGCTGCCAATAAGCGCTCTATATTTGCAAGGCTTAAATAGCTTGGAGTACCCCCGCCAAGGTATATTGTTCGTATGTCATACAAGAGTCCTGCCTGAGACAGACTAAAGAGTTGAGATATAAGCCTTTTCACGTAAGCATCCATCTCCTCACTCTGAGCTTGAGCACTTGATACAAAGTCACAGTAATAGCAACGTTTTTCACAAAAAGGAATATGAATATAGAGAGAGCGGATCTTGTGAGATATTACTTGTTCCATGAGCTATATTCCTCAAGCTTTGCTTCAAGCTCATCAAAGACCTGATAAAAGTCTTCTTTAGTGCTTGCATGCATTGACTTTGAGCGCCAATAATTTGCTTCAGGAATGCCCTTTAAGTACCAGGCGCACACCTTGCGCATACGCCCAGAATGAATGCCCTCATCAAAGGCTCGCCTAATGTGTTCACGCGCTGCCTCTATTTTTTCTTCTAAGCTCACTGGGCTATATGTTCCCGTAGTTAAATACTCATGGCTTTGTTCAAACACAAAAGGATTACCGTATGAGCCGCGTGCAAAAAAGACTCCTGAGGCACCCAAATCAATATATTCTTTAACGTCCTCTGGCGTGTACACATCACCTGAGGCTATCACAGGAATTGATAGGGCATCTGCAAGTTTTGACACGCAGCTTTTATCGGCTTTGCCCTTATAGCCTTGACCTGTGGTTCTGCCGTGAAGACCAACTGCAGCAAGACCAGCGTCTTCTAGCATGCGAGCAAAGCTTAAGTAATTTTCTGTCTCGTGCGTAAAGCCCATACGAATTTTTGCAGTAATTGCCACATCAACAGCATCTGTCATAGCTTTGATAATTTCATACGCAAGCTTGGGCTCTTTAAGTAAGGCAGAGCCTTCACCCTTTTTAATAACCTTCTTTACCGGACAACCCATATTAACGTCAATTAAGGCGAGCTTATCGCCCAAATAATCTGAAACTACTTGAGCTTCTCTTGCCATAATCTGTGGATCGTGGCCAAAAAGCTGGACTGCTAAGCTTTGCTCGCGCGCATCTGGCTCGAGCAAGGATTTAGTTTCTTTTGAACCGTAACTAAGTCCTGTTGCAGAAACCATTTCGGTGTAGCTTAGGTCTGCTCCGTAATCAAGCGCCATTGAGCGATAGACCTTATCGCTCACACCCGCCATTGGGGCCAGTAATATTTTTGGAGTACTAAAGAAGTATTGGAGTTCTAAAAAATTCATGGTCAAGCTTTGAGCTTAGTCATCCACCTTGAGGATTGCCATAAAGGCTTCTTGTGGTACCTCAACATTACCAATTGCCTTCATGCGCTTCTTACCTTCTTTTTGCTTTTCAAGAAGCTTTCTCTTACGAGAAATATCTCCTCCGTAGCACTTTGCCAAAACGTCCTTACGTTTAGCCTTAACGGTTTCACGCGCAATAATTTTGCCACCAATAGCGGCCTGAATTGGCACCTCAAAGAACTGACGTGGGATAATACCCTTGAGTTTCTCGGTAAGCTTTCTCCCCTGTGCATAGGCCTTATCTTTATGGATGATAAATGAAAGAGCATCCACCTGATTTCCAGCAAGCAAGATATCAAGCTTAACTAGATCAGATGGTCTATAGCCCAGATACTCATAATCAAGTGAGGCATAGCCCTTTGTTCTGGACTTTAGTTGATCAAAGTAGTCCATAATAAGTTCTGAAAGCGGCATCTCCCAGTGCATCTCAACAGTGTTTTTAGAGAGATACTGCATGTTTATAAAGGTTCCGCGATGTTCAACTGTTAAGTCCATTACCGCGCCTACAAAATCTGGTGGAACAATTACCTTAGTTGAAAGGTAAGGCTCTTCAATACTTTCATAGGTCGAAGGCTCGGGCATATCCTGTGGGGATGTAAAGCTATAGTCTTCTTCTGCACCATACATTTTTGCATGGTATTCAACGGATGGAGCGGTAGCCAAAAGATCTAAATTAAACTCGCGCTCAAGGCGCTCTTTAATAACCTCCATGTGTAAAAGACCTAAAAAGCCAACTCTAAAACCAAAGCCTAAAGCTGCTGAGGTCTCCGGTTCATAAACAATTGAAGGGTCGTTTAATTTAAGCTTATCAAGTGCATCTCTGAGGTCTGGGTACTGATTGGTATCAATTGGATATAAACCGGTAAATACCATAGGCTTTACCTCTCTGTATCCACTTAATGCCTCAGTAGCACCTCCCTTTGCTAAGGTTACCGTATCACCAACGCGAACCATTGAGGTGTCTTTAAGACCGGTTACCAAGTAGCCAACCTCTCCAACGCTTAAAGACTTAAGCGGGGTTTCTGCTGGTCTTCTAACTCCAATCTCTTCAACTTCAAAGCTCATGTCATTTGCCATAAGACGGACCTTATCTGTTGAATGGAGGGTACCGTCTACAATTCTAATTAAGGCAACTACACCTCTATAGGCGTCAAAATAGGAATCAAAAATTAAGGCCTTAAGCGGCGCATCTGGATCTCCCTCTGGAGGCTTAATAAGCATAATGATTGACTCAAGTAAGTCTTCAATACCCTCTCCGGTTTTACCAGAAACGAGTACTGCATCCTCTTTTGCGATAGCAAGACCCTCTTCTACCTCATCTTTTACACGTTCAGGATCTGCAGAAGGAAGGTCAATCTTATTTATTGCAGGAATAATATCAAGATTAGCGTTCATCGCTAAAATTGCATTTGAAACGGTTTGTGCCTCAACGCCTTGAGTTGCATCAACTACTAAAATTGCACCCTCACAGGCGGCAAGAGATCTAGAAACTTCGTAGGTAAAGTCAACGTGACCGGGAGTATCAATTAAGTTGAACTGATACTCATGGCCATCTTTTGCCTTGTACATAACGCGCACAGCTTGAGACTTAATGGTAATACCACGCTCTCGCTCAATGTCCATGGAGTCTAGAAGTTGTTGCTGCATATCGCGCTCAGCAACCGTATGGGTGCTTTCCAAAATGCGGTCAGCTAAGGTAGACTTACCATGGTCAATATGGGCGATAATTGAAAAATTTCTAATGAAATCAGCGTGTATTTTTGACATACCCTATCTTTAGTCTCATCACTTTCTTAAATAACTTCTAGTATCTTATCCATTATAAGTTTGTCATAAACTTTTGCACCACTAGGTTTTGGGTGAGTTGCATCATTGTAGAACCATTCACTGTGGGTCTTAGCACTGCCGTACCAATCAACCAAGTGAACATTATCATGTGCATCAGAAAACTCTTTAAGCATAGCATTAACCTTTTCTTCAATGCCACCAGGAGTTACCGTATTTACCATAAGAAGTGGTCTTCCTGCTGCAATTGAGAGTAAGGTCTCAAGGTTTTGCTTGTTGAAGTTTCCGTTAGAACCTAAAGCAACTACTATAACATCGCCAAGCTCTTGTTTATTGGATTTTTCTTGTAATATCTCAACACCCTGAGTCATCTGTCTTGAAATCTTAGCGTCTAAATCAAGCTCCGGCATAAAGGTATACAGGTCATCTTGGGCCATATCTAAAACAGAGTCACCCACCATAGTTACTTTTACTTCAGAAAGTTTCTTAAGCTGCTCAGGGCTATAACCATAGTGCTCATCTGCTTTTGGAATTTCTACTTTTGGAGCAGGAGCGCTTGTGGTGGTGGCAGACGAGCTTGCACTCTGGCTGTCTGTCCTTTGAGCTTCTGCGCCTGAAGAAGCCTCAGCGCTATGAGTTGCAAGAGCGCTTGCAGATGCTGTTTGTGAGCTTTCAGCTTGGATGCGTGCCTGCTGAGCTTCACGCGCAGCCTTTGCCTCATCTCGCGCTTGGCGTCTTTGTTCAGACTCCTCTATTTTTTGGGCGATAATGTCTGCATCATTTGAGACCTTATCGGCAGGAGAAGCTACTGCCACAATAAACATAACAGCGGTAGCACAGGCTAGTATTGGAGTGATTCCAGCAGCAAGCTCAGGTGTCTTATAATACGGGCGCTTAGCTGGGCCTTTTTCTAAGAAACGGTAGAATACCTCTCCAATAACTACCAGCAAGAAGAGTTGGAGAAGGTTAGAAAACCACTGTGGCATTGTTGAGTGAGCAAGGCCTGCTGCAAATAATACCATGATGACGTATTGCCAAATAAAGTATGAGTATGAGCGCTTAGCTATCACACGCATAGGTTTTGATGCCATAAAGGGTGTGAGGATAGAGTCATCGTGGTAGATCAAGACAATAAAAAGTCCTACCACAATGGAGTATATAAGCATTCCTCCCCTAAAGATAAAAGGATCTTGGTAGCTGGAGGTAAAAAATGGGACTATCATGCAAAGCATGAGCATTAAGGCCAAAATCGAGTGAAAAGGCGTTGGTCCCATCTGATAAAAGCCGCGCTCAGCCAAAGGCTCAATATAGCCATGAGGGCCGTTAAAGTCTCCATCGCTTACCTTTGCTAAAGAAATTTTTTCTAGCGATAAGACATTACTAAAGGCAAATGCTCCACCTATTAAAAAGGCATGTGCACGCGCAAGTGTTGAGTAGTATACGTTTGTAGGATCAGATCCTGGAGTATAGTGAAACCACATATAGCCAGCTGATAAAAAGGCTAAGACCCAAAGTACAATGGCAATTTTGTTGACATTACTTCTTACTACTGCAGAAATTATTCTAATAAGTACTGGGTAGAGCAGGTAAAACTGCATTTCCATTGCAAGTGCCCAAAGATGAGTGTAGGGCTGGAAATTACCGTGCATCTCAAAGTAAGACATCTCACTTGCAAGTTGAAAATAATTGTTATAGCCAAGAAGCACACTTGGAGTTGCGTGAATGGCGTTTGGATAAATATTTGGCTGAACAATAAAGGTCCAAAGATTTACCAGTACAACCATGGCAAGTAGAGGTAGATACAGACGTATAAACTTTTTTCTGTAATACGGAAGCAGCGGCGGATAAGACCTATCTACTTGTTCAAGCACCATGTTTCTAGACGTGAAAAAACCGGCAAGAACAAAAAATATTACTACGCCAAGAAATCCTCCAGGCATAACTGTTGTCCACATGTGGAATACCACAACGGCCACAAGAGCTAAGGTGCGCAGACCGTCAACGGTATAAACATGCGATAGTTTTCGTGTTTTAGGCGACATTTAAGCTACTACCGTGTTCTATGAAATAAGTTATTACCATAAGTAAGCTCATAGTAAAGTACTTTTGAACTCAACAAAAGAGTAGCACTAAATTGCCATTAAATTATTATGAATGCAATAATAATCCCTGTATAAATATTATGTTCTCACTAAAAAGAGCTTAACCATATATAAGGCATCTGTTACAATACTAAAGTTAGTCAGCAGACCCCACTGCTATGACACATAATTTATATGTATAAGAGCTATTTAAGGAGAAAGTTACGTGGCAAACATTAAGAGTCAAAAGAAGCGTATTTTAACTAATGAAAAAGCACGTCAAAGAAATCGTGCAGTACGCTCAGAGCTTAAGACTATTGTAAGACAAGTTAGAATTGCTGCAGCAGAAGGCAACAAAGAGGCAGCTCAAGAGTCAGCTGTAAAGGTATGCCGTCTTCTTGATAAGGCAGCTGCTAAAGGTGTAATCCACAAAAACCAAGCTGCTAACCGTAAATCAGGTGTTATGCAACTTGTTAACTCAATTGAGGCATAGGTTTTTACTTAAAGACTTGCTCACATTGCAGTGGGATTAATATACCAACTATGCTTAAGCCCTGTAACTTCATACGTTATAGGGCTTAATTTGTATTAGCACTATAAGCTTAACTTGGGAGAGCATTTTGAAAAAATTAGCGGTCATTGCAGGAATTACTGCGGCATCATACTTTATAACAAAAGAAATCCAGACTGCTACCAATACCTTTGTGATTGATGAGAAAGATATTGAACTCGAAACACTCTCTCAAAAACACGATGGCCTAAGAATTGCTCACTTAAGCGACATTCATAACCAATTCTTCTTTAAGTCTGATGAAGACTATGCCTTTGCTGTCGATAAAACCTTTAGATCTAACCTCGCAGAATCCTTATCAAAAAGAAATCCTGACATTATTGTTATTAGCGGAGATCTCTTTGATAAAAGAAGACCTCATATTGGTCAGGGCTTAGAGTTTCTCTCTGAGCTTTCTACTATTGCTCCTGTGTATGTGGTAAGTGGAAACCATGACAAAACAACAATTGATGGTAAAGAAAGCTTGCGCGATCTTACCCACGAAAAGCTTGTAGAAACTAGCGTACACCCTCTTGATAATAGCTTTGAATTTCTAGATAAAGACCTTGCTCTTATAGGTATTGAAGACCCACTTCACACAAACGAGCACGATTGGAATGAAGGCCTCACGGAACTTGTTAGTCGTGTACGTGAAAAGGGTGCTCAAACCATTATTTTGCTCTCACATAGGCCTGAGCGTTTTTATAGCTATGCACAAAATGCGATTGATTTAAGTCTTTGTGGCCATGCCCATGGCGGACAGGTACAAGCCCCACTTCTTGGTGTCCTCTTTGCACCACACCAAGGCTACTTCCCTCACTATACTGATGGAGTTTATACCTTGATAAACCCCGCTAACAGCGCAGGACCTAAGCTTAGCCACATGCACCTCTCACGCGGCATAGGGTCTACCAACTTAGAATTTAGATTCTTATCTCAAGCACATGCAAGTATACTTACTTTGCGCACAGCTCACTTAACCAAAGAATAAAAGCTGTTTGCTTGTCTCCACTACTTTTTAGCGCAAGCTCGCAATCAGCAGCAGCGCTTAAAGCATGTCTGAGCTCTAACTCGCTAAAATTACTTTGCCATTTCATGTGGTTTTTAACCTGCCAAGCTTGCATACCAAGCTCACTTGCAAGTAGATGTGCTTGCCCTCGCTCAAAAAGCACTTTTGCAACTAAGAGCTCACGTACGCGCGCTGTACAAAAACTTAATAGACCCAGTAAGGACTGGTTAGGCATTTGTTTAAGGAGCATGAGCACTTTAGGAAGGTTTCTTTGACTCATAGCATCACTAATATCCCAAGGCTTAACATCTGCCACCCTACTTACCTGTTCTTCAATCATTTGCAGGCTTATTGTAGATTGATCAGGAAACATCTGAGAAAGTTTTTTAAGCTCTGAGTCTATCAATAGCGTAGACTCCCCCAGTCGTGAAACAAGTTCACGCGCTGCATCTGAGTCAAGCTGCTTATTGTAGCCTTGTGCTATCTTTTTTGCATAATCTGGAAGCTCCCAACGCTTTTTAGATTCAGATACTACAATTGCCTTTGGATCTATTTTGCTAAAAGCCTTATACAGGCGGGTATTTTTGGCAAGCTTTGTAGCCTGAAGCGCTAAAATACTTGATTCAAGTGGAGATTTTAAATATTCAACTAAAGCCTCTGAAAGTTCTTTATCAAGCTTCTCGCCATGAGCTATAAAGATTAGGCGCCTGTCTCCCATAATAGGAAAGGCATTTAGTGCTGCAAGCACCTCAGCACTCTCAATACCAAGCTCTGCGTCAAAAAAGTTATAGTCAAAGGTTTTTGCTGCCTCATCAATATAGGATTCAATGCGCTCTTTAGCTTTATCCTGTTTAAGCTCATCGTCACCTACAAGTAAATATGCTGGAAGTAGTGTAGTCACGCGGATTCTTTCTGATACTCATGTTGCCAAAAAGGTAGTACTAGTATACCAGTATCTTTAAGACCTACATCTCCTTGAAGGTCTGTTCTCAGCACGTTTGAACCCTCATCTTCTAAGAGCTTAAGCGTCTCTTTATGAGGATGTCCATAACGATTATTTTTACCACAACTAATTAAAGAAAGCTTAGGTTTAAGTGTAGCCATCTGCCAAGCATAGGCTCCATTTCTTGAGCCGTGATGGCCCACTTTTAAGATATCAACCTCGCTCAGCTTATAATTCTTGAGTATTTCTTCAAGTTCATCTTTTTCTGCATCACCTGTTAACAGGCAGCTAAACTCTGTAAAAGTATTTTGATAGTGTGCGTAAAGTACTAAAGAATCCTCATTATCTTCTCCGTCAACGTAACTACTTGGCCAAAGCACCATACAGTTAAAATTAGCAAGCTTAAAACTATCTCCTGCAGAAAGAGAAATCATTCCTTTACGAGCAATCTTTGAAAGCTCGATTTTTCTTTTCTCATCCATCTGCTCAAATACTCCTTTTGCAAAGAGTAGGTAGTCAATATCTACATGCTGAGAAAGCTCATCGAGTGCACCTATATGGTCTTTATCCAAATGCGTAATCATAAGGTAGTCAAGGTGTTTAACATGATTTCTGTAAAGGGCATCAATCACTTTTTTATGCGCGCCCGTATCTACAAGTAAGCTTTTGTTTTTACTCTTAAGTAAGATGCTGTCGCCCTGTCCTACATCTAAGGCATAAACTCCTGGTAGCATTTGGTATGAGAGGATAAAAATCATGTACATCGTGAGCACTCCAAACATCCACCCCGCATACCTTATAACTTTAAAGCTTGGTCGTGGCCAATATATAAGGACTAGAAGCGTGATTATAAGACTTAGCGCAATGAGTACGAATTGATTTGCATCAGAATATAGCGATGATAAGGGTAGCGATGACATGTAGCTCGTAAGAGTGGTGGCAGCACTAAAGATATGTTCAGACACTAAGACCATCCCCTCGCCTAAGCTTGGGAAAAGTGAATAAAGCAGTAAAGCTTTAAGTCCCACTATCAAGCCTAAAGAGATGAGTGGTGAGACCAATATATTTGCAAGTGGTGAGATAAGCGAGAGCGTGTTAAAAGTTGGAATCACGAGAGCCAAACTTGCTGCCTGAGCACAAAGCGTCAAACAGAGGCCCTCACAAACTACGAAGGCTTTCTTTCCTATTACGCCCTCGAGACCTTTTATGTATGAAATAAGCAAGGGCGTAAAGACAATAAGTGCCATAACAGAGAGGGCCGAGAGGGCAAAACTGAGCGAAAGCGCCGTGAGCGGATCATGCAGTATAAGTACAAGGCCCGCAAAAGCAAGTCCACTAAGCCCATCAGCCCGCCTTTTGATAAGTAGTGCACTTAAGCTTATAAAGAGCATAAACCATGAGCGCAAAGCAGAAATTTGAAAGCCAGTAAAGACCACATATATAAGGCTTGCTACAAGCAGTGCTCCTATCAAATAGCTACGATTAAGTTTTAAGGCTTTAAGCACAAATAAGATGAGTCCGTTTACTACCACTAAGTGTGAGCCCGAAACTGCAATAAGGTGTGAAAGCCCTGTTTCAGAAAAATCTCTGTAAAGTGAGCGCGTCTTTAGATCTGAACTATAACCTAAGACAACGCCTGCAAATAAGGAACGCGCTTCACTTTTTTGAGGATCTACAATGTGTAGCAGCTGCTTTCGTAAGTTTAGTATGGGAGATACTAGGCTCTGCTCAGTTTTAATTGAGCTTTCTATACGTGTAAGCGTGTAGCTTGAAACTATTCCTTGGCGTGTATAAATTTTTTCCCAAAAGCTCTCACCAAAGTCCTTAAATGCACCACTTACATAGAAGCGCTCACCTAAATAAAGCTCACTCATCTTTGGGTCAATCTCAAGTTTTATAAGGGCTCCGCTTTCTAAGAGCTTTACCGTATATGAGTTTTTATAGCTTGAATAAGATATGTCTGAAGCTATTTCTATAGCCAGGTTTTGAGCACTCAACTCTTTAAGTTTAGTTTTACTCTCATCAAATGAGTATGTTTGCGTGATAGCAAGCACAGCTGAGAGCAAAATAAGCCCAAGTGAAAGTAAAAGACCTCTTAATGCTTGAAGGTAATAGAATATGCCCATACATACTAAAGCCCCAAGGATAGAGAGAGCTACAAAGTGCGCCTCTTTTATAAGCAGCGCTTCAAGTAAGAATGCAAGTTCAAGCCAAATAAAGATGAAGCTTATAAAGAGAAGTGAGATGTGTGGTCGCTTAGGGTGAGTATCTGTATCAAACACATATGTGCTCTTTCATCTTACTAAACTTCTTTTCTCCTATCCCGCTCACACGACATATGTCTTCTATTGAGCTGTAAGCTCCTTTTTTTCGTTCATCAATAATTGCTTGTGCTGTTTTTGGACCAACACCG
>JASBYZ010000045.1 GCA_029983705.1 Coriobacteriales bacterium
GAAAAGCAATACAGCAAAGATGAGATCTTAATGATGTATCTCAACACTATTTATTACGGCTCTGGTGCCTACGGTATCCAGGCTGCCTCTCAAACTTATTTTGGTAAGGATGCTAAAGATTTAAGCCTTGCCGAGTCAGCCCTTTTAGCTGGTATTCCTCAGTCTCCATCAAAGCTTGACCCAACCAATAATATGGATTTAGCACTTCAGCGTCGTGACACTGTGCTAAGAAGAATGAGAGATGCAGGTGACATCTCTGAGCAGCAGTATCAAGAGGCAACTAAAGAAGAAATCAAACTTAACTATAATCCACCTACTAAAAACGGTACCTATAAGTACCCTTACTTTGTTGACTACGTAAAGTCAATTTTGCTTGATGAGTTTAACCAAGACGTCCTCTTTAAATCAGGACTTACGGTTAAAACAACCATCAAACCAGAGCTTCAACAATACGCTGAGGAGTCCATTAAGGGTGTTATTGGTGATGCCGAGAAGCTCGAGGGCGCTCTTATCTCAGTAGATGTTAATAACGGCCACATCGTTTCTATGGTGGGCGGTAAAAATTACGAGAAGGACCAATTTAACCTTGCAACTCAAGCTAAAAGACAGCCAGGTTCTGCATTTAAGGTATTTACCTTAGTTGCAGCAATTCAGGAAGGCATGAGTCCTGAGACTATGGTTAACGCCAACTCTCCTGCTCAAATCTCTGAAAACTGGACCGTACAAAACTACGCTAATGAGTCTGCAGGCATCATTACCCTTCGTGAGGCCACCTGGAGATCTTTAAACACTGCATACGCTCGTGTATCCCATGAAATTGGTGCAGGAGCTACGGTTGAAACTGCTAAGGCAATGGGAATTACCTCCCCACTTCAGCAGGTAGAGTCCGTATCCTTGGGTGTATTTGGTACCTCACCTCTTGAGCTTGCCTCATCATTTGCTACCCTTGCAAGCGGTGGTATTCACAGAGACCCTGTAGCGATCACTGAGGTAGTTGACAGAAAAGGCCAGGTCATCTTCTCTCAAGAAGATACCTCTAAGCGTGTTATCGATGAAGATGTTGCGGCCGCTACAAATGATGTATTAAAAGGCGTTGTAACAAACGGTACTGCTAAGTATGCAAACCCTAACGATAATCACATTTACGCAGGTAAGACTGGTACCTCTCAAAATGTTCGTGACCTTTGGATGGTAGGATATACCACCTCTTACTCAACTGCAGTATGGATAGGGTATCGCCAAGAAGCAGAGATTAGATTTAACGGTGCTCTTGGTACCACCGGAAAGCTTCCTTCCCCTATCTTTAAGGCATACATGACCAAGGCTATGAAGGGGCTTCCAAGACAAGACTTCCCAACTGCACCAGAGCCAGAGTATAAGAACTCGAGCGAGTGGGACTTGGGCGCACAGGCTCAAGAGAGCACTCAAACAAGCAGCTCAGCACAAGAATCTTCAATTGCAATTGGAGAGTTAAGTCAAAAGTATCCTGGATATGGCATTGCTACGGTATCGGTATTTGACCCAGTAGTTCCTGCAGGATCTGTGGTTAAGGCAGATGTAAACCATGATACGCATGAGATCTTAGTCTATATCTCTAAGGGTAAAGAAGGCGGAGAGACCCTTGAGGACCTCTTTACCAGTGATGATCTCAATAACATCTACGGTAACCAGCACCGCAGACAGCAGCAACAACCTCAGCAGCAGCCAGGCTATCAACAAGATAGTGGCGGCGGCTTCTATGATGAGTACCAGCCAAGTAATGGACGCCAAGACTCTGACAGTGGCGGCGGCTTCTTTGCCCCATACGGCTACTAGAAACAATAATGCCCGAGGTGATTTCTTCACCCCGGGCATTTTTTATAAGCTTATTTTAGCTTAGTAGTTACTCAGTAATTTCAAGTGATTCAACATTACCAAGACGTCTTCTTATTGCTGGAATGCAGGTAAGGACCATGAAAAATGCAAGGCCTATACCAAGATATGCAACAGCGTAGGCACCCCATGCAGCAGATACCTTATAAAGATTAGTGCCCGCCTCAACAAGGCCGGTAATAAGACTAAAGGCTTGCATAAGTGGAAATGAGATGGCTACCACAAACACAAAGAGCATGATAACCGTCATTAAGGTCACACGAATTTGTGGCCACTCAGTCTTTTGATAGTTTGGTAAAAAGAGCGCAATTAAAAGTGCAATTGCAGACATAGCTGCAATGTTTCCAAGCTTAGACCCGCTCATTAAATAGGGAGACCCCCCGTTTACCAGCTGATTAAAGCTTACAATCACCTCATCTGCTCCGTAGGGCGTCATCTTTATAAACGGCGCAAAATATAAGAGGACAATCATGATACTGATGCCCACAAGGTAGATAATCTTTATTAAGTTAATTTGTTTCATGAACCCACTACTTTTGTCTTAGTTTTTCTATTTCTTTCCTAAATGACTCTGCATCCTCTTCATTATCGCAGATTACTAAGACTGTATCATCGCCCGCTACAGAACCCACAACTTGCGGGAGCTCTGAGCCATCAAGGGCTGCAGCAATTCCAGGTGCAGTTCCAGGAGAAGCCTTAACTAAGACCAGGTTTCCTGTCATTCGCACTTCTTCTACGAGATCTTTAACCATTCGCTGCAGATGTATATCTTCTGAGAGTACATAGTAACCTTCATTAATTTTTTGAAGACCAAGATCGGTGATATCTCGAGAAACGGTAGCTTGAGTACACTTAAAACCTGCTTGCAAAAGTTCATCTACGAGTGCACGCTGCGTTCTGATGTGCTTATCGCGGATAACTTTGCGAATATACTCGTGGCGATCATTTCTTTTTTTCATAGCATACTCTCCAATGCCTAATACAGCTTCCCTAAAATGAGAATCTGTACCAACATCCCTTACAAGTAAAATTTACCAATGAAAACACGCAAATAGCAAGCGCAATTACAGTCTCTAAGCCCTTACGGCTAGTTTTTTGAGGTCAAAACCTCAATATCTTGATGAGTATAGGTTGGAACACATTTTTCTAAGGCTTGCTTTACCTCTGCATTTGGCTTTGACATAAATGCCTTAAGGTACTCGAGGTGTGCTTGCAGCTCATCAAAATCAGGGCTTTGCGCCTTAGAAATCATAATGTCTTTGTTTCCAGTGGGGCGTGTAGTCTCACCAACATTTAAGAGCTCTTCATACAGCTTTTCGCCCGGTCTTAAGCCAGTGTAGACAATGTCAATGTCTTTACCTTCTACAAGTCCAGAAAGCTTAAGCATATTTTTAGCCAAATCAACAATCTTTACTGGCTCACCCATATTGAGAATAAAAATCTCTCCGCCAAAGGCCATGCCACCCGCATGAATAATAAGGCGTGCAGCCTCAGGTATGGTCATAAAGTATCTCACAATATCAGGGTGTGTAACCGTAATAGGTCCACCCTCTTTAATTTGGCGTTTAAAAATTGGAATAACAGATCCGTGTGAGCCTAAGACATTACCAAATCTTACCGCAGCAAATAAGGTATCTGACTTGCTGTTATAGGCTTGAATAATCATTTCACCCATGCGCTTGGTAGCACCCATTACGTTTGCAGGGTTTACGGCCTTATCGGTAGAGATAAAAATAAAGCGCTCTACCTTATGCTCTATTGCAACCTCAACGGTATTAAGCGTGCCGTATACATTATTCTTAAGCGCCTCACGAGGGTTAACCTCCATAAGCGGTACATGCTTGTGAGCTGCAGCGTGAAAGAGCACCTGAGGTTTATGCTGGCTAAAGACCTCTTCAAGGCGGGCTCTATCTCTAATTGAACCAATTTCTATGGTGATGTCGCAGTCAGGGTGCTTTTCTAAAATCTCGCCTCGTAAATCAAAGACGCCGTTTTCATAGATGTCAAAAAAGATAAGCTTCTTTGGCTCAACAGCTATCAGTTGGCGCACAAGCTCTGAACCGATGGACCCGCCTGCACCGGTAATCATAACGGTTTTACCTTTAATGTAGGACTGAGCTATATGGTTATCAAGCTCGATTTCTTTTCTGCCAAGTAAGTCAGAAAGGTTTACCTCTCTAAGCGCAATATCGCCAATTTCTTCTACTGACAAATCTTTTACGTCAGGAAGGGTTAAAAGTCTACAATCAGTTTCAGAGCAGATGGTAAAGATTTCTCTTCGATTATTTCTGGTGCCACTTAAGATGGCAACAACAATCTGTTCAATATCAAACTCTTGAACAAGCTTTAAGATGTCATGACGGTTACCCATTACCTTAACGCCAGAAATTCTCATCCCCTGCTTATGTGGGTCATCGTCAACTGCCAAAATAGGAATGCCCTGCATCGCATAATCCCCGGTAAGCATACGGTTAATGCACATAGCTCCAGTTTCACCGGCGCCCACAATCATAGTTCTTGGACGCTCAGACTTAGGGGCAAGCTCAAGTTTAGATTTGGTGTGGCGATACGAAAATCTGTAGAGCAGACGCACTCCACCCACCAGCAATAGCTCAAGCACAAAGCCTACGGCAAGCACGCGTATAGGAAAGCGCACAAAGAAGGCGAAGCTTATAAATGCTCCAATAAGGGTGGCAACCGTTACCGCAATTAATACCTGCATTAAGGTATTAAAATTTGCAAATTCAAATAGCGAGGTATAGAGGTGAAAAGCCCCGTAGACTAAAACATTTATGACCGCAAACAGTGCCATAACAAAAAATGCATCAGTATCAGTTAAGAGGGCTACCGCTTGTCCGGTAAGAAAATACGCTAAACTAAAGGCAGCAAAGCATGCAATGATATCAAATATAACTAAGAAAGCCGCGCGACGCGATAAATTAAGTTCCATGGTACGCACTTCCTTTATTGCATACTAGGCTCGAATACTGTAAAGAATAATTATAGCTATTAGGACGCGCTTTGTGCTATTGGCCCTGCTGTTTATAGCTATTCTCTACAGCTTCTTTATCTAAGTGCCAAAATTCAGGGTGGTCGCTATACCAATTAATGGTGGCCTTAAGGCCCGCTTCAAAATCGGTATATTTAGGAGAAAATCCAAGCTCAGCTATGGTATCTGAGGCATCTATTGCATAGCGCCTATCATGTCCCGCCCGATCTTTCACATGCTCATAATCATCTTCAGGATATCCCATAAGCCTATTGAGGGTTTTAACTACCTCAAGGTTTGACTTCTCACCATTTGCCCCTAAAAGGTAGGTTTGGCCAGGTGCACCCTTCTCTAAGATAAGCCATACACCAGCAATATGGTCATCAACATGAATCCAGTCGCGCACGTTAAGCCCGTCACCATAAAGTTTTGGCTTTACTCCCATAAGTCTGTTAGTAATCATGCGCGGAATAAACTTCTCTATGTGCTGGTAAGGTCCGTAATTGTTTGAGCAGTTTGAAATTGTTGCCTCAAGTCCAAAAGACCTCACCCAGGCGCGCACTAACATATCTGCTGATGCCTTAGAGGCAGAATAGGGCGATGAGGGCGCATAAGGAGTATAACGAGTAAACTTGTGAGGATCATCTAAGGCTAAGTCACCAAAGACCTCATCGGTAGAAATATGGTGCAAGCGTACCTTATAGTTTTTGCAGGCCTCCAAAATATTTGTAGTACCTACAATGTTTGACTCAATAAAGGGATAGGGATTTCTAAGCGAGTTATCGTTATGGGACTCAGCCGCAAAGTGTACTACCGCATCCACCTCTTTAACCAGGTCAAACACGGCATCTTTGTTACAGATATCATCCACCACAAGCTTGCAGCGCTCAAGATTCTTAATAGCATCAGGATGTGCAGCATAGTTAAGCTTATCTATGACAATAATTTCAAGATCTTTTTTCACCCGCAAAGATTTGATAACAAAATTGGAGCCAATAAAGCCTGCTCCACCCGTCACAAGAAGTTTCATTACTTATCCTCAAAGCTTCTCTTAAATACCTGTTTGCCCTGCTCCATTAAGTCCATCATACGACTAAAGCTGTATTCCTCACCAAAGAGATCCTCTCTTCTCAGTGCAAACTGTGCGCAGAGCACCTTGAAGTATCTGGGTGACACCCTGTAAAAAATTGCTCCGCGATTTTGCAGGTAATACCTGTTATAACCTCTAAACCAGGAAGACTCAGAGAGGTCTACGCTTGCAATAGACTCTGATGATGAGTAAAGCTTAGCACCCTTAGAGAGGCTGTCTGCTATAAATACCGAGTCCTCTCCAGACTTAAAGAGCTCAGAGCCAAATCTCTCATCGATATCCAAATTCATGTGCTCTACAGAGGCACGCCTCATGCTTATGTTAATGGCACCATAGCGAAGGGCATTAAAAAACTTTACCGGACGTATTCCATAACTTTGGTGAGCCTGAGGGCGAATACCACTGTGAATCCTGTCAACCTTAAAAAATATGAGGTCAGCCTCAGGCATACGCTCATAGGTATCGCTAATTATTTTTGTATAGCCATACCTGTATTTCATATCATCATCGCAAAAGAGCAGGATATCACCTTGTGCATGGGCTAGAGCACGCTTTCTTGAAATACCAATGCCGCGCTCTTGATAGCTATACACACGCACACGATTTCCCTTAAAATCAAACTCCTCATACGCTTTTTCAGGCACATCTTGCACCTGGTTTATAACCAGGATGTCACTTGCAATAGCCATACGCTCAAGTAGGGCTGTGCCTTCAAAATCTCTTGTTGATAAGAGGTGTTCGATCTTCATAGTCAATCTAGAATTAATCTCGCTTAAAAATATCTCTCGTGTACAATTTGTCAGTATAGTTTACAAGTTGACTGTTATATCTGTTAGCAACAATTAAGTCCACAGACTTTGCAAATTCTTCAAAGTCTTTTACTATCTTCATACCCTCAAAGCTTGTCTCATCCAAAAGTGGCTCATACAAATAGAGCTCAAGTCCACCTGCTTTTAAGTGTTCAATCACATCAAAAATAGACGAGGACCTAAAATTATCGCTTCCAGTTTTCATAGTCAGGCGATAAATTCCCACGCGCTTTGCGCCACTCTTAATAATTTGGTGAGAAATAAACTGCTTGCGGATATCATTTGCAGAAACAACCGCAGAAATCATTGATGAGGGGATGTCTTTAAAGTTAGCCTTGAGCTGTTTGGTATCTTTTGGAAGACAGTAACCACCATAACCAAAGGATGGGTTGTTATAAAAGTCTCCAATTCGAGGGTCTAAACTTACTCCTTTTATAACGTCTGAGCTTTTAAGTTCTCGTGATTCACAGTAGGTATCAAGCTCATTAAAAAATGCCACGCGAGTAGCAAGGTAGCTATTTGCAAAAAGCTTTACCGCCTCAGCTTCCTCTGTTCCCATAAACAGCACAGGCACCTTTTCTAGTGCAATCTCAGAGAGCAGGCCTGCAAATGTTTTACAATCCTCATTATCTCCGCCCACAATAATTCTGGAAGGATACTGGTTGTCATAGAGCGCTCTTCCCTCTCGTAAAAACTCTGGCGAGAAATAAATACGCTCATGAGCATAGCGCTCTCTAATATCCTCAATGTATCCCACAGGAATTGTAGACTTAATAAAAATGGCAATCTCTTTGTTATAACTGAGCGCAAGTTCAATCACTGACTCAATTGACTTGGTATTAAATGAATCAGTATCTGCATTGTAGTCAGTTGGAGTTGCAATAATCAAAAACTCTGCAGATTCAAAGGCCTCTTGTAGATCAAGTGTTGCATGTAAATCAAGAGTAGTGTTTGCAAGAAAGTTCCCTAAGTCCTTATCGCCCACAGGAGGCTTTCTAAGGTTTAGGAGGTCTACCTTATCTTTTACAATATCGTAGGCACACACTGGATTATATTGTGCAAGTAAGCAGGCAAGTGGGGATCCTACGTATCCAAGTCCTGCAACGCTAATCTTCATAGGCTACTTCTTATCTGTTAGTTGGGTGTTCGAAGTTTTTCTTTACATCAAGATACACAAGAACATTGGAGAAGGTGTAGAGCAGGCTCTTTAAGACACCAAAGCCCTCATTAATTCTATAGAGACGGTAGTGGTGACCAAGGAGTTTGAGCTTGGAACCTGATGATAAGGAATTGGATGACTTGCGATAGAGGCATAAGACCTCGTTTAAGCGGTATCCCTTATCAATATGTTTAAAGATTCGAAGCCAAAGCGCGTCATCGTTTCTTTTCTTAAGGTCTGCCGTTTGAATGTGAGGTGCTTTTTCATGGCGATAAACCACCGACAAGCAGCCAATTCTACATCCCACTAAACTTGAGTGGTAGTCGATAGTTTCTGGAACCTCTCTTACGATGCCTAATGGTTTTGAATGTTCATCAATGTACTCATAGGGCGTATAGCTAAAGTCAATCTCTTTGTCATTCATAAAGGCAAGTTGGCGCTCAAGCTTGTTTGAAAGCCACAAATCATCTGAATCTAAAAAGGCTATAAACTCTCCTTGAGCTTTACGCAAGGCAAGGTTTCGCGCTACTGCAGCTCCGTATCCATCAGAGTCATACAGCTTTATACGGCTATCTTTTTTACAGTAGTCCTCTACTATCTTTTGAGAGCTATCAGTTGAGTGATCATTTACAATAAGCATCTCAAAATGTGTATAGTTTTGGCTAAGCACTGACTCTATTGTCTCCCCAATAAAATCTTCAGCATTGTGAAGCGGGGTAATAATGCTTACTAGCCCATTCTTAAATTTAGTATGACCTTGGGTGGCAGCCATAAACTCCCTCTTTATGATCTAGATGACATAAGCAGGCGTATCGCAGATGCTATCTGGTGCCTGTTTAGCACAATAATGATTACAACAATAAGCCCATATGCAATAAAGCCATAAATTAGTGGTAGCCTGTAGGCAATTAGCGCAAAGCTTGCTGCAAGTACCACTTCATAGATCCCATAGCGTACAGGTTTAATGTCCATTTTTTTGCTTAAGTAATATTCAAGCAAAAAGCTCCTGAGCGCAAGACAGGCAACCAAAGATACCACCATAAGCTCAATAGAGTGAACAAAGGCTCCAAATATAAGCGCTAAGCTCAAAGAAACTAAAAAGGTCACAATGTTGGCCGTGCGAGTTTTCTTTTCAAGTCTAAGCGCATTCATATAAGGGGTAGCAAGCAGGCTTCTTCTCCCCTCAAATAAAATCATCGGAAATACGATTGCAAATATATGGAGTGAGACCTGGTATTTTGGAAGCCACATACCAAGAAGTGCTGCTACCGGGAAGTAAAATATAAGCACGGTCGATAAAAAGATAAGTAAAAACTTACGCATTTTTAAATAGAGCGCAGCAATCTTGCTTTGTTCAGTGCGTCTAATAAGTGGAAACATTACCATACCCACTGCGTTCATAAATACCATAACAAAGTTTGAGAGAGAAAGCGCGAGCGCTATGCGGGCAAAGGTCTCAATAGACCAGAATGTCTCCACACTAAAAGAAACTGCTCCTACAATTAAAGAGCCGGTAAGGTTTGCAATAAGTAAATTGATACCTATCTTGATATTATCAAAGGCCTCTAAGAGACTTGCTTTACTTAAAGAGGTATCTGCGCGCAAGATATCTCTAATGTAATAAGCGCCCAAGCATAGCGCCAACAAGCGGCCCAAAAGATCTGCAGAAATCATCAAAGGAAGCTCTTTATAAGGTGAAAGCGCTACCGTAATAAGGCCAATACCATAAACCAGCAAATAGCTAATGTTTATGCGGGCATTGTCATCAAAACGGTTTGATACCTGCAGCAAATACGAGCAGTAGGTTTGAAGGTTTGCAATAATTAAGGCAAGAGATATGCCAAAAAAGATTATTTGCCTACTTGCCTCATCCACAAAGAAAAATGAGTAGATACATATGCAGAGCGCAACTATACACTGGAGAACTATAAGCACAATCGCTTGAGACTTCAAAAGCGACTTATCAAGCTTTTCCCAGGTATATCCCCCAAATTTAAGGTAGATGCCATCAAGTAAGCCAAAGTGTGCAAAGCCAATATAGGATGCAAAGAGCAAATAGAGCTGCCAGTAGCCATAGGTATCTACAGCAACAAGCTTTGGTACGAGCAGAGTTATTGCCACTGATACCATCAGTGAGGCAAAGTTAGAAAATATGGTATAAGCTAAATTTTTACTGAGCGTCTTATCCATGAAGCTTGTTCTTAAGATAGTCATCCAAGCTTGGCCAGAGCTTGTCTTTATCGCTTAATATATAATTTTCGCCGGTATCTGGCCACAAAATATTAAGTTTAGGATCATTAAAATAAATGCCGCCCTCATCGTTTGGATGATAGTAATCTGAGCACTTATAGCTAAAGATTGCCGTGTCAGATAGGACACAAAAGCCGTGGGCAAATCCTTCTGGAATATAAAACTGCTTGTGATTTTCTTCACTTAAGATAAGACCATAGTGCTCACCAAAACTAGGAGACCCTTCTCTTAAATCAAGTGCAAGGTCATAAACTGCACCACTAAGCACGCTCACAAGCTTTGCCTGAGGAAAGTTAATTTGAAAGTGCAGGCCTCTCAACACTGATTTTGTTGATTTAGATACATTATCTTGAATAAAATTAGTCTCAATTCCCGCTTCACGGTATTCGCGCATCACATAGTGCTCTTTAAAGTAACCGCGGCTATCCCCAAAGACCTGTGGAGTAATTACCTTGAGCCCTTCAATATCTAAGCTGGTAATAGACTTAATTGGCATCTCTTATCTCCCGCGCTTAAGTAGGTATCTATTAACGCTATCTTGCCACGATGGCATGGCTAAATTATGTTGAGCTAAAAAGCTCTTATCAAGTCGTGAATTTTTAGGTCGAAGCGCTGCAGTTTTAAAGTCTTCACTCCTTAGGGCATTAAGCTTGGTATCAATGCCAAGCTGCATAAAGGCATAGGCACAAAGCTCATACCAACTGCAAAATCCCTCATTAGTTGCGTGTATTATCTTAAGCGTATCGTAGTTAAGATCTAAGAGGTGATAGATGCAAAGCGCAAGGTCATCTGCATTAGTTGGAGAACCTATTTGGTCTGACACGACTCCAAGCTCGCTATGGTTTTTACTCAGGCCAATCATGGTATCTATAAAGTTTTTAGCCCCATGCGAAAACACCCAGGATGTCCTTATAATAGCGCCCGCTATACCAGAATCTGCAAGGTAGCCTTCTGCCTCTTTTTTAGATTTCCCGTAGACATTGAGGGGCTCTTCATCTGAAAGCTGCTCTTTATAAGGAGTGTCACCTGTGCCCCCAAAGACATAGTCTGTGGAAACTAAAAACATCTTTGCCTCAGCCCGCGCTGCATATTCTGCAAAAAACTTACTTGATAAGGCGTTTATCTTATAGCACAGCTCACGCTCTGACTCTGCCTTATCAACCTGGGTA
>JASBYZ010000046.1 GCA_029983705.1 Coriobacteriales bacterium
CAGGATGTCTTCTAGAAATACCTCTTTAGTGTCTACTTTTTAAATAGCAGTGCAAGTAGATGAAGCGCACCGCTTAATCGAACGATCTCAGTATGAAAAAGCTGGAACTAACCAACTTGAAGATATAATTAACTCGTCTAAATTTACGGTTTTTTTATTGATGAAGATCAGCGTGTTACTACTGATGACATAGGCACCGTTGAGCTTATTAAACATTATGCACAAAAAGCCGGTGCCAAAATTCACATGAATGAACTTGCCTCACAATTTAGGTGTAGCGGCTCAGACGGCATTCTTGCCTGGACTGATGACGTGCTCGAAATTAGGCATACTGCTCACCCAATTTTAGATATCGATTTTGATTTTGAAGTTTTAGACTCGCCTAATGAAGTATATAAATGGGTTGCATACAAAAACAAAGAAGACAATAAAGCTCGTATGCTTGCAGGTTATTGTTGGGAGTAGACAATGATTAATCGCTCAAATCCAGACAAACCTGACATAATTATTGAAGACTATAAATTTGCACTTAGTTGGAATGCAAATAATACTATTTGGGCTATTGATGAAAATTCAGTCAACCAGATTGGCTGTATTCACACAAGCCAAGGTCTTGAATTTGACTACGTAGGAGTAATTATTGGACCCGACTTGCGCTATGAGAACGGAGAAATTGTTACTGATCCTAGCAAGCGCGCAAAAACCGACCACTCTCTCAAGGGATTAAAAACACTCTCAAAGACCGAGCCTGAGAAAGCTCATGACATTGCAGATACCTTAATAAAAAATACCTACAGAACACTTATGACAAGAGGCATGAAAGCATGTAGGGTATTCTGCACTGACCCAGCCTTATCTGAATATTTAAAGTCCAGAATTGTTCGGTTGAACGCTTAACTTTAAAAACCAAGCTCTTTACAAAACTCTTGCAAGTGCTAATATCTTTTATACTTTAAAGCGTCTTGAAACGCTTGGCTTATAGGAGACTTTATTGAAGTTTCTTAAGAGATTAAATGGCTTGCAGCTGCTTATAGTAAGCTTTGCATTTGTCATTTTAGTAGGCACAGTGCTCCTATGTCTACCCTTTTCATCAAATAGCGGGCAGTTTACTCCATTTATGGATGCACTCTTTACTGCTACCTCCGCTACCTGTGTTACTGGTCTAGTAGTCTATGACACAGCTAGTCAATTTAATTTCTTTGGACAGCTTGTCATACTCCTATTAATTCAAATTGGTGGACTTGGAATTATCACCATTGTACTTGGAGCAATGAGCGCAATTGGCAAAAAGCTTAATCTTAAAGAGCGCAGCTATATAGTAGATGCCCTTGGCTCTTTTAAACTTAAAGATTCTAAAACCTTTATAAAGAGAGTCCTCCTTATCACCTTTAGCATTGAGCTCATTGGAGCCTTACTCTTAGCCATACGCTTTATTCCAAGCTTTGGGTTTAGACAAGGTTCGTGGTTTTCTCTCTTTTATGCAGTATCTGCCTTTTGTAATGCAGGATTTGACCTCTCTGGTTACTATAACCCCGGCACCTCCCTCATTCGTTTTAGAAGCGACCCATTAATTGTACTCACAATATCTTTTCTAATTATTATTGGTGGTATTGGCTTTATCGTCTTAAACGACTGCGTTGAACATAGATTTAAACTCAAAAAGTTTAGTTTTCATTCCAAGCTTGTTATCTACTCAACCGGATTTTTGCTCATCATATCCTTTTTAGCATTCTTCTTTATTGAGTCTTCTCATTCGCTACAATTTATGAAGCTCAAAGAGATTGTACTTAATTCTTGGTTTGCTGCAGTAACTCCAAGAACAGCGGGCTTTAATACTGCAAACATTCAGACAATGTCACAAGCAGGTTTGCTTCTAACCATCCTCCTCATGTTTATAGGTGCAGCCCCAGGCTCAACGGGTGGTGGATTTAAAATTAATTCAAGCGCCATTATGCTTGCAGGTCTTAAGGCCTACCTTTCCAAAAAGCAAAGTGTAAATTTACTTGGGTATAGAATTGAACAGGCAGATCTTCTTAAAGTATTTGCAACAATTGCAATGTTTTTAAGCGTGCTTGCCCTGTGTAGCTTACTTCTCACCATCCATGGCGTCTCTATTACGGACGCGATATTTGAATGCACCTCTGCTCTTTCAACGGTGGGTCTGAGCACTGGCATTACTTCAAGTTTGACCTGGGATTCTAAGCTTGCATTAATACTTTTAATGTTTATTGGGCGCGTAGGATCTTTATCCATCTTTTTAGCAGCGACTAAATCCTATAGCAGCGAAAAGATAAAGAATCCTCCGGCAAAAATACTGATTGGATAGATATGGATTACTTAATTATTGGTGCTGGACAATTTGGATGCTCTCTAGCTCAAGATTTAACAGATTATGGTCACTCCGTATTACTTATCGATAAAAACGAAGCAAAAGTTACTCCCTATGCAGACAGTGTAAGCAAAGTGCTAGTTGGTGATTGCTGCGACATGGATACAATCCTAGAACTTGGTGTAGATGATTTTGATGCCTGCTTTGTTTGCATCTCCAATGACTTTCAGTCTTCTTTAGAGATAACGTCTAATCTAAAGGATGCTCAGGCACAAAAAATTGTTGCAAAGTCTGAACGCTTAAATCAGGCTCAGCTGTTAGAGAAAATTGGCGCAGATGAGGTTATATTTCCTGAGCGCGATATGGCTAAACGCGTGGCTATGCACTATGCCAAGCAGGGAATTTTTAGCAATTACGAAATCCTGGATAATATGTCTCTTGCTGAAATTGAGCTCCCAGACTCCTGGGCACACAAAAGTTTATCAGAGCTTAAGGTTAGGCAAAATTATAATGTAACCGTAATTGGATTTACTGAAGATAGTAAATTTATAGAGATGATAGATCCAAATATTCCGCTAGATCCAAATAAAAGAATCCTTGTGTTGGGAGCAAACGAGGATATCCTCGCACTCCCCTCATAAAGAACAATCCATATAAAATGAAGACCGGCCCTGGGCTGATAGATAAACATATCAGCGGTACCGGTCATGTTGATTACATTCTATCAAATATTGTAGATAGTAGATGTAAGCAAAAAATTTCTCAAGGGATGTTGATACAAATCAGCATCCCTTATTTTTTTAGAATGCTACACTTACGACAAGACTCAATCCTTCACATAGATAAGGACCTGAAAATGATTAAGAATGTAGCGCACATAGGTTTAACCGTTTCAGATCTTGGGAGATCAATTGCATTTTACAGAGATATACTTGGGCTCTATTACAAGGGACAGATGAGGATGGACGGAAAAGAAACTGATAACCTATTTGCTCGTAAAAACGCAACAGCACGTGTAGCTTATCTCACTTTTGATCCTAATCCTTCTGGCTCTGATGTAGAGCTGATACAATTTGAAAATTTTGCTCCTGAATTTGATGAGGCGTCCCTTTTTAAAACCTCTATTTCAGAGTTATGTTTTGAAGTTAAAGATATTGACGAATTTTATACGCATCTATTAGCCCATGGTGTTGAAACACTCTCAGAACCTCAGTATTATGATTCAAGAAAGTACGGTTTTGGTGAATCAAAGGCTATTTATTTTAAAGATCTAAATGGCATTATTCTAGAAGCCATTCAATCACTTACTACCAATGAAATGACTAAGGATCAGCTCGATAAGGCACTTCAAAAAGGTTATGATACTATACTTGCTGGTAAAACATATAGCACTGACGAAGTTGACGGCATCTTGAATCGTGAGTATGGAATCTAATATGGGGACCATAAAGACCCCCATTCATTTGAGTTCTATTGAAAGTTTAGCTCTTAAAGTTGGCTCGTCTCGCTTAGAGATTTACCCTTAGTTTCAGGCGCAAACTTAAATGAAAGCAAGAGTCCTAAGATTACTAAGCCAGCTGCAATCATCATAGTAAATTGAACACCATAAAGCTCAATTGCAACAGGTGTTAAATAGATTGACACTATTGTTCCAATTTTAGAAAATCCTATAGCAATACCAACTGCGGTAGCTCTAATTTCTGTTGGGAACATCTCATTTGGGTAGAGCCACTGAAGAGTACCCGGACCACCACTAAAGAGTGCATACAGTAAAAAGCCCACAAATATTACTATGACAGTTGGTGTAGGAGCAAGACCTAAAATCAAAAGTCCCACTGCCATAAAAAATAGACTTACCATTACAACTGGTCGTCTGCCAAATTTATCGAGTGCAAACATAGCAGGAAAGGTTCCACGTAAGAAGAAAAGACTTACTACACTCTATAAGGCATTTAACTGTGTTTATTTATTTTTTAAGTAAATGGAGAATTTAGTGAGCAGGGACATAAATTTTGCTATCTCTCCTTCTGGATGGAGAATAATTGATACCTTTTTTGAACGTTCTGTGAACAAAAGTGTCTACCAAATTAGCGTCCAAGAACTTTGTAGCGCCTTACAAATTAACCGCAAAACCTTTTACCAAAATTTTGCCAATCGAGAGGACTTAATTTGTTGGATATTTGCCTACCAACTTCATACCTATTTAACTGAGCATGAGTCAAAAGATACCTTAACGTTTGAGCGAGACGCAAAGGATAGAAAGTACCTACAACTTGCTATTTATAGAAGAGAGATCTTTTTAGATATTAAACGCGTTTTACTTGAACATGCTCCTTACTACAAAAACGTAATGGCATCCTTGGATAAAGAGCCACTGAGTGCCTATCTGTATAAGGTGTACACTCCCCTTATTCATCAGGAGCTACGAGGGGCTGAGCGCATTCGCAAGCTTGGTAAAAATGAAGGGCATTTTGCTGCAGAGTTTATAAGTAAAAGCCTCATTAACCTTGTGCTTAAAGATTTTGGCATTGTCCCTGATATTTACTTTAAACATCTTGAAACCAAGCTCATTGGCGCCTTTATAAAAAAGTAAGGCCTTAAAGAATTAGCCTTATTTAATTCTTGATATCAATAATCCTTAATATTACAATAGGCTTTATGTCAACCGAGAAGTGGAAAGATATGAAAAGAAAATTACTGATAAGCGCACTCTTTGGCGCAACACTCATGCTTGCAGCCTGCGGTGCTCCTGCAACAACTGAACAAAGTGCAGAGCCTACAACACAAGCTGAGCCTACAGCTCAAACTCAAGAAAAGCCCGATTCTAATGCGAGCGCAGATGCAAGCGTGCCAACAAAAGAGCAACCACTTGTTGTTGATAAGGCCAACAAGACGATAAAGATTTATGCCTTAGTTAACGAGAAGTTTAAAGATGAGTCAACCATGCATATGGTTGCATCAAGCCATGGATCACAAGGTAAAAACGCGATGTTTATCTCTGAAGCTGATGCCCTTGATTTTCATGATGCACTTGAAAGCTTAGGGCTAAAAGCTGGAAACAATGTAACTGGTGATACTGCTGGCAAAGTACAGGTTGAAGGGGATGCCCTCGACGTACAATTCCAGTTTGATGGAAACGATAAAAGCTACACGGTAAGTGAAGTTGTAGACGACTCATCAAAGCAGGATATCGATATGCGCTTTGGTGGTAACTACGATACTCAAAAAGAACTCAAAACTGGCTGTATCTCTTGTATGATGTCTTGTCCTGCAGGTATTTCATCTAACCATACTCATATGCTTGGCGCTGATGAAAAAGATGGTATTAGCTTTACCCTTAACAAGGATACTGTTCCTGCCGATAAGACCCCAGTTATTATTTCATTTATTGTAAAATAAAAAACGCCGGTAGTTATCAAGTGATAGCTACCGGCGAAAACACTTAAAAGTATTTAAATCTTAGTAAGCCTTAAATGAGCTTGCTGGTGCCTGACAAATTGGGCAAACCTCAATATCATCAGTTGGGCCCTCGTGGATGTAACCACATACAGGGCATAAGAAGTATTGAACGTTCTCATCGTTAATACCAAGACCTGCATAAAGACCTGAATAACGCTCTGCATGATATGCCTCAGCAAATTTAGCACGAGAGAATACCTCTACAGCTTCCTTCTCGCCCTCTTCTTGAGCCTTTTTGATAAATGATGGATACATATCACTGGTCTCATAAATCTCGCCCTTAACACCTGAGATTAGGTTAAGATCAGTTGGCTCTTCTGCTGGAAGTTGTGGCTCAGGCTTTTTGGTGCTTGAGTCCATCTTTGATGCGAGGTCAAACTCAAGATCAATGTGAATTTGCTCTGCATCAGCAGTACATTGGAAAAGACGAGCAGCTCTATCAAAGCCTTCATCTTTTGCAATCTTTGAGTACATCTCGTACTTTGCCTTAGCGTTTGTCTCACCCTGGATTGCTGATAGCAAGTTTTCGTAGGTGGTTCCTACCTTAGTCTCAGAATCAGTCACAACATTCATGTTTGGTGAAGTTTCTGCACTTGGGAATTTTTCTTGCTTAAACACTTTCTTCTCCGCCTCCGCAGCTTTTGTCTCGGTTTTTTCTGCTGGCTTTGTTTCAGTCTTAGCTTCTTCAGGTTTAGACTCAGCCTCTGGTTTTGCTCCTTCTGCACCTCCACATGCAGTTAGAACAGATAGACCTCCAAGTGCAACAGCTCCCGTAGTTGCACCGCGTAAGAAGTCTCTTCTACTTACGTCTGACATTTCTGTCCTCCCTTATTTTCTGCTTATATAACAGATACTACTAACTGTAGAGTAAGTGAGAATGAATATCAAGATAAATGAATAAATTGTTACACAAATAGTATCAATTGTTAAACGTTGGTAACTTATTTAGAGTTTTTGGGGCTTAAAGTTGTCTTATGGGTGCTAGCCGTTGGCAAAGTTCATGTCGTAATAGCTATACCACTTTTCTATTCTTACCTCATGCGTTTTAGTATTAAGTGTCATAATGCCAGAAAATAAATCGCCTTCTTGATTACAGTGAAATTGCAGAGGTACGACATTTGGACCATAATCACCCTCTGCTAGAGCAAAATTAAACCACCTAGACTTTGGAAATCTTTCATTAAAAATCTTTTCCATAGTAGGGGCTGCCAGCATAAATGAATCCTGACATGTTTGCAAAACGTCAGGATCACATAGGAATTTATACTTATAGTTAGTTTGACCAACTCTTTTAAAAATCGAATGCATACCAGAATCGTGTTTAAACTCAAGTGTATTTTCATCTATGGGATAAAAATAGTATAGATCGTTTCCATCGTCACCAGGGTAGCTTGCAAAACCATTTTCGAAAGCATAGCTGGTAATCATATTCATAGTCAGATCGTTAAATGTCACAATACAGCTATTTGGACTTACAGTAATTCTGTTTGCCTCATCATCTTCCCAAATGCTTTGTCCTAAGAAATTACAAACTTTAAAAAGGCTATAGGCCTTAAGACCCCAAGATGAAAGATAATATTGTCGACCTTCGGGTCCCTTACTGCCGGTGCCATCTATGTATCCAAAGTTATCAATATTCACTTGCAGTCTATCATCAACAATATGAAAATCATTCTTCAGATACTCTCTGTACTCATCTTCAATTTGTTGATCACTCTTATAATCTACTGGCTTAGCAGGAGTAATATTAACGGTTACAGTTTCTTTTTCTTCGTCATTAGCGCTTACAGTAAATGTGGATTCTTCGGCGCTCACACTAGCTAATACACTCTCCGCGCTTGCAGTACTTTCACTTAAACTTGAGTCCGCCTCTTTAGCTTGCTGAGTATTAGCACAGGCAGATAAGATAAGAGATGAGAAAGTTATTATAAATACGAACAAAAGATTCAATAATCTATTCATGATATTACTTATCCTTAAAGTAGCGCTTTTGATATTCTTTAGGGAAATTTTCAGTTAAATTAATTGTCCAAGATTTTTCGCCCTCATTATAAATTACCTTACATTCCGCTATATCTGGCGCTATTGATGCTGGTAAAAGCTTATATCTATAAGTGCCATCACCTGATGATTCGTATTCATATAAGCCAATAATGTTTGTTTTTGGATAGTTATTCATTACTTTTTCTTTAAGCACACGCATGAGCTTAAACAGCTGGTCGTTATATGCATCTTCTGGTACAAAATCTAAATACAAAATATAAGGAATGGGCTTCTCGCCAACCTTTTTAAAAGTCACTGGCCCCGAACCTTCATCATATATAAGTGAATCTTTATCAAGCAATTGTAAAGTTATATGAGAATCAGGAGCACCACTTAAAGAAAACTTAGTGTGATTATTATCTGCATCAACAATTGATCCAAAGATTTTTTGCTTACCATCAATAGTTACATCACAGGTTGTAGGGTTAACTGTAAGCTCTCTTCCTGAATCATCTTTCCAGACTCTACAGCCTGCAAACTGAGCAATTCGCATAGTGTAAAATGCTTTAAACTCATCCTCGTTTAAAATCTCATTTCTTTGTTCTTTATCATTATTATCACTGGAATGTTTGTAATAGCCATCACTAACGACGTATTTATTATCTTTACTTTGAAAGCCTGATAAGATCATTTCTGCTGCATCAGGGACTACATTGCCTTCTTTATAGTTCACATCGGAAAATACAAACTCAGTAGTTTCAACAGAAGCAGGAGCCTCAGCTATAGAACTCGATTCTTCAGAAGATGCAGGCTCACTTACCTCAGCAGAGCTACTTTCTACCCTTGAGCTGTTAGTTTCAGGCACTTGTGTCTCTTTGCTCAGCTGAGATCCACCAAAGGACTCATCAAGCTTATTACACGCACTTAAACTAAAGATTAAGAGCGCTAATAATGCCCAAATAGATAGCAAAGCAACTGGATGCCTTTGCCAAGACATAGAAATACGTGAATTGGATTGGTTCATAGCAGCCATACCCTTCGTAAGCTTTACAACACTATAGTAAGCTATTTGAGCTTTAATCTGGGACATATATTGGCTAAGATTATGCCGTCAGGCAAAATTGATGGGAAGTTGTATGGATGCTACTAAAATTAAGCTATTAGATTTACTAGCTCAGCAAAATACTCGCTTTGTAGTCCCCTCATACAAACATCCTTATACGTGGTCAACTATCCAGTGTTCAAAGCTCCTTAAAGATTTGCTTAAAAATTCATCTGGCGATAAACAAATCTCTTCTTTTGGAACAATAGTGCTCCTTGATAGTGGTCTTATACCAGAAACGAACCTTGCGCTTAAGCAGCTTTTGGATGGACAGCAAAGATTAGTGAGCGTGTCTCTTTTGCTGATTGCGCTTGCAGACTTTGCTAAAAATAATCCTCATCTACATCTACACTTTAGCTTTGAAGAGATACTAAATAGGCAAATGATCTTGCTTACAGATTATAAGAACAGTAATAAATATAAACTTGCACTTACAGCTGAGGATAATGCGAGCTATCAGTCCCTCCTTGATAGCCTACTATTTGAAGACAGTGAAGCTGTTAGAGATTCAGAAAACATTGTAGACAATCTAAATTTCTTTAAAGAAAAGATTGCACTTCTTGATAATGTATCTGAGCTTTGGGATGCGCTTAGTGAGCTTGAGGTATACGTGCTTTCTCTAGTTCAGGGAGAAGATAATCCTGAATTTGTATACGAAGCTATGATGTTTGAATATTATAAATAAGCTTTGGGCGCTAGTCTTCTTTTTTCCGTTTTGCCTTATATTTCTTGGTAAGTTTTACAACTCCAATAATAATGAGAACAAGCAAAATAAGCTCAAGCGCATGAGCAACAAGCCAAATAAATACCGAACTGCACGTATTTACAAAGTTAATAAACGAATTTTGTAGCGCAAGCCCCAGTTGTTTTATAAAGCTCTGAGCCGTAATCATCTCATGAGGCTTATCAACAACCTCGTTGTGATTGAGTGAAATATCCAAATAAAAGCTTGCATACTCTACATCTTTTGTAAGCTCTTTTTGCTCCTTTTGGATAGCTTCTATCTCTGTTTGCAGCTGAATTATCGTGTTATTAATCTGGATAACATTTTCTACTGACTGCTCCTGGTCGAGAAGCTCTTGCATTTTTTTGAGCTGTTTTTCTTTGATTTCAAGTCGAGTTTTAATATCTACCACGCGATTTGTAGCGTTTTCAGTAGATACAGAGAAATTATCTACTTCTCCTAAACTCTTTAAATCGTTTGCCGCACTTTCTGCACTCTCTACAGGAATTTTAGCTTCACAGTAAATATATTTATAATTTGAGTCAGATTGTTCAACTCGTGAAATACTACCATCGTACTTTTTAATAAGGTCTTTGGCTTGATTAAAAGCTTCTTGAGAGTCTTTAACATTTAAGGAGAGGCGATAATCTTTTATAAGATACTCTTGAGAAAGATCACTTACGCCTGAGCTACCTTCCATAGACTCTGCTGGATCTTCTGCCACAGCCTCTGCTTTATGATATTCTGCTACAGCAGCTTTTGAGCCGCTATCAACATTCATAACTGCTGTGTTTGCACCACAAGCACTTAAACCTAAAAGAAGCGCACTAAGGATTGTTAACGACAAAAGCTTACTAAGAAAGTGTCTAGTCATAATACCAACCCCTTGATGGTATAGGCTGAACTATTTTGGAACTCCAAATAAGTTTAGCACCACTACCCCAACAATAATTAATACCATCCCAAAAATCCCTAAGGGAGTGACAGTATCTCCAAAAAGAAGGGCAGCCAAAATAGTTGCTAGCACAATGCCTAGCGCTGACCAGGTAGCATAAGCAATGCTTAAGTTAACAGTTAAAAGAGCCTTACCAAGACATGCAAAAGAAAGCACATATCCAATAATGCAACAAATAGTTGGGATGAGATTACTAAAACCATTTGACATCTTAAGCGAGATAGTCGCAAAGAGCTCGCATCCAATTGCCCCAGCCAACAAGAGGTAACCCATACAATATAACCTTTCAAAAACGGGTCTGTTTACAAATTCGGAATATTATTGTATGTACCCCTTTCTCTGGACAAACTAGAGAAAGGGGTATTTTTATGCGCTATAC
>JASBYZ010000047.1 GCA_029983705.1 Coriobacteriales bacterium
CCAGCAAACAAAGCAAGACACACTGGCAAATTAAGACCAGGAATAAATGTCATTGCATACCATACAAGTACTGATGCCGCTATACCCGCCCAAAAGCCTTCCCAAGACTTTTTTGGAGATAGTTTTGGAACCATTTTATGTTTGCCAAAAAGAGAGCCAAAGACATAGGCAAGGCTATCGTTTGCCCAAACAGAAGCAAACACACCTAAGGTGAGAAGGGCAGCAATCATATTTGGAGTAAAGGTAATACCATAGGCGTAGCTTGTTTCAAACACACTTGCAGAATCTCTGATGAATACCATAGAAGAGAGCATGAGTCCGGTGTAACACGCGCCAAAGAAGGTAAAGGCGATATCTATTATTCTGGTACGCAAGTCAATAATAAACCAGGTACAAAGCGAAATCATTAGTATTAGAATTACCAGGCTTAAACCATACACACCCAAAAGTGCTGAAAAGGGAAACAAAAATGCCGCAGGAATACCAATTAAGTATGACTGTACACTGCCTTTAACGCGTGTCATTCTATAAAACTCAAAGGCATTAATTGCAGAAAAAATAGCAAGTAAGAAGGCTAAGCTTTTTGCAGAATATGCGCTTGCTGTAAGTATTAATAGGACATAAACAATGCCATACACTAGGCGTACACCAAAAGATTGAATGCGCGCAAAAGCAGGATTATCCTTTAATGGTCCACCTTTTGACCAAAGCTTAGTTTCGTATTCCCTAATACTCTCATCAATTTTTGCTTCATCTTTTTTTAATGCTTTAAGACGTTCATCGATAGTAAATATATCTGTATCTTGTCGCTTTTCCTCTTCTTTATGCCCCAATTGAGCCAAACCTCCTCTCTCTTTTTTGATATGAGAGAATGGCTCTCACGAGGTCATATCTAGAAAAGTCTGGCCAGAGCACATCGGTAATGTAAAATTCTGCATATGCTATTTGCCATAACAAAAAGTTTGACAAACGATATTCGCCAGATGTTCTGATAAGTAAGTCTATATCAGGCAGACCCTTTGTAAAAAGCTCATTAGCAAAGGCTTCTTCATCAAGGTTTTCAAGTAACAGATCCTTAGATGCATACGCTTGTATTAAGCGTTGAGCTGCACGTACAATTTCTTGCCGTGAACCATAGTTAACTGCCAAGCTTAAAGTTATTTGCTTATGGTCCTTAGTCTGCTCAAGACCCTGCTCAAAAGATTGCTGCACTGCTTTTGGCAGTGATTCAATGTCACCAATAAAATTAAGTTTAACTTGATTTTTAGTCAAAAGCGGCATTTGCTTTTCTATCTCTTTGGCAAACAACTTCATCAAGGTGTTTACTTCAATTTGAGGCCTAGACCAATTTTCTGTTGAAAACGCATACACAGTAAGATAAGGAATGTTGAGCTTAACGCTTGCCTCAACAAGCTCTTGTAAGCCCCTTATTCCCGCCTTATGTCCTTCAGACCTTGAAAGACCACGAGCTTTTGCCCACCTGCCGTTGCCGTCCATAATAACGGCAAGGTGTCTGGGGAAAAGCTCAGCTTGAAGCGCACTAAAATCTATATCTGCATCAGGATGAGAGAAAAAGGCTAAAGCATCAGTGCTTAAAGGCATTATATCTCCATTACCTCAGCCTCTTTATGATTTAATGCTTCATCAATTTTTTCGATAAATTCATCCGTAAGCTTTTGTACACGCTCTTTGCTACGATGCACATCATCTTCTGAGATTTCATTATCTTTAGCCATGCGCTCAAGCTTATTGTTAGTATCTCGACGAGTATTTCTCACCGAAATTCTTGCATCTTCAGCAATTTGAGCACATTCTTTTACAAGTTCTTTTCTTCTCTCCTCAGTTGGAGCAGGAAAAGGAAGGCGAATAACATTACCGTCATTATTTGGAGTAATTCCCAAATCAGAGGTTTGAATAGCTTTTTCAATTGCGCCAAGAGAAGACTTATCCCATGGCTCAACTATAAGCATATGAGCTTCTGGGGTTTTTACGGCAGCCACCTGAGTAATTGGGGTTGGCACTCCATAATAATCTACAGTAATATCGGCTAAATTATTTGCATTAGCTCTACCAGTACGAACTTTTAGAAAATTATTAGCTAATGCATCAAGGCATTTTTCCATTTGAGCCTTGGTTTCTTGCATTAAAGTATCCATCATTTATCCTCTCCCATAACGGTGGTACCAACTTTTTTACCTTGTAAAACGTTTTTAATGTTGCCATTGTGTGTTAAGTTAAACACTACAATTGGCATATTATTATCCTTTGCAAGTGCCGTAGCGGTGGTATCCATTACGCGCAGCTCTTTTGCAATAACATCCAGATAGCTTACTTCATCATATTTTTGAGCATCTGGATATTTAACTGGATCTTTATCGTATACGCCATCAACCTTGGTGGCCTTTAATATCGCTTCTGCATCAATTTCTAGTGCTCTGAGTGCTGCCGTTGTATCAGTAGTGAAATAAGGGTTTCCAGTACCTCCAGCAAAAATAGTGACACGCCCTTTTTCAAGATGTCTTATTGCACGCCTTCTAATGTAAGGCTCGCAAACCTCACGCATTTCAATTGCACTCATTACGCGCGTTGGTACATCATTTTTTTCAAAGGCATCCTGTAGGGCCAGCGCATTCATTACCGTGGCAAGCATGCCAATATAATCTGCCTGTGCTCTATCCATACCTCCAGCAGATCCAGCAAGTCCTCTAAAAATATTGCCACCACCAACTGTTATTGCAACTTGTACACCATCGTGCACAACATCTGCAACTTCTTTTGCAATATCATCCACAACTTTTGGATCAATACCATAGCCCGCGTCACCCATAAGAGCTTCACCAGAAAGCTTTAAGAGTACACGATTATATACATATTCTGCCAAGGTAACTCCCCCGTTTACAGTATCTATTGATGCTTAATAATCGCTTAAAAGTATAACCTATTTACTCTTGTCCAAAAACTCTAAGACCTTATCTAAGACAATTTCTGCACGCCTTAGCATTGCCTCTTTAGTATAGTAAGCGAGGTGTGGGGTTAATATTGTGTTGTATGAAGATAGTAAGGGATGCGCATCTGACAATGGTGGCTCACTGTCAAAAACATCAATAGCAGCACCTGCGAGTTTTCCAGATGCAAGCGCTGCAACTAGTGATTCTGTATTAACGATTGGACCGCGTGCACAGTTTATTAGAATTGCATCATTTTTTATCTGATCAAATTCTTTTTGGGAAAGATAATTTTTTGTTTCATTACTTAGGGGAAGATGAACGCTTATAATATCTGATTGTTTGAGAAGCTCATCTAAATCGAGATATTGAATGCCTAAATCTAAAGCTTCTTGTCTTTGACTGCGAGATGAGGCTACGAGTTTAGCTCCAAAGGCTTGAAAAAGTTTTGCGGTGGCTATACCAATATTTCCGGTACCAATAATTCCAACAGTTTTACCCTTTATTTCTCTTCCGATTAAACCCTTGGCAGAGCCACCACTACGAGTGTGTGAATCCGCCCAAGGAATTTTTCTAAGGAGAGAAAGTGTGTGAGCAATTACAAGTTCTGCCACTGCAGCATCAGAGTAACCAGAGGCGTTTTGTACTTTAATACCTTTTGCCTGGGCAGCTTCCAGATCCACATGATCTAAACCTGTAAACGCCACCTGTATAAGCTTGGTATGTTCAAGTTTTTGTATTACCTCTTTTGGAAATGGATTGTTAGCAATAATAACAACATCGGCATCTTTAGAGCGTTTATAGAGCTCTTCTGCATCTGTAGTTTTTTCTTTATATGCTACAAAGCTATGTCCCGCATCTTCTATCTTTTTAGCAAAATCTTCTAAGAGCGTATCTGAAATTTCTAAAGGTTCAAGTAAAGCTACGTTCATAGGGTTCCTTTTTCAGCTTAGACGTATTAATATTATTAGTCCTTGTACCCTTCTTACTTTTGCTTAGTTACGTACACGGAAATTGCTTGATTGACAAAAGAACCTGTACCTGCACCTGCTGAATTATCAATGTTTTCAGTAAACTCTCCACCTGCAGCATACATCTGACCGAGGCCCATAAGAATCTCATTCGAACAATGGTAATAATTTTCTGAAATAAAATCTTGGAGCTTTTTTACTAGTGCTTGTGCTTCACTTGATAAAGGGTCATTAGATTTAATCTCTGCAAACTCAGTAAATATATTCATCAGCTGCTGAGTGAATACGTATTCTTCAGTTTTTGATCTGTGCTTGCTGCGTTCCGTAGACTCTTTATACTGAACAGTATCTCCCCATTTTTCTTTTGCTTGCTTTTTATAATGCTCAATTTTATCGGAATTAGAGGCATCTGTTTATCAAAGGTGTTGCTTGAAAGCAAATTTTTTATTTCTTTTAGAGGAAATTCCAACTCTTTAAATAACATAATGAGTTGAAGCTTTTTTAAATTTTCCTTTGAATACAACCTATATCCCGCCTTAGAATAATCTGACGGTTTTAATAGATCAATTTTGTCGTAATACTGAAGAGTTCTTACGGTTAGACCTGTTATTAGGCTTACGTCTTTTACCGTTAGTGTATCAGCCATATATCTCACCTCCTGTATACTTGTATCCTAAAGTATTACCTAAGGTAAGAGTCAACAATTATTTTTTGAGACACATGAATCAAAAAAGCCTCTAAGAAAAATCTTAGAGGCTTTAAAAAATATGCTATGTAAAGACGATCTTAGCCTTCTTTATTTTCTTCACCTAAAATGAAGCGATGGAAGTTAATAATTTGAATGTCATCGCTAACTTCTTTAGATACCTTGTCTTTGTATTGAGCAATTGTTAAATCAGTATCTTTAATAAACTCTTGCTCAGTTAAAATGTTCTCTTTGTAGAACTTCTCAAGGCGACCTTCTGCAATTTTATGTTGAATTTGCTCAGGTTTACCTGATTGCTCAGCTTGTGCCTTGTAGATTTCCATCTCATGGTCAATAACAGACTGAGGGATATCCTCACGACGAGCAGCCATTGGAGTTGATGCTGCTACCTGCATTGCTACATCATGAGCAAAGGTCTTAAAGCTTTCGTTTTCTGCAGTTTCTGCATTGTTGAACTCAGTCTTTACTAACACGCCAATCTTACCACCCATGTGGATGTATGAGGTGATGTTACCCTCACCCTCAACATACTCAGTAACAAGACGAGCAATGTTCATGTTCTCACCGATAGTAGCAATTTGGCTCTTGAGGTAATCTTCTACAGTCTCTAAGTCAATGCCCTCAACGTACTTAGCAATTTCAACAGCCTTAAAGCTCTCAACATCAGCTGGGTCAGCCTTAGCAGCAATCTCTGCAAGCTTAGATGCAAACTCTTGGAAAGTAGCGTTCATAGCTACAAAGTCAGTCTCGCATTGAACTTCTACCATAGCTGATCTTTTGCCACATGAAGATACATAAGTTGCTACAGCACCTTCGTTAGTAGCACGGCCAGCCTTCTTTGAACTTGCTGCAAGTCCTCTGGTTCTTAAAACGTCTAATGCTTTATCGATATCACCGTCTGCTTCAACAAGTGCTTTTTTGCATTCCATCATGCCAGCACCGGTCATCTCACGTAATTCTTTAACTAATGCTGCGGTAATCTCAGCCATGCACTTCCTCCAATTTCTTTGAAGTTTAAATTTGCTCTAATTGACCTAGCTTGATTATTTCTCTTCTTCTTTTGGAGCCTCTTCTTGAGAAACTCCCTTTGCCTCTTCAGCAGGTTTTTCCTCTGACTTGCCAGCCATCTCAGCTTCTGAGATTTGCTCCTTGCCAGAACCAGCTAATGCAGCGTCTGCCATTAATGATACAACTAATTGAACTGATCTGATTGCGTCATCATTAACTGGAATACCATACTCAACAACATCTGGGTCTGAGTTGGTATCAAGAGTTGCTACTACAGGGATGTGTAGACGACGAGCCTCAGCAATTGCAATCTCTTCACGCTTAGTATCTACAACAAAAAGAGCTTGAGGTAGTTTGTGCATATCACGGATACCACCAAGGTTCTTTTGAAGCTTATCAAGTTCTTTGTTGAGAAGGATTTGCTCTTTTTTAGGGAGAAGCTCCATTGAGCCATCCTCAATCATCTTCTCAATCTCTTCCATACGTTGTACACGAGCTCTGATGGTAACGAAGTTAGTCATCATACCGCCCAACCAACGTTGGTTTACGTAAGGCATACCTGCGCGCTCAGCCTCTTCTTTGATTGGCTCTTGAGCTTGCTTTTTGGTACCTACGAAAAGGATGATGCCACCTTTAGCAGCAACATTTTTAATGAAAGAATATGAACGGTCGAGCTCAATTAAGGTTCTTTTGAGGTCGATAATGTAGATGCCATTTCTTTCACCAAAGATATATGGTTTCATCTTTGGGTTCCACTTGCGGGTCTGGTGACCGAAGTGTGATCCTGCCTCAAGCAGGGTTCTAATTGAAACTTTTTGTGCCATAAAAATAACCTCCATTTGGTTAGTCCTCCGCGCAAGGTCAACCCTTAATGGATAAACATTTATCCTGGATACGCCACCCTTTGTTTGCACAATAAGCAAAAGGGCACCGAGGCGCTAAGGTAGTTGCGCGTGTGTAATAATAAAGTGCCCAAGCATTATACCAATAAACGGCTGTTAAATAGTGCGAAACCGAAAAAATGTGACTAATGTGTGGAGGGTAGGTTTTGGTGGTGTGAAAGCCCTATTCAGATTCAACTAAATCTATAAGCTCTTGATATTTTAGCAGCGTGTGCACTAATCATACTCTGGGCCTACTATTTTTAGACAGAGTAAAAAGTAGGTCCCGGACATATCACATATAATCCAGGACCTAACATTATTAAAACTCTGACTTACTTAAACTACGTCAAAATTTACAACTGACGCCTCTTCACCAGTATTGCCTAAAGAATCTTTAGATCGTACAGAAAATGTGTACGAACCTCTTTCAGTAGGTTTAAATTCATACTCCCAATAAACATTGAGACCGTTATCTTGAACATCTAATTCATATTCTTGCCAAGTTTTACCTTGGTTAAAACTTATTTCTAAGTACTTAAGATCACCTGCTAGATTATTAGCATAGCCAGATAAAGTAATCGTTTTGCCAAGTTCACAAGTAAATGGAGCTATCATTACTTCACAACCACTTGTTGTATTCCTGTATTTGGACTATATCCACTCATGTCAACTTCTGATTTATCATTAACAAGCTGTATCTCGCTAATATCTCTCAAGAAATATTTAGCCGGTGCTTTATTCATCCAAAGCTGGTTATTTCCTCCAACAGAAGCTGAAAGATCTTCCCCATTAATTTCATAACTCAAAATTGCATGTCTTCCAATAACAAAAGCTATTGGTAAGGTTACTGATTTACCGTCAGTAGATATAAACTTTATCGATTGAGCAGAGTCCGTTACTCCAGATCTAGTTAATAAATAATTAATAGGAATTCCTTTGATCATAGCTGTGATTGTTGCAGCGCCATCTGTTGGGTTTCCACCACAAGTACAAGACATTACTTTTTTAATTGATTCATCATTTGCAATCTCATCAAGACTAAGCGTAATCTCGTGTTCAACCTCGCCAGTTACCTTAATTTTCCACTGTAGAGGGTTTGTGACTATAAAATCATCAGTTGAATTACATAAAGCAATAGCCGCAGGTCTAAAATAATCTCTTATCTGATTAATAGGGGTAATTACGCCCTGCTTTACAGAAAGATACCCTTTAAGAGACTTCTGTGAATCTGTTTCCTGAGTCTCATATGTTGCTTTTTTATTTATTAAATCATTTGGAATATTGTCCTTGTCTGTATGCACATTAAGCTCTTGTGCATATGCCGCAGTACTTGTTCCAGCCGTTAACAAAGATAGAGCTGCAATTAATCCCAAGGTTTTCTGTGTGAAATTCATCATACCCTCCCTTCTATTTTACGTGGAAGATAAATTGCGTATCCCATATTGAGGTACGTAAAGTGCCATCAGATTTTTGACTCGTAGTTCTAATATTTAGTAAATATGAGCCTTTGTTTTCTGGTTTAAAATCAAGTTTCCAATAGGTCCACTTTTTAGGATCATTGTTGCTTACGTCAATAGCTGTCCAGGTCTTGCCGTGGTCGAGCGAGAACTCAACTTTTGTAATAGGCTCATCCCATCCATCAGCAAATCCTTCAAGATGTACATTCGAGGCTTTATCGTCAGTCAAAATAACACCTGAAGGGTAATTTAGAACAGCACTATTAGGCTTTGAAGCTGCGTCATCGATAGCAGGATCAGTAAAATCGCCAAAGAAAGCTGCACTCGAAGAGTCCTTATGCTCATCAGCTTTAATCATGTCAAGGCCAGTTAAAACTTTAATCATTGAACCAGAGGAAATTCTTGGAATCCAAAGTGCTAACGGAGCACCTTGAGAATTAGGCAGTTTTTCACCATTTAGCTCAGTTACAAGCAAAACATCATCTTTTAGCAGATACTCAAAAGGAATGTGGTATTTAGCATTTACATTTGGATAAGAATCTTCAGCGGTAATGTTAGCCGCATCCATTCCTTCTTTAATTTTTGCGTAATCCAGAACTTTCTTTAATGGTATACCACTTACTTCTGCCTGAAAAATTGTCGCATTTCCAACACCATTAATGCAGCAGTGCATTTTCATGGTTTCGGTTTGTGTGCCAAACTTTTCAACAAGTTCAGGTATTGTCATCTCTATTGGGTTTTCTACACCATCTTTAATTGAGAACACCCAGTTGTTGTATAAATCTTCATCGACCTTACTGTCATCTGTTCTCCAATTAGTTGGTTCCCAGCCTCCATAAGACTTTAAAGACTTATAAAAGATTTGGTCTGTAGTAGATTTTGTATCTTGATCATAGGTGATTTGTAACTTTGCGTCTTCTGAACTTACATCAGTGATACCTTTATAAAGATTAAATTTCTCATAGTCCCAGCGCTTAAATTCAGGACCATTTTCACCTGCATCAATGTAGTGGCATGAATCACAAGATCCGCCTTGGGCTGGAAAAGCTTTATTCATATTATGAATACCCTGTATTGGATTTTTAAGTGGTTGAGCCCATGCATGACATGCTACGCAATTTGCATAGGTTTGCTCAGTAGGATAGCCGTTGTAAATCTGACCATGGTAGGTATCCATATTCAATAGCGCATCTTCAAGCGTGTGACATGAGGTGCATCCACGCTGGTCGGCATTGAGATAACTAGAGTTCCATCCAATTTCATCATCAGGAACTGGTTGAACTAAATTACCAAAGCCGTCTTTATACTGTCTTGCTTTGTGTTTCTCAGCATTCTTTTGATCTCGCTCTTGGTGAGTATACTTTTTGTTCAATTCAGCTACTGTGTCTTTGTAATACGGAATTGAAGCAATGCTTGTTTCAGATGCTTCTCCCGGAGTATCTGACTCATTAGTACTACTCTTACTAATACCGGATGTTTGAGTTGTTGTTTCTTGACTTGATTTATTAGCTTCTGGTTTTGGCTGGCCCCCATTTTGCCCAGAACACCCAATTACCAAAATTGCTAAAACCAAGGCAATCACAGCAGATAAAAGGATTTTTATTTTAGTTTTCATATCCCCTCCTCTACTAAAAATCCTTTTAATTCAATACGTAATCCTCCTTTCTTAAAAACTCATGAAATGATTTATATGTACAATTAAGCTCTGCAATAAATGCTTCTAAATATTCTTGACGAGCTTCAAATAGAGACTTAATTACAAGTCGTTCATTATCACTTAAAGTAGCTGGTAGCATAGAAAAATCTTTTAAGTTTATTGCAGAGTTAAACTGATTACTTAAGAGATAATCTTCAAATATAATTTGTCGAGATACCCCATTAAGTTTTTGTAGACAAGCAGAAATAATGCCAGCTCTATCTTTTCCATTGGTGCAGTGAATGAGATAGGGTTTAGATAAAGTTTGACAAATGCTTATTATTTGACTAATTTCTTTTTGTTTATGTGCAAAGCCACGATACATATTAAGCATGCGTTGACCAGGCACTTCAGATAAAAACTGGCCACGCAGATGTTTACATTTGCTGCTTGAGCGCGAATTATTTTGTAAATCAAAATCAAAACAGATGTAGTTAAAATCTTTACTTATCTGATCAGGATAGTCTTTACGCTCAGATGGCTTTCGTAAATCTACAATGGTTTTTATACCAAAACTTTTAAGGTATTCTGTAATTGCAAGACTATCTCCGCCTAGATATCTGGAACGATAGGCGCAGATTTTAGCATTATTCATCTGAATTGGGCGCAAACCAATATTAAGCATTTTCATTTCTTCCCCTTATAAAATGAAAATACATTTTCCCTGCATATAGTGTACAACTACTAAGCGCAATTATCTAGATTGCAGATAAGATAATCTTACCCTCTTGGATGTGCCTGCTTATAAATATCTTGCAGTCTCTTACTTGATAGATGTGTATAGATTTGAGTCGTTGAAAGACTTTCATGGCCCAAAAGCTCTGGTACTGTTTTTAAGTCTGCTCCCCCGTTTAATAAGTCAGTTGCAAAGGTATGGCGAAGCGAGTGTGGAGTGTAGGCACTATCTAAACCGCACTCTCTCAAGATCTTATTAAATCTTACGCGTATAGCGTCTGCACTCATGCGATTTCCCCTTACAGATAAAAAGAGTGCCTCATTATTATTTTTTAGATTGAGCTCGGGTCGTGCCTTATCAACATAGCTTAATACCGTTTGAATTGCCTTATCATATAGAGGAACAATTCTTTCTTTTGAACCCATACCAAATAGATTTATTTGCTTATTTTGTAACTCAAT
>JASBYZ010000048.1 GCA_029983705.1 Coriobacteriales bacterium
GCACACTCTTTCCCGCTTTAATCTGAAGATGCGTTACGGTTTGCGTATCGCTTTCAAAGAGATGCTCTGCCAGTTGACCATCTTTGGCTTGATAGATTTGCATAGTTTAAACTCCATTCTAACGAGGTAATGACTACTTAAGTTTTCGAGAAACAACTGCTATATAGCGCAGTTTGTCTTTATTTGCCATAAAGAAGTTTTTCATTGAAAGAAAATACTCACGATTTTCTGCCTTCATGCCGTTTCTCACAATTTTTGCTGCATTAAGAGCGCCTTCATCTTTGAGAAGTCCTTTGGGAGAGATTAAGGTCATCTCGCCAGGCTTATAGTTTTGCACACTAAAGCCCGCACCTTCAAAGTAAGACATCCAATTCTCAAAGGTCTCAGGATGCACGCCAAGCTTGATAGTTTTGCCAAGTGATTTTCTCAGCTTTTCGTCGTCTTCTAAAAGCATAACGTCGTGAGTGAGCAAATATCCGCCAGGTTTAAGCACCCTAAAATACTCTTGCAATACTGCCTCACGCTTGGATCGAGAGAGTATCGTAAGCATTGCCTCGTTTACTACAACATCAAAGCACTCGTCTTTAAACGGTAAGTCTTGTGCGTCAGCTAACTCTACGCTACAGCTCTCAGTAAGGCCAAGATTTTCAATATTTTCTCGAGCTTCTTTAACGAGATAATCAAACTTATCTACACCAACAACAGAACAGCCAAAACGAGAAGCAATTTCCATCATTGATTGGCCTCTGTTGCAAGCTACCTCTAAAACCTTAGTGTCTGCGCTAATTTCAGCGTTTTGAAGTAAGAAATCCGTGGCTTCCTTTCCGCCTGGACGCAAGCGTGTTTTGCCTAAACTTGCTAAAAACTCATGACCTGCTAATGCCATATTTTCTCCTGACTGTCTAAGCTTATTTGCTGAAAATATAGCATTGTTAGATATAGTTAACTGTTGCAAATGCTACCAAATATTACTTTTTTAAAATAGATTTTACGACCATGATGTCGCTCTCTTCTACTGACTCAAGATGGTGCCACTCATTAGGAGCTAAAGCGATAACTTTGCCAGGAACAATCTCTACAGTCTCCTCGTCAGAACTAAAGAGCACCTTGCCCTTATAAATAATTATCACTGCACTCTCAGGTGTATGATGACGAGAAACTTTTACGCCCGCTTCAAGATGAATATGTATGATTGTGAGCCCACCTTCGTCAAGGAGGGTTTCAAGCTGTTGTGTGTCACTTGTGGTAAATTTTTTATTACGCTCTACCTTTCTCACCTTTTAGTGTTATGTCGTACACTTCAGAATACTAAAAAAGTTAAGACAGGTAAACTATATTATCTCTCAGAGAGATTAAAGAAAAGCTTTGTGCACAGTCCCGGATTATTGTAGGAAAGCTCTAGTGTGCCCTCATGTAGCGCAACTATCCTTTTGAGTATTGAGATTCCAAAATTAGCGTGATTGTTAAGGTAGTCTGATGAGTCAATCTCTTCAAGCTTCTCCTTACTGATACCGCCATTATCTTCAATAGTTACGCAGGCGCTTTTGCCGCTCTTAGTCAAACTTATTTTAATAGCAACCTGATCATTGTGGTAAATGCTGTTGAGCAAAACGTTACGAATTGCGCGCTCAATCAAGTTTTTATCGCCATCAATAGAAAGTCTCTCAAAGTGCACAAACTCGATAGTAAAATCGCGATCAATGCTATTAAGTAGAGCAATACTCATATCTCTCAGCAGTGCTTCTAAGTCTATCTTGCTCACCTTTGCTATCCCCTCTCCACTTTCGAGGCGATAAACCATATTAAGTCCGTCAAGAATTCTTGTAATGCTTTGGGTATTTGATTCAATCACCTTGAGGCTTTTGTGTTCGGGTAGCTCATCTGAGAGCTTTTGTGTGTATGCTGAAATAAGTGCAAGAGGCGTGCGCAAATCATGACTTATCCCTCTCAGCCAGCTATTTCTTTGAAGCTTTGCCTGCTCTAAATTTTGAGAGGTCTTATTGAGCGCAGCTTTAATATGTTTAAGCTGTCCTTTTTCATCCAACTCAACGCTTTGATTGTCAGAGAGCTTTATGATTGACTTCGTAATTGGCGTAATCTCTTTATTAATTGCGTGCTTTGAGGCGTAGTAGCTTACAAAGAGTATGATAAAGAGCGCTGCCAAGATGATGAGTGGTAGGGCTAGTAAAAAATTAAAGTCAGAAACTTGCATATACAAAGTAGAAAACTTTGTATATGAGTCTTTAGGATAGATAAAGACTAAGAGCTTATCGTCAACAATATAGCTAAACACAGGATAATCTTTAAGGTACCACCTGCTAAAGCTTGCTACTTCAAGTGCACTATAGTCTCTAACAAGTTCTTGGGGTGCCTCAAAGGAGCTCAGGCAGTTTCCATCCCCATCAAGCACCAAAAGTCCAATATTATTGTGTCTAAGAAAACTCTGCGTCTCTTTAGATAAGTCAAAGAGCCCATCTGATTTAACAAGGCGCAGTGCATAGCTTGGGTTTGAATAGTTGTCGTGTTGCTCAGCATAACTAAAGAGCGCAAAAAGATAGACCAAGAGCGCAAAGATGATCAAAACGATGGTTATCCCCATAAACCTTAAGAGGGCTTGAGTAAAAAATTTAATCTCTTTCACGCGCGCACCTTTAAAACGTAGCCAAGACCCTTATAGGTTAATAAGCTTTGGGGATCAGATGGATTGAGCTCAATTTTTTGTCTAATCTTTCTCATGTGTGCCATTAAGGTATTCTCATAAGCAAAATGCTCTGGCCCCCACACGTACTCTAATATTTGGTCAATTGAGACAATTCTATTCTTATTACGGTAGAGTACCTGCAAAATTTTAAATTCTTTAGCAGTAAGACTTATCTCCATCCCTTCTTTAATTACGAGGGCGCGCGAAAAATCAATTTGGGCACTCTCAAGCTCTACTAGATCTACCTCTGGATATGCACGGTTAAGAATCGCTTGTAAACGAAGGATTAAGTCGCGCTCTTTAAAAGGCTTAACAATGTAGTCATCTGCCCCTAGATCAAAGCCGCTGTACTGCTGTTCTATATCTGAGACTGCCGATAAAAACAAAACCGGTATTGTTGAGGATTGTCTGATGTGCCTGATAATGTCAAAGCCGCTGCCATCGGGAAGCATAATATCAAGAATGGCAAAATCAATCTGCTCTACATCAAATATCTCGAAAGCTTCTTTCACGCTTTTTGCAGTATAAATACGGCTATAGCCTTCTTTTCTTAACACAGCTGCAAGGTAGTCTAAAAGCTCAGGCTCATCATCTACTATAAGCAGGCGTCTCATCTTATTGCTCACATCTTTCACCTCAAGAAAATTTTATCAGCACACAGCTTTCCCCGATCAAAAATTAAGGACATTTTAAGGTAGACATCATTTTAAAGTAAGCCAAGCTTATTAGGCTTATCTTTAGATAATTTGTCTGGAGGTAAACATATGAATGAAATCATATCGCTTAACAATGTCACAAAAAGCTATGGTGACAAAACAGTTGTTGACATCAAAAATCTTCATATTCAGAAAAATTCTGTCTATGGACTCATTGGCCCTAATGGTGCTGGCAAGTCTACAACAATGAAAATGATTTGTGGACTCACAAGCCCAAGCAGTGGAACTATTAGTATTGGTGGGGAGATTTTTAGCAATAAAAACCGCTATCAGGTACTCAAGCACATTGGCTCACTTATTGAGTCTCCCGCATACTACGATAATTTAAGTGGATACGACAATCTTAATATAGTTAAAGAGTATAAAGGATTAAAAGAGTCTGACATTGCCCAAGCTCTTGATATCGTGGGGCTTACTAAGCATAAGGATAAGCAAGTTAAAAACTACTCCTTAGGCATGAAACAAAGGATAGGTATTGCCACTGCTCTTATTGGTTTTCCAGAAATCATCATTTTAGATGAGCCAACAAACGGTTTAGATCCACAGGCTATGGCAGACATGAGAGGCATAATTAGCTCACTCGTTAAAGACTATAATTCTACCGTTCTCATCTCTTCTCATATCTTAGATGAAATAGAGAAAATAGCAGACAGCATAAGCATTATTGGTCAAGGTAAAATACTTTACCAAGGAACAATCACAAACTTCAAAAACACTCATCAGTCAGATATCTCACTTAAGACCTCAAACAATATACAGGCAAGTCAAATTCTTTCAGACTTTAATGCAAAACTCCTCCCTGATTCAGTACGTCTTCCTTTCATAGAAAATGAAGCGCTTGAGGTGGTATTAGACTGCCTCTATCAAAACAAAATCTATCCGTACAGAATTACCGAAGACAAGAAATCTTTAGAGGATATCTTCTTAGACTTCACCAAGTCTGAGCATTTATAGGGACTGATACGCATGAGAACATCCTTACTCAAACTTGAGGTCCTTAAAGATAGGGGCACAAAAGATATCCTTGCTGCCCTCTTAGTTACCCTCGTGTCAATTGGCTTTATGTCTGTCACCTTTTTTTCATCCGATTTTAGATCCACCATGGATACCTCAGAATTTGCCTGGCCAAAACTTCTAGATAACATTTTATTAATGAAAGTTATTATTATGCCGGTGTTTATTGCATCCATCGCTGGCAGGTCAGTTGAAATAGAAGACGCACATAATATGTGGAATCTTATTAAGAGCTCAGGAGTTTCTCTTCAAAAGCTCTATTTCACTAAGTTTTTATACTGTGCCCTTAAGCTTTTTATCTTTCAGATTATTGATTGGATTATCACACTTAGCTTTATTCATCTTGGAGGTATGACTCAACAAGCCCCACTACTATTGATAAGTACCACCTTTGTATCGCAGCTTGCCATCTCATACATGCTACTTGCTATCCACTATGTTCTCTCACTCAAGTGGTCAAATCAGCTTATTAGCACTGCAATTTCAATTATTGGCGCCTTAAGCGGCATTATATTTTTGCTCCTTGGAAGTAAATTTTCATCCTTTAACCCCTACAGCTGGATGGGCCATTTAATGACCATAGGAACTGAAAAGACTGCTGATGGCTGGAATATGTATTTTATCGACCAAGATCCAAAGATTTTTATTCTTTCTTTAATAATTGGCACCCTCATTCTCATTGTGGGATCTAAATTGATGAGGAGTAAATAATGAAGATATTTCTAAGTGAATTGAGGAAGTTAAAGCGCTCGAGCATCATTTTGCCTCTCCTTATTGTTCCTTTAATCTCTGTAATATTTGGTAGTTTAAACTTTGTATTTAACCGAGAAATACTCACTCGTGAGTGGGTAAGCCTTATCACCCAGGTCTACCTCTTTTATGGCCTCTTTTTTATGCCAGCCTTAATAGGAATTATGTGCTCCTATTCTTGGGGGCTTGAACATAAGAGAAACAATATGAAACTTATACTTTCCAGTAAAACATCTTTTGTAAAGATAGTGCTCGCAAAAACTGCTGTGGTCTTTTGCATATATGCTATAAGTCAGCTCTACTTATTTATTCTCTATCTTATAGCAGGAACTTTGTTTTCTTTTTCAAGCCCACTGCCCTTAGAGCTTGTAGGCCTGTATATTGTTTCAAGCCTTGTTGCGGGATACTTAGTTTGCATGCAGAGCTATATCTCACTCAAAATTAAGTCGTTTACCATACCAATAGTCATTGCAGTTGGCTTTAGCTTTCTTTCAATACTTATTGCTCAAAATAATGTGGTAACTGCGCTTAAATACGTATTTTCAAACGTTAGTGTAGTGTTAAACATGAATGCTTTTCCTGATACTGACTTAAGCCAAGTTGATTTAATAATCATGCTTATCATGTCAGCTCTAGTCTCTGCTATCTTTATTGGGCTTCAAGTACGCGAACTCAAACGTAGGGTAAGATAAATTAATAAGCCTCGGAAAGTGTTTACTTTTCCGAGGCTCAAAAAAACATTTAAATGCTCTGTTTAGCTTACTTCTTGATAAGTTTTACAAAGTTTCTCTTACCAACCTGAAGCACTTTACCCTCAAGCGCTGCGCCATCCATATTGTATGCGCCCTTGGCTACTGACTCACCATCAAGCTTTACTCCTCCACCATCAATTAAGCGACGAGCTTCTCCACCTGATTTAGCCAAACCAGCATCATTAATTAAGGCTGGAAGATATACTTCCCCTTCAAGTTCTGCTGCAAACTCTTCTATATCATCTGGAATTTCATGTGCCTTAAAGAGTGCATCAAAGCTCTCTTCTGCCTCCTGTGCTGCCGCCTCATCGTAGTAGCGAGCAACAATGTTTCTTGCAAGTGCACGCTTTACTTTATTTGGATGTAAACTTTCATCCTTTAGACCCGCTTCAATCTTGTCAATTTCATCTACCGCCACATTTGATGCAAGACGATAGTACTTAACAATCATCTCGTCAGGAATTGACATGACCTTACCAAACATATCATTTGGCTCATCAGTAAGGCCAATGTAGTTCTTATAAGACTTTGACATCTTCTTAACGCCGTCAGTACCTTCAAGAAGTGGCATAGTAATGCACACTTGAGGCTCAAGACCTTTTGCACTCATCAAGTCTCTACCTGCAAGAAGGTTAAAGAGCTGATCGGTTCCGCCCATCTCGATATCAGCTTTAATTTGTACCGAGTCATAAGCTTGAAGGGTTGGATATAAAAACTCATGAAGTGAGATTGACTGCTGATTGTTATAGCGATTGCTAAAGTCGTCACGCTCTAAAATTCTTGCAACAGTAAAGTTAGAGGTAAGCTCGAGTAAGTCTTTTAAGTTCATGCTTAAAAGCCAGTCAGCATTATATACAAGCTCTGTCTTAGACTCATCTAAAACCTTAAATGCCTGCTCAATATAGGTTTTAGCATTAAAAGCAATCTCTTCAGAAGTGAGTGGAGGGCGGGTTGAATTTCTGCCTGATGGGTCTCCAATTAATGCAGTACCATTACCAATAATTAAGGTTACCTTATGTCCTAAGTCCTGCATTTGGCGCATCTTATTAAGAGGCACTGCATGACCAAGGTGCATATCAGGAGCAGTAGGGTCCACACCCAACTTGATATTAAGCGGTTTGCCTTTTTCTAGCTTAACTCTCAATTCTTTTTCTGGGATAATTTCATGCACACCTGATTTGATAATGTGCATTTGTTCATCTACTGATAACACCTAATCTCCTTCATCATTGTCTTAAATTTTATTTACTAGTATAACGATAATCACTTAGGCAAGCCAATTAAATGATGCAATAGCTCCAACCCTAAAATCTTTCTCAAATGCACTTAAGTCTAGATACCTCACGCCCTCATGCCATCCGTCATAGACTGCAAGTAAATTTATAACTTTCCCCTCTGTCTTATAGCACTTATATCCACACACGCTAATCGAGTGGTTTGCGTAGTAGCCCTGCATGATATTCATAATAAGCGGCAAATTTTTATCTAAAATCCCTTTGATTTGTTCAAAATTCCACACATAGCTTGCGTGTGCCCTATAGCCCTCTAAACCTTTAGTATGTTTTGCAAGTTTATTTAAGATTGACGATAAGAAAAAAGGAATGGTGCCAATATGGGGGTTAAAAAATCTCTTGCGCGCAAAGTCAAAGGCTTTAGCTAAGCTAGCCTCTATTGGACTTTGATCTAAAAAAGCAGAAAGGCGTGCGCTTGCAACAATCGAGCACGTTCTATTTACCTTTGTAAGCGCGCCAATGGTTTGAGAGTCCATAGTAAGCTGGTGTTCATCTATAAGTGTTGCGCGCCCGTACCTATCTGCCATATAGGCATCACTTACTACAATGGCAGCATAGCCATAGGCACCTGGTTCCTGGCCAGCATAGTGCTTTGAGTGCTTTCTGTAATATTTGTCTAATAACTTTGCTAAAAAAGCCATCGTAAGTTTAGGGGCATCCTTATCTATATAATTCCGCGTTTAATATGGCCCATGGTGTAGTTATCGCGTTTTGGCAAGAGTTTCTCTTTAGCTTGTGCGCGCTCAAATTGCTTGCAGATATAGCTCATCTCATCTTCAAGCGCTTGCTCATGAAGGAGGCGCACATCACACACAAAGTTTTTTACCCCGCTCTTAAGTAACTTATCAAGCTGCGAACTTAAATCGAGTGGTATGGAGTTAAAAATCTCGCTTCTGCCCTCATCATTAGTAATAATAGGAAAACTGTAGCCTTTTTGATCAGTAAAGTATTTAGGACTTTTGCGTCTCACACATACCGGACAATTTTCATCACAAGGCCCCATTGACATCAGCACACAGTGCTCAGTTGTCATTACCTGCTCGCGCCCACTTATTTTTATACCAGCGCTCACTGGTATCTTTTTTAATATTCTTGAAATTTCTGAAAGCGTCATCTCAGGAGATATCCAAATTATTTGAGGTCCAAAGCTTTCAAAGAGTGCAAGTATTGATTCATTTATTGCAGGAATACTTGGCGAGATTTCAAAGGCAATGCCTCGCTTGTTAAGCTCTGAGATCTGAGAAACATTTGAGACAAGGTAGCGCTTTGAGCTCTCAAGTGTATCAAATTCACGCTCAAAATCTTTTTCATGAACCACATTTGAAAGCACTATTACATCTACAAGCTCAAACAGTTCTTTATCTTTTGAGACGTCAGAGATGTCTGCATACAGTTTTTGTATGCCAAAATTTTTAGCGCAAGAGGCTTGGGTAAGATTTTTAACATAGGCAGAAAGCTCAGCTTTTTGTGTGTCTTTTACACTGAGGCTCTGATCTACATCCGCTAATAGCCTTGGAGTCTTTGCCTCAAGAGATCTTGTCTTCCATGGCTCAAGCAACTCTTCTACTAAAGCGACAAGTGCTTTTGCCCTCAGTTTGTGTAGCGCACTAAAGCCCATACCTATCCCAGGATCTAGCTCTAGGCTAAAGTCACCCATCTCAAAGGGAGTACCTCCAAAGCGGCCAATGTGCTCTTTTACCTCATCAAAGCTCAGCGCTTTAGTGCGGGCAGCCTCAACAGTATTGCCCTCAAGCTCTACGCACACCCCTTCTTGAGTGCACACCTTAAGTCGAGCGGCATGCCCTAGCTTAAGCGTGGCACTTACGTCTAGCTTAAGTAGGCGTGAATACTCTTCTTGTAAGGCTTCGTCAACCTCATTGGCGTTTTTACGATTGCGCAGGCGATAGACCAAGTCACCCACCTCTAGCTTTATATCAGTTTTGAATTGATAGCTTTTTTGAGCAGGAGCATCTATCTCAAAGACAAAGTTTTCATCCTCATGCCTTATCTCGCATAAGTCACCTTCCTCAAGAGGCCTCAAAAGCTCAAGTGTTACGCCGCCCTTATTAACTGATTGCACTCGTCCAATATAGCTTCCCTGATTATTAGGACGCTTATAGCTCATAAAATCATTGCCGCGCTCATGTTGTAAGTAGCCTTGGGTAAAGCCCCTACTAAAGGCCTCTCCCAAAGCATCAAGCTCACCTTGGCTTACCTGGTAGTTTTCTGGATCTGCTAAGGCTCTATCAAGGGCTTTACGATATATTTTTACAACCTGACCCACATATTCAGGTGCCTTCATGCGACCTTCGATTTTTATGCTGCTAATGCCTGTTGCAATAAGATCAGGCAAAATTTCTATGGTTGCAAGGTCTTTTGGAGAGAGCAGATAGCTTCCGTCAACTGCAGATATGTTTTTACCCTTAGCGTTTGTAAGGGTGTATGACTTTCTGCAGGGCTGAGCACAAAGCCCTCGGTTTGCAGAGCGGCCTCCTATAAGAGAAGACATCAAGCACTGACCTGAGTAGCTAATGCAAATAGCACCGTGGGCAAAACATTCAATATCTACGCCTGTATCGCAAAGTTCTTTAAGCTCTTCTAGACTGAGTTCACGTGAGGTGGTTACCCGCTTTGCTCCCAAACTTTCAACAAAGCGCACCCCTGATACATCATGGACGTTTGCCTGAGTTGATACGTGGCATTCCACCTCAGGATAAACTCTCTGCACTTCAGCAAGAAGTCCTAAGTCTTGGATAATAAAGGCATCAACACCTGCATTATATGCATCTGCAATAAGCTTGAGTGCCTCATCCATCTCAAAGGATTTGATAATGATATTTACCGTTAAATAGAGGCGAACTCCCAAAAGGTGAGCCTTATCTGCAAGCTCAGGGATGTCTTCAAGCTTTATATTGGCAGCGTTTCTTCGCGCGTTTAATTTTTCAACACCAAAATAAATTGCATCGGCTCCAAAATAAAGGGCTGCCATAAAGGCTTCCTTTGTTCCTGCCGGAGCCAAAAGCTCTACAGCCTTGGTGCTTGTTTGATGTAAGTGTGTTGACCTTCTCAATTTTTTAACGTTCCTTAAAATAAATCGTGACTTTTTTTGTTTTCCCCACCTAAGTACGAGATAATAAAGTGTCTTAGACTACGAGGAGGCTAACTTGGCATCACATATCAGACGTGAGCGCAGACATGAAAAAGCTAATGTGTCTGGCTTAGTAATATTAGCAATATTTCTCATGATTGTAGCAGCTCTTACCGCTACAGTTATTGGAGGACTGCGCATGGTTGAGTCATGGCTACAAGATTTGCCTGATTACACCGATGCAGACTCATACCTCAACGCAGAACCTACAAAGATTTTAGATGCTGATGGAAACCTTATCGCTTCCC
>JASBYZ010000049.1 GCA_029983705.1 Coriobacteriales bacterium
GAGAGCGTACTCATCGCCCAGATTTGCTCCAGGAGCAAGACCAAGGCCTCCTATAAGGCCTGCACAGGTATCAGAAACGATATCACCATAGAGGTTTGGAAGCACGAGCACATCAAAGTCTTCTGGATGAAGAACAAGCCCCATAGAGCAGGCATCAACAATCTTATCTTCAAAGTCAATTTGACCTTCATAGTCTTTTGCAACGCGCCTTGCAACATCTAAATAAAGTCCGTCGGTAAACTTCATGATGTTTGCTTTATGAACTGCACAAACCTTTTTGCGATTGCGTGATTTAGCATATTCAAAAGCCCAGCGAACGATGCGCTCAGAGCCTGAAATTGAAAGTGGCTTAATAGAGATACCTGAGTCCTCAAGAATTTTTGCGCCACCAAGTTTTTCAATCTGAGAAATAAGCTCTTTGGTCTCAGGCTTACCCTCTTCAAACTCAATGCCTGCATAGAGGTCTTCTGTGTTTTCTCTTACCACTACAATATCAATATCTTCATACCTACTACCATTGCCTGGAAGGCTTAGCGCAGGACGAAGGTTAACATATAAATCTAAACGCTTTCTTAACTCTACATTAACTGATCTAAAACCAGAACCAACTGGTGTGGTAATAGGACCTTTGAGAGCCACCTTATTGTTCTTAATTGATTCAATTACACGCTCAGGCAGGGGTGTTCCCTCGCTATCCATCAAGTGAGCTCCAGCTTCTTGAATTTCCCATTCAATGTTTGCACCACTTGCATCAACTACACGTTTGGTAGCTTCAGAAATCTCTGGACCAATACCATCACCTGGGATAAGTGTTACACGATGTAGTGCCATAGTTCTCCTTTGAAAGTAAACGAATTATTTATCTTTGTTTATTTCGTCAATAATGGCTTGTGATTGCTTTTGAATATAGCCTTTACCCTGGGTGGCGTCAAAGTCTAATCGGTCGACAATACCTTGTCTTACCTCGTCACTAATATCGCCTTTGGTAAAGTAAAATAGAGCAGTGAGCATATCAGGAAATTCTGTATCTCCGTGGTAGACTTGGAGACTTTCATCAATGAGTGGCCAAACTTTTTCTGACCATTTTTCTGAAAGCGTGCCAAGGTGAACGAAGTAATTAAATGCAGCTAATCTTAGGGTGCCTGATGTTTCATCATAGAGGGCATCCTGTGCGGCCTCAAAACCATCTCCTGCTGATTCAGAGTTAACCTCGCAAATTCTTACGAGCGTCTCTAAAATTTCCCAACGAGTTTGAGCTTCAGGTCTGTAGAGTGCATCCACCAGATCTTCGCTAAAATCAATTAATCTCTCTGGCTCAAGTACAGCAACCTGTCTGAGCGCAGCAGCAGAAAACTGTCTGATTCTTCTTTTAGAATCTCCTAGACTTTCAATGAGGGCATGTAAGATATCTTCATCTTCAAGAGCTTGCTGAGCTACATCAAGTCCATCGCTTTTTAAATCAAATACGATTTGCTTATCATTTGATGCTTCAGAATTAGACATATACACCTCAAATACGAAAAAGGGAATAAATCCCCAAAATACTGTTGAAACCTAATTATATGCCTATACTGCGACTATTATGTGAATGCGCTTGAGATTCCTTAAATAAGATAGATTTATAGACATTATTATATTTATATTAACGCTGATTTCAAGTATAATATCAGTGTAAACATTTCAATTTCAATGAGGTGATTCATATCTCACGTGAGTCTCTAAGAAAGTATGCAGAACAAAATCAAATAATTAGCGTTTCAGAAACTATTAAAAAGTTCAAACTCAGCGCTCCAAGCGTCTATAGATTCATCAAAGAAGAGGGTATGGAACGAATCTCGAAGGGCGTTTACGCATATCCAGATACTTGGATAGACGAGATGAAAATTTTATCAGATCGAACAGCTATCGCTGTTTTTTCTCATGAGTCAGCACTGCAGCTACATCATCTAACAGACCGGGAACCAGAAGCTTTAACAGTCACTGTTCCATCAAACTATAATGCCTCACATTTAATAAAAACAGGAGTTAAAGTTTTTTATACAAAGCAAGAATTATTTGGTATAGGTAAAATAGAGCTTCCATCCCCTGAAGGTAACCTCGTTCCCTGTTATAACCTTGAAAGAACCATTTGTGATATCTTGCGCTCTCGCTCACAGTTAGACAAGCAAGTTTTTTACAATGCTTTAAAACTTTACGTCATGAGAAAAGATAAAAGACTAGATATTTTAAAAGAGTATTCAGAGCAATTTAAGGTTAAGCAACTACTTTCTCAATATTTAGAGGTGCTCTTATGAGTATAAAGAATGCAAACCAATTAAAAGCAAAGATTAAAAATTTAGCAAGGCAACAATGTGTTGATGCTCGTATTTTAATGCGCTTATATATGATGGAAAGATTTTTAGAACGTGTAGCTAAATCAAAATATAAAAACAATTTTGTTTTAAAAGGCGGCATGCTAATCTCATATCTAGTTGGAGTTAACAACCGAACCACTATGGATATTGATACAACTATGGAAAACATCTCTTTAGATAAGCAAGATGTTCAGAAATTCTTATCCGAAATCATGCTCACTGAGGTAAATGATGGAGTAAATTTTCAGCTATTAAGTTTAAATAGAATTATGGAGGATGCTGATTATCCAGGAATTCGCGCAAATCTTATTGCAAATTTCGATGGCACCAAAACGCCTGTTAAAATTGATATTTCTACCGGTCATGTTATAACACCCAAGGCCATAGACATGAAATTGTCTTTAATGTTTTCAAATCCAATTATGATTCAAGCTTATCCAGTTGAAACTATACTTGCAGAAAAATTGCAAACCATATTATCAAGAGGTGAATTCAATACGCGCATGAGAGATTATTATGATATTCATGCTCTACGCGTGGCTCAGGGAGATAAGCGATTTAAAAACAGTAATCTATCTGATGCTTTATTCGCGACTTCACAAAGACGAAGTACCCTATACATTTTAGAAAAAGGTAAGAAAATATTTGCTGATCTTCAGAATAGTGAGGTTTTGCTTAAGCGCTGGAAAGAATACCAGATTAAAACTCCTTGGAGTAGAAATCTTGCCTGGGAAGAAGTAATCAAAGATTTACACTTCTTTTTAACAATTGCACTCCTTAAATAAGATAGATTTATACCCCTACTTGCAATACCATGGAAGCTTCGCATGCAGCTCCTTAAGCTTTCCGTGGTGCTTTTTATACTTCGGATCATAAGTTTTAAGCTCCCTATAATACTCTTTACCATGGTTCATATACTTCAGGTGACTTGCCTCATGATAAATTACAGCATCAACAAGCTCAGGATCTGCAAACAGTAAGCTGCTTGAAAGCATGATACGTTTTTTACTATTGCAAGAGCCCCACCTACTCTGAGCGTTTCTCACTTCAATTGATGAATAGCTCAGACCATGCTTATCTAACAAAGCTTTAGCGTAAGGAATAAGATAGTGTTTTGAGAGCGCTAAAAGCATCTCTTTATATAAGGCTAAATAATCTGAATCAGATATGGATACTTCTGGGAGTGTAAAAGAGATTTTAGTGCGCTCAAAATCAATGCTGCACTTTGCATGTTTTCGATTACCTGTATGTACATCGATAGGAAAGCTCTTGCCTATAAAGTCAAAATAAATGCTTGAAGGTATTGAAGATGCCTCTATTTCACGCTCTTTGTGTACCTCAAGGAGTCTTATATATTGTCTTTCTATCCACTCTTCTTGTGCTACAACAAAGTCTTCAATCTCCCGCTGTGATACTAAGGATGAACACGACAAACTTATTCCATGTTTTGGGTGAGCTTGAAGCCGCATAGAGTTTTGACCGGGATTTCTTTTAACTGCTATTCTGAGGCACTCTCCACTAGTAAGCCTTGCAGTAATATGAGCCTTACCCCAGCTTAATTCCTGCATTTACTTCTTTCTTCTTACATAAAAACAGTGGTGAATATTTTTCCTGCGTGAAAAATCTTCTGGAATTGTTTGCGCACTTATATCTTCTACCAAAACTCCAGCTTTGAGCAAGGCTTCTTCATCAATCTTAAAGTTTCTTAAGTTACAAGAGAATATAGCAAGGCCGCCTTCAGTTAGAAGCCTTGAAATTCCAATAAGAAGTTCTACATGATCTCGTTGAACTTCAAAATCCTTAGAAGCCATCGCCTTTGAATTAGAAAATGTTGGAGGATCACAAAAAATAAGGTCCCACCTATTTTTTGAGTGCCTCATCTCATCAAGCCATGATAAAACATCCGCACGAATAAATGTATAGCGACGCTTATCGTTAAGCTTATTGAGCTTAAAGTTTTCCTCTGACCACTCAAGATAGGTGTTTGAAAGATCTACGCTTGTGCACTCAAAGGCTCCGCCCTTTGCAGCATATACGCTTGCACTTGAGGTGTATGAGAAAAGATTTAAAAAGCGCTTATCTTTTGCAAGCGACTGAACAAGCTCGCGTGTGAGTCTGTGGTCTAAAAAGAGTCCAGTATCTAAGTACTGAGCAGGGTTAATTTTAAAGAAATGACCATTTTCTTGGGTAATAAGCTCATAAGGAGTGCTCCCCTCCTTACCGTATTGTGAGCCACCCTTAGCACGACGCCTTTGCTTTACAAAAAGCTCGCCATCATCTAAAGATAAGATTTGTTTAGTAACATTTATAGCGTCAAGAAGTCTTGTTTGAGCTAGCTCTTCTTCAATCTGTTTAGGAGCCTGGTATTCACTGAGCTGTACTAAGCGCCTGCCCTCATCTTGTGCTGCTCCCTCATACACATCAATCGCCACTGCATAGTCTGGAAGGTCTTGGTCGTAGAGCCTGTAGGCAGATATGCCTTCCCTTTTAGCCCATTTTTTACGCTGCTTGTATACCTTTTGCAAGCGATTAACAAATTGCTCTGAGCTTTCTAAGAGTAAAGCGAACTTCTCGCCACTTGCAAGCGTATAGATATGTTGAGATACCTCAGCATGAGAGTGTGCTGGATAGTAATACACTCTTGCATCAATTGGACCGTTTTTTACGGCCTGCTTTGACTCAGGCTTAAGTGCTAAGGCCTGCTCAAAGGCCACATCCCCACTAATGCAGCAAGTATCTACATTAGAAAGTGCCTCTGACTGCATAAGGCGCTGAAGTGCTGCATATATTGCCGGAAGCTGAGCTTGATTGAGCATGCGCTCACCATAGGGTGGGTTAGTGGCTAAAAGGCCGCCTTCAAATTGCTTACTAAACTCAAGCTCATTAATTGAGATTTGCTTAAATTCTATATAATCTAGGACCCCCGCTCGCTTTGCATTTTCTTTTGCAAGGCTTAAAGCGTACCCATCAATATCTGAAGCATAAATTTTGAGCTGAGTTTTGTTTTGTTCAGCCTTCTCTTCTGCCTCGTCTAAGACCTCTAAAAAGAGTTCCTCATCATGCTTGAGCCAGCCATCAAAACCCCAGTAAGATCTTGTTAGACCTGGCGCTCTATCGAGCGCTTGCAGTGCTGCTTCTATGCAAAGCGTGCCAGAGCCACACATCGGGTCTATAAATACAGGACGCTCTTTTCTAATGTGGCGATACCACTTGCCAGCACTCAACACAAAGGCAGCAAGATTTTCTTTGAGAGGAGCCTCGCTTTGCTTACCTTGAGTTCTATATCCTCTTACGTGTAGCGGCTCTCCACTTAAGTCAATTGAAACAGTTGCGCGGCTATTATTGAGTTTGACTCGTATGTTTAGATCAGGGCGCCTAAGCTCTACATTAGGCCTGGCAGAGGTCTTGTCACGCATCCTATCTACCAAAGCATCCTTTGCTTTAACTGCTATAAATTGGGTATTTCTCAGCTCATCATTTGTACCCTGAGCATGAATAGCAAAGCTGCCGTCTTTTGAAATATGCTCTTCCCAGGGAATTTGATACATCCCGTCGTAGAGCTCATCTGCATCTCGGGCACTAAATCTCTCAAGTGTCAGATAGATACGAGATGCAAGCCGCGAATACATACAGGCAGTATAAGCATCTTTAAGCCCACCTAAAAACTCGACGCCACCTTTGAGGGGGCGCACGCTTTTAAGTGAGAGAGATTTAAGCTCTTGAGCAAGCTCTTTTTCAAAGCCTAAGGCACACGAGGCATAAAACTCCATTAGGCCTTATCCTCTTCTTTATCAGCCGTATGTTTACGCCTTACATTTCTTGTGCTCGTCTTTGACTTAGTGTTTTGTTTTGGCGCACTTGGAGGATCTAGAGTAAAGCCGTTTACAAAATAAGTTCCGGACTTCTCGTCCATACCTAAGACTATAAAGCCAAGCTCTTCAGCTTCTTGCAAAAGGGCAGTAAAGTTGCGGTATCCATAGTTAGATTCCGAGAAATCAGGGCGCTTACGTTTGATAGTGTCCTTAATTAAAGAGGCGTGCATCCTACCCTCTCTATCGCGGGCAAGTGCTTCAATAGTAGAAAAGAGCAGGCGATAGGCTGGCTCTTTTTCTGGCTCAACAATACCCTTATACTGAGGAGCATTGTCAGAAATTCCTATGTCTTCGTAAAATATAAATTCATCGCAACTGTTAACCAAAAGCTGAGAAGATGCTTCTCTCATGCCTACACCAATCACGTATTTATTAAGCTCTTTAAGCTTTGATACGAGTGGGGTAAAGTCTGAATCGCCTGAGCAAATTACAAAGGCGTTAATGTGCTCTTTAGTAAAACACATCTCCATTGCATCAACTGCAAGCCTAATATCTGCAGAGTTTTTGCCCGTAAATGCCCTATCAGGAATCTCAATAAGCTCAATACCAAGCTCATGGAGGGGCGTTACAGCATTTTGAAAACGTTGCCAATCACAGTAGGCGCGCTTTACATTGATTCTTCCGCGCTCTACCAGTCTTTCAATAATAATATCCATCTGAGGCATGGGACCAGCTTGCTGGTGTCCGCGCTTATCGCGCTTGCCCGTGCCTAGTGCTAGATTTTCATAGTCTATATACAGTGCAAGTGATAAATCTTCCACAAGTACTTCTTTCTATTTCTTGTATTTATCAGCGTCTTTACTTTGGACACTCATAAGTTCTCGTTTGTTTTGCTCTTTTTGCGCCTCAGCATCTTCATTGCTTAACTTAAAGAATTCATCGTGCTTTTTCCAAATGCCAACTGGAGTGCCAAAGCCGTGTTTAAGTCCTGCAATCAGTCCAGCAATGACACCTATTGCCGCTACCGTTGTTGCAGGAATACCTGTTGCAATTGAGATTGCTGAAAGTAGAACACCCAGTACAAAGACAACAATGTTACAGATCCAATACACTGAGTTTTTGTACACACGCTTACCAATTTCGGTGCCAATTTTGTAGCCAATAACTACAAAGAGTCCACCGATAAGTGCCATTACTATTAAAAACGCAAGTTCTTTCATGTGGGTCTACTTACACCTATTTCACGCTAGTTGTTTGAGTAAAAGTCGTCATCGGAAAAATATGGGTAATCCTTTAAGCTTGAACTCTCATCATGCTCATGATGGTGATTATGGTGATGGTCGTGATTGTGGTCGTGATCATGCTCATCTTCAAACTGACCATCAAATTCCTCACCCAAAAGTTTGTAATCAAGTCCGTGTTTTTCTGCTACATCCTCTGGTGCATACAAAAGCTTAATTGCTTGAGTACCGTGCTTTGAGCCACCCAGGTTTTCAAGCAAATCATAGAGGTGATAGACCGTTTCAGTTCCAGGAAGTGAGAGTTCTAAGTTCATTGCATCGTTGAGTGCAAGGCCTAAATCTTTTAAGAAATGCTCAACATAAAAGCCAGGCTTAAAGTCTTCAGCTAAGGCCTTACTGCCAAGCTTTTCAATTGCAGACGAGGCAGCGGTACCACTCATTAAGAGCTCATAGATTTTCTTACTATCAAGTCCTGCCTGTTCAGCAAAGACAAGTGACTCAGCCATGCCCATCATAGCAGCACCAAGGGCAATCTGGTTGCAGGCCTTAGCGCGCATGCCTTGTCCAGCTTCATCAAAATAGAGCTGTTTTGCGCTAAACATCTCAATAATGGTAAGGATAGGCGCTACAGTTTCCTCACTTGCTCCAAGCATAATGGTAAGGCATCCAGCCTCTGCTCCTTCTACCCCACCAGTAACTGGGCCATCAATAAAGTGAACATCCTTAATAGCTGCCGCTTCATAAAGCTCATGAGCAAGCTCGGTGTCAGAAGTTGTGAGGTCTATTAAGTATTGCCCTGCATGCACTGCACTCAAAAGGCCCTTATCGCCCAGGTAAACATCCTCAACATCTTCAGGAAATCCGAGCATGGTAAATACTATATCTGCCTGCTTGCATACCTCTTCAGGACTCTCGGCCCAAAGTGCTCCTCTTTTGAGCAGCTCTTCTGCCTTAGATTTTGTGCGGTTATACACAACAAGCGAGAGATTGTGATCTAGAAATTTTGAAGCAATGGGAAAACCCATAAGACCGGTACCAATAAAACCAACTGTTTTAATAGCTTCCTTGCTCATTAATAACTCCTGTACCTTTAGCGTTAAGATTTAATATGTTTTGCAATTTTTTCACTTATTGAGGTGCTCAGTCGCCTATCTTCACCAAAGAAGGCAATGCCCACCATACCTGGTCCAACATGTGAACCAATAACGGGTCCAACTGAGGTTAACAGTATTGGTAAATCTGCAAAGCGCTTGTCTTTGTGGATGAGGTTAATAAGATACTCAATATCTTTTTCTGTACCTGAACTTGCCATGATTACCGGCATGGTAGCATCCCCACGCGAGAGGGTTTTAAACTTTTCTGATATTGCCTTGAGCGCTTTTTTGCGGCCACGAGAAACGCCAAACAAGGTAAGCGCACCCGCAAGGTCAAAAGAAAGATTTGCCTTGATATCAAGCTTATCTGAAAGCTGAGAGGCAGCAAGCGGAATTCTTCCACCCTTAGCAAGACGATCAAGTGACTCTAAGGTAAAGTAACCGTGTACAAAGTTTCTCACCTCTAAAACCCACTCTACAAGTTCTTTTGCACTAAGCCCTCTATCACGCATTTTTGCTGCCTCAATTAAGAGCAGCACACTTGCAGCAGAAGGAAGTGCTGGCTCAACGTAGAGCTCTGCATCTGGATAGTTTTCTTTAACCATCTCAATTGCGCGGCGTGCTGAGTTAATGGATGATGAAAGCCCTTCTGGAATGGAGAGGTAAACAGTAGGAACTCCCTCTTTAGCCTGTTGTGTAAAATATTCAACAAACTTTCCAATAGGGTATGCGCTGGTTGAGGCAGATGCGCCCTCACTCATTTTTTGATAGAACTCTTCAGCACTAATGGTTTGCCAAAGATCATCTTCATAACTTTTACCATCTAAGATAAATTCAAATTTAAAGTAGTCAAGTTTAAGCTTTTGAGCAAGCTCATACGGAATGTCGCAACAGGTGTCTGTAATTAGATCAAATTTAGTGTTCTCTAATCGCATTAAGGCTATAACTCCTTTACCTCTTATCTCCAAGTGTATCCGTGAGACTGACGAGATTGTCTAATCATGTTGACGCGCAGCTCAAATAAGCCACGCTCAATTCCTGCAGGATAGACCTGAGGATTTAAAAAGCGCTTTACCGTATGATCAAAGCGGTCGAGTGATGTCTTTACTCGGGCCTGTGCTTTATCTAGGTCTGGGACGCCTGCCACTATCTTGCCAGCCTCACAAACTGGCTTAAGCAGCTCTTCATACTCATAATCTTTAAGTGATAACGATAAGGTCGAATCCATAGGGTCTATAATAACGTGCTCATCGCCATCAATAAAGCTTGTGTCACAAATCATATCACCCACGGCCTTATTATCTTTATCAAAATAGCGTCTGAGCTCTAAAACTCCAGGAATAGTAAGCTTATACATTTGCTCTGACATCTTAAGCACAGGTTTCCAGGCCGCCTCAGGTGATTTTCTGATAGCAGAAAGCTTATACACCCCAGCTAAGGCAGGCTGCTCATAAGCGGTTACCATCTTAGTGCCCACACCCCATAAATCAATAGGAGCACCCTGAGCAAGAAGAGAGCTTATGGTGTACTCGTCTAAATCGTTTGAGACAGAAATTTTTACGTACTCAAGCTCTGCCTCATCAAACATTTTGCGTGCAAGCTTAGAAAGCTCAGCTAAGTCACCTGAATCAATGCGAATACCAATGAGCTTATCGCCACGCTCTTCCATTTCTTTGGCAACAGTGATGGCATTTTTTACGCCTGACTCTACCGAATAGGTATCTACAAGCAAGATGCAGTTTTTAGGAAAAATGCGGGCATAAGCTCTAAAAGCTTCAAGTTCGCTCTCAAAGGCCATTACCCAAGAATGTGCGTGGGTCCCAGAAACCGGAATGCCAAACATTTTTCCGGCAAGTACATTTGAGCTCGAAGTACATCCACCCACGTATGCTGCACGAGAAGCACTTAAGCCCCCATCTGGGCCCTGAGCTCGTCTCAGTCCAAATTCTGCAACTGGACCACCTTTAGCCGCAAGGACAACACGGGAGGTCTTACTTGCAATTAAAGTTTTGAAGTTAACGAGGTTA
>JASBYZ010000050.1 GCA_029983705.1 Coriobacteriales bacterium
ATAAAGCCTTTTGAAACAGTAATGGATAATACAAACAATGCTAATGTTAATGCGGGTGTATTTACACTCAAGCCACCTGCTAATCATATGAAATTTAAAGGCTGGTACTATGATAAGGATCGGGATGATCGTCCGTATGATTTTGCTCCCATAACATCTGCGGTAGATATTTATGCTCACTGGACCACAGAGCTTAGAGTTGACGTCTTAGGTGATAACGACAGAAATATTATTGGATATACTGTTGAGCTTATAAATCAAAAAGATACGTCTAAACTGACTGGGGATTTTACAGGAAGTTCTTCAGGTAAAGCAGATGATCAATGGCGAACTAAAAGCAACGAGATTGATGAAGGAGATTCTTTTGAGATTACACTCAAAGATCTTCCAAAAGGTCATACCGTTGAAGTATTCACAAATCCAATTCTTGCGAATATCGCTAATGTCACTCCTGTTGAGGGTAAGAAAAATACATTCCATATTGACATTCTAGCTAATCCATTGAAAGCTACTAGTTACGCTTATTACGCTCGCTTTAAACTTATTAAAGAAGAGTATAAAGTTCAGTTTGAATCAGATGAGGGCGGAAAGATTACAAAACCTGAGTCACTAAAGGTTAAGTATCAAGATATGTTACCTTACCTTCCAAACACAAATCCACAAGATGGTTATAGATTTGCAGGATGGAAAATAAAGGGAGATACGACCGATACTCTTTATACACCTGAAAAGGTTATAAAGGAAATAAAGATAGAGGAAGATACAACATTTGTTGCTCAATTTAAAGAATACACTTTACCATTAAAGCTCATTACCAATAACACCGATGGAACACGCGGAGCTGAAGTTGACTACACAGTAGTTGATAAAGATGGCAATGTTGTAAAGGGCAGTGTAGACGAATATAATTTCTGGAAGTCTGATAATCCGCTCCAGCCAGGTGAGTACACCGTTACAATAAATAACTTAGCTGATTTACAGTCTGTAGGAATTTATCAGGCAGGAGTTGCTGGTACTACGGTCGAACAAATAGGAAGTAACACCTTCAAAGTAGTTATAGCTCCTATTCCGGCTGATTATACACAGAACTCTGTTCACGCAGGATTTGCATTAGCGGCTAGTCCAGATAAACCTCAACCAGTACAGCCTACACCTCCAGCTGATGAGCCAGCTCGTGAGATAGAGGTAGAGTATACCGGATTTTACTCACAAGCAAAGGCTACACCAATCTTAAGTGTGCCTTCAACAAAAGATGTTGATTCCACTCAGGTTAATGTAATAGAGTCTAAGGCTCTTCCGAAGACCTCTGATAGTGCTAGCTTTATGCCTATGCTTTTAGTTTCAGGAGTTGCTTCTCTGATTTTCGCAGGTTTAGCATCTTTATTTAGAAGAGTTAGAAATTAAGCATTAGTTTTGTAGTAGGCAATATAAACATTTTAAGGAGGGTTGCCAGTTTATCTGGCAATCCTCCTCTATGTTGAAGTTATTTCTGTATCAGTTCAATAAACTCAAGTAATTCCTTATGAGAGTGCACATCAAACTTCTTGTAGATATTTTTAAGGTGGGTCTTTACGGTATTTTGGCTTATGTATAAGATGTCTGCAATTCCCTGAGCATTTCTACCGGTAAGTGCAAGAATCAAGATATCCATCTCACGCTCTGTAAGCCCATATACTTCAGTAAGCTTTTTGTTTTCGCGCAAGCTCTTCTCGCTATAGGTAGATATTAAAACCTGCCGATCTACCTCTGGCTTGAGCTCATTATTTAATTGAGCTGGACTTATGGCCTGCTCCTGCTCCACCTCTTCAATGGCAAACTCATATAAGACTGCTTGTGAGTCTTGGGAATTTAACATGAGGTAGACAATAACCAAAAGGATAAAGAATACGCTTACCAAAGATACAATAAAATATACTTCTTGCTGGTCAAGCTCATAAACTACAAGCGTGCTTGAAACTATAAATCCTGCTGTAACAATAACGTGCACAAGACCAATAAAAATTCCTGCTACAAATTTTAAATCCCACTGATTGCTTTTTGCCACTTCTATACTCATAGCCCACATTAAGATAAGCGATAAAAAGTAGAGGGTATCAACTATGCCAAGAAGTATTGGGAGCAAGCTGTGGTGCAAAAAGGGGAGTACAAACATAGAGCACGCAACCACAATGCTCACTTTAAGATAGTTGGTGTGATAGTTAAAGCGATTGTTATTGTAGAGGGCAACCAAAAATATCCCCATACCAAGTGCTGCTGTTACAAAAAATATCAGCACCCTAAAGTTTAAGGAATAGTTTCCCTCAATTAAAACTCTGAGTGCACCTGAGACAAATCCAGTAATTGAGATAAAGATAATCGGACGCATAATGACAGACAAGAGTTTATTAAAGAGCAGGCCCTCATCGCCCGTTTGAATAGTAAATGAGTGCTCTGTAAAGCCTTGAGGTGCCTTGTAAGAGGATTTAATAAACAAAAGCAGTGAGACTAAACTAGCGCATATAAGAGCTGCGTGTTGCAAAATCTCAAAAGGAATTAAAGCAATACATGAGGCAAAAGTTCCCCACAAAAGGGCACTCAGTGCTAAGTAGATCTTTTCAGCATCATAGAGTAAATGTAGCCAAATTAAATAGCCAAAACATAAATACAGGCCCACCACTATTGCCTTACCAATAATAAAGGTGCATGAACTTATTGAATTTTGCAGTAAGTAAATATGTACCAGTTCAAACAAGATAAGCACAATGCTTGAGAGCATAAAACCTACTTTAAGCTTTTGATAGCTCTTACATGCCTGACCCCTTTGCATTGCTTTAAACGAGGCGTATCCTTCGTAGATAAAATAGAGGGCCATGACAATCATGTTGGTAAGTAAAAAGTAAAAAAGTTCAGGGTTTTGAGCAAGGGAAGCGCCTTGCAAGAAGTTTGTTCTCGTATTAGTAAAAATAGATAAGAAACTAGCAAAACCTAGGGAAATAATTAGATAGTGGCTTTTAGTTTTCATACCAATCATTTCTCGTGAAAATTATTACTACTATTATACTATCGTATTCAAAATGTGACACCTAACACATTAATCTAATCTCACCCGATTAGGGTGAGTGATTTGCTCAGAAATAATTCACCCTGCTCGGTATGAGTGCTCTAGCTCACACTTTGCCTATGATAAAGCCAAGGGCTTGAAAACAAATTAGAAGCCCTCAATTTCTACCTTTAGGGGGTTTGACATGTCTCAGTACAAGGATATCGACAGAAGAAGTTTTGTTAAGGGGCTCTCTATCTTTGGAGCAGCATCAGTTGCAAGCGTAGGCTTATTTGGCTGTAGTACTAATCAGCCAGCAGCTGAACCTAAGACAGAAAGCAAGGAGGCGAGCGCTCCAGCGCAAAAGGATGATAAGAAGGATGCTAAGAAATCCAAGAAAGCAAGCGCAGAAGTTCCAGAACACAAGCCATCATTTATGACGGCACCTGAGCCAATTAAGGACAGCGAGATAAAAGAGACTATTGAAGCTGACTTAATTGTTGTTGGTGCTGGTCCTTCAGGATTAATTACGGCATTATCTGCAGTAGATCATGGACTAAAACCAGTATTAATTGCTCAAAGTGAAAACGTAGTGGCCCGTGGTGGATCAAATGCAGTAGTAAATTCAAGATTGATGCCTAAGTACAATCTTGAACCAATACAGCCTCGCTTTATCTTGGAACAAATGGCCCAAAACTCATTTAACATCGATGTTGATAAATGGTTCAAATGGTATAAATATTCAGAAGAGTCAGTAAACTGGCTGCTTGATAAGACTGAAAATGTTGAGGGCTTAACAGTAACTATCGAGCAAGGTAATGAGTGGGACGACAAAACCTATCCACTCTATGGACCTGCTATGTCACACTGCTGGAACTCAAAAGATTACCCAATTATCGCAGATGGTCAACCATCTCTTGTACTTGAGCTCAGAAAGCAACTTGAAGATCTTAACGTACCTCTCTATTTTAAGACTGAGGCAAAGCAGCTTGTTAGAGGCGGCAAGCCTAATGGCACTGACGGAAGAGTGGATGCAGTTATTGCTGAGCAAGACGGAGTATATAAGAAGTTTGTTGGTAAAAAGGCTGTGGTATTAGCAACGGGAGACTTCTCAGGCGATAAAGAAATGATGCAAACCTACGCTCCAGAGATTGTTGAATGGGTTAAAAACTGGGACGAGGGAATTTCTCCAGACCAGCTTAACAAGATTTATGGTGGTCTTTACAAGGGCGATGGCCACAAGATGGGTCTATGGGTAGGCGCAGCTTGGCAAAAGACTTGGCCATGCGCAGGTATGGTTGCAACATTTGCAGCTCCAAGTTACAACCCATGGAATGCTCCAGATACCATTATGGTTACTGATAAGGGCAAAAGATTTTGTAATGAAGAGATGGGATGCGGACATCTACCATATGTTATTAAGCATGTAGGTCCAGTAAACGCAATCTTTGATGTTGACTTCCCTAAGGCTCACCAGCCTTGGCATAACTGGAAAAATGTACATGGAGAGGGAGATATGACTCCAGATGAGGTTATTGCAGCATGGGAAGAAAAAGTTGCTAAAGATAACGGATCTATGTATAAGGCTGACACCATCGAAGAGCTCTGCGACAAGATGGGAATTGACAAAGAAGAAACTCTTAAGAGTGTTCAAAGATACAATGAGCTTTGCGATAAGGGCCAAGATGAGGACTTCTTAAAGCGTAAAGAGCTCATGGTTCCAATTAAAACTGCTCCATTTTATGGTTGGAGAAAAGAAGAGCCAACTATCTTAAGTGTAATGGGTGGTTTGCGTACCGATATTAACATGAAGGTATGCGATAAAGACGATAGTCCAATTGAGGGTCTCTACAATGTGGGAACTATGATTGGTGACTGCTATGCAAATAGCTACAACTTCTTAATTGAAGGTCACAATCATGGTATGAACTGCATTACCTATGGTTATTTAACTGGTAAATATATTGCTGAGAATGAAAAGTAAATAAGTATTACTGGGTAGGGCTGCATATTTGTAGCCCTACCTGTTTATTTTTTCAGACTAGATCTTCAAAAGCTTCATCTAAACTTATGGTATTACCGGCCTGAGCTTTTTCATAGCTTTGCACCAAGCCTTTATCCAACATCTCAGACGGAATTTCATTAATAGAATTTACAACTCCAGGGAGTTTGAGCTCAAATGGAATACCGCGATTAAGAATTATCTGACGATAAAACATATCAATAGCTGCAGATTGAGTAATTCCAATGGCTTCTAATATTTTTTCAGCTTGAGTCTTAATGTCTGCTTCTATTCTTACATTAACGTTTGCTGTTTTTACAGGTGTCATAGCTACCTCCAATTTCTAATTCAATTGTGACGCAAATCGCGATACTATTAGAAGTCTAAAATTTCAACAGGCTCAGTATATTCAATATTTTGTTTATCTAGCAGTTTAAGCAGGCTAAATTTATCTTCTGGCTTAAAGCGCAGGGCATTGCCACACCTCAGCTCGCCGCCAACCTCTTTTGGGCGAGGAATTAAACGAACGGGTATGCCTGCCCTTTGAGCTAGATCTTCAGCTTCAAATGATTTAAAAGAAGAATAAAATCCAATAACTAAAAAAGTTTTGTATTCCATAATATAAAACTGGCGGAGATGTGTGCGAATCGAACACACCCAAGACGTTCTCCACGCCTCACAACGGTTTTGAAGACCGCGGAGCCCACCAGGACTCATCCACCTCCATGACCTTTAATACTTTACCATTAATTAAGATAATTGTTGGTAGCATTCATCATTGTCGCAAAACTCGTGCATCTTTTTCACGTTTAGTGATTCCACTTGCATCTAAGTGCTCTAAAAACGGAATTAAATACTTTCTTGTAACTCCCAATACATCCTTAATTTGTGCTGCGTCAGCTCTGCCGTGCTCTTTAAAATAGCTGATGATATCTTGTATTGCCTTATCGTAGTAGGGAGTATAAATGTAGTATTCTACGTTTACCTTGCTCAGCTTACCCTCTTGAATAAGTTGTCTGACCATACGTTTTCCAAGTTGAGAGTCAAGACCTAAGGCGTTTATCATCTCATCAATAAACTGAGGGCTTAAGTCTGCAGTTTTGTATGCATCTAAAATCATATTCTTGGTGCGCTCTCCAGCTTTTCTCGCACTGGCACCTGCTTGTGGGTGTGAAATCTCACCATCTTGAAGCAAGAGCAAACCAGCATCTTCTGCATTCTTAAGAAGTGCACTAAAGGCAGGAAGTGAGATGCGCTTATCGGCCAAATCCCTTAAGGCAGCATCACTAATGGCTTCTTTAAGGGGTTCTTTGTGGTGAAACTCAATGGTCTTATGCTCCATTTTTGCCAGAAGAGAAGTATATGAGTCCTTATCCATATAAAGCTCTTTATTGTTAGTTTGAAGCACTACTAAGTTTTGATCTTTAAGCTCAGCTAGAACACTCTTTGTTTTCTTCTCAGCCAAGTCAAGAGACTTAGCAATCTCTTTTGCATCAAGTGGAATTGTCTGCATCTTTAGATAGTCGCCTATTGCTTTATGCCAGTCTTGCTCAAGCATGGCTTGCAAAAAGTCGCCCTCAGTAAGGCTTAATTTAGTGCGATGCTTAGGCTCTGTAAATAAGATTGAACCTCCGCCTATTAAGTGGACAGGGGAGTACGATCTTACAATAAACCTGTCACCTGCGCGAACCATTAAAGGAGATTCTAGTCTGAGCTGGGCAAAGCAACCCTCACCAGGGGCAAGTGCTGCTTGATTGTTGGTAAGCAGTATTCTGCCGATAATTTCTGTAGTGCCGTGGTTGATATGTACGCGTGCTCCAGAAACAAAGGCAGCTTCTGAATCAGGTTTGCCTAGGTAGTTAAAGTAAACGTCAAAGGTTTTACGCTCTGTGAGACTGTCTTGTTCTGCAACGGTGTCTCCACGCTTGATGTCTGATTTGTCAACACCGCTTAAATTGAGTGCAGTACGCTGTCCAGAAAAGGCTCTCTCTACAGATTTTGAGTGCACCTGTACGCTTCTTACACGAACCTCTCTACCTTCTGGATAAATGTAGATCACATCATCAGTGGCAACGGTTCCTGACCAAAGCGTACCAGTTACAACGGTGCCCACGCCTTTTAGGGTAAACACGCGGTCTATTGGCAGGCGCATTGCCTGGTCAAAGGATTGAGGTTGCATAACTGTTGCAGTAAGTCTATCGATAGCTGCGAGCAGCTCATCAATGCCTTCTCCTGTTTTAGAGGAGACCGGGATAATTTCTGCATCCTTAAATATAGTGTGAGATAAAAAGTCTTCAACATCGCCTTTTGCAAGCTCAAGCCAGTCCTCATCCACCATATCTATTTTTGATAAGGCAACAACAAGCCTTTTAATGCCCAAGAGCTCCATAATTTGAGTATGCTCTTTGGTCTGAGGCATAACCCCGTCATCTGCGGCGATAACTAATAGACCCAAATCAATACCAGAGGCACCGGCAATCATTTGCTTAACAAATTTTTCATGGCCTGGAACATCTACCACGCCCAAGTGTCTACCACTCGGAAGCTCAAGTTCACCAAAGCCAAGCTCAATTGTAATCCCGCGTTTTTTCTCTTCTGAAAGTCTATCTGGATCTACACCAGTGAGTCTCTTAACAAGCGAAGACTTACCATGGTCAATATGGCCGGCTGTACCCAGAATTAGCGGGATGTCATTAGGTTTTTGTATCTCTTCAGTATTCATTCGGTCTTTATTTAGGCTCGGTTTCCAATACAGTTACAAGGCAATCAAGTATATACTCAGTTTGCTCGGGCGATAATACAGTTCGTAAATCTAGCGCAAGCGCGTCATCTATAATTCTGCAGATAATAGGCTCTTCAAACTGAAGTCTCATACAATCTTTCATTTGTGTAGCAGTCCATCTTTTTGAGTGCACTAAGACTAAGCTCGTTGCGATGTCTATAGCAGGCAGAGCTCCGCCTCCTGCTCTTGATACTTCTTTTAAGCTTTCAAGCTCTACGTCTTTTAGGGCATCTTGAGAGAGCTTACTTTTTAAGCGAGAAATAAAGTTCTCGCTTTCTATATGGGTCTCATCATAGCTTTTAGTAAGCATACGCAATGTAGGGATATCTCTAAGTGCTTTTTTAGTATCTCTATACGTAAGAAGAGTATGCTCAAGAGCAGTAAGCGTAAGTTTATCGGGGCGCAGTGCTCTAAGCATTTGATTTTTCTTCAAGCGCTCAATTAGCTCTTTTTTACCAACAATAATGCCTGCTTGTGCGCTACCTAAGAGCTTATCTCCAGAAAAGCTTACCAAATCAATGCCTTCAGCAATGGCTTCTTCAACTGTTCTTTCATGAGGAAGTCCGTAGTCTTCTAGGTTTACTAAAACGCCTGAGCCCTGGTCTTCATATACATAAATGCCGTGCTCATGAGCAAGATTGCAAAGCTCAACCGGGTCAACACTTTCCTGAAAACCAACAATTCTATAGTTTGAAGGATGTACCTTTAGAAATATAGAAGTCTCTTCGCTGATTGTATTTTGGTAGTCATAGAGATGAGTTTTGTTAGTAGTTCCCACCTCAACCATGTGAGCGTTTGACATATCCATAATTGCTGGAATTCTAAAAGAACCACCAATTTCGATAAGCTCACCACGAGAAATAATTGCCTCTTTACCTTTAGCAAGCTCGTTTAGGACAAGCATAACAGCTGCGGCGTTGTTATTAACCACAAGTGCCGCCTCAGCACCAGTCAGCTCTTTGATGATGCCTTCAATGTGATTGTGACGATTTCCCCTGAGTCCACTTTTTACATTAAGCTCTAGGTTAGAGTAGGAGCGTGCTACCTCATATACTGCTTTTGCAGCATCTTCAGAAAGCACAGACCTACCCATGTTTGTGTGGATAACTACTCCGGCTGCATTTACGCAGGTGCGTAAATTAGGGCGAGCAAGACTGAGCGCCTGTGAGTAGGCTTGTTTGAGCAAGTCTTCAGAGCTTAGTGGCTCGTAGTCCTCTTGCTCTAAAAGCTTGTTTCGCTCCTCATCAACAACCTCACGACACACCTTTACTATAAGCTCTTCTGGAAGAGTGAGCTCTGAGTTACTAAATATGTCTTGAGCTGCCATCTCGTCTATTTTTGGCAAGTTTCTTAGTGCCTGAGCTGTGAGTTTATCCACGTATACCCCTCTTGAATTATCTAATGGTGATGCTGTCATCAAGGCTTAGCATGTCCTCAACAATTTGAGCCATGCCTGATCTTGAGCCAACCTTTAGAGAATCCTGGAGTTCATAATAGTCAAGACAGGTACCACATGAGTTAAGTTCTACTCCTGCGTCCACGAGTGCCTGAAGATCTTCAAGTACAGGAGATCCTTCACAGGTGAGGCGTACGCCCTCATTCATAAAGAAGATCTTTTTTGGTTTTTGCTCTGAGCGTGCAAGTGTGTAGATAAAGTTCTTCATGAGTTGTTTTCCAAGCTCTTCAGAGCCTTTACCTAGAGAATCGGTGATAATAAAGAAATTTTTTTGAGACATAACTAAACAGCTCCTTTTTATATGTCTAGTGCGCGAGCTAATCCTGCGCACTAGACTTACCGATTTGTTGCTGCCTAGTGTGCAGTTAAGCGTTTACGATAATATAGCCCGCGCTTCCTTCTACAATTCTACCTATCTTTTGGACAGGTCTCCCCAGTTTTTCTTGAGCAATGCGCTCAAACTCTTGTGCGTCCTGAGGGTCAACGCTACATAATATTCCACCAGATGTTTGAGGGTCGCAGAATACTTTATAAATAGTTTCTCTGCGCTCATCGTCATCTGTTCTTACTTCTGAAAAACCTTTTGCCCATTCAACCATTTCCCTAGTTTTGCCAGGGGTAACGCCTTGAAGAGCAAAGTCATATACACCATCAAAGAGCTCTACTTGGTCAAAGTCAATTTCTGCTGCAACTCCTGAAGGCTCACACATCTCATGGAGGTGGCCAATAAGTCCAAATCCGGTTACATCGGTACCAGCATGTGCTTTAACAGCGACCATTGCCTCACTTGCTGACTTATTAAGCTCAGCCATTGATTCAACAACTGGTTTAAGCTCATCATCTGTGATGTGGCCAAACTTGAGTGCTGTAGTCATAATGCCTGTGCCAATAGGCTTAGAAAGATATAAAATATCTCCCGGTTTTGCACCCTTATTGGTGATTACCTTGTCTGGATGAACAAGTCCAAAGACCGATAAGCCATATTTTGGCTCTTTGTCTTCAATGGTATGTCCTCCTAAGGTAAAAGCCC
>JASBYZ010000051.1 GCA_029983705.1 Coriobacteriales bacterium
GCAGGTGATGATTTCTTTTCTTCTAGCAAGCATGCCCTTATAACGCTTCATTTGAGCAAGTCCAATTGCTGCATGAATGTCTGTCATATTGCACTTGTAACCTGCAAGTTTAATATCATATTCCCAGGCTCCAAGCTGAGTTTTTGCAAGCGCATCCTTAGACTGACCATGAAGCGAGTAGAGCATAATGTTTTTATAGAGCCCATCTGAGTCAAGGCCGGGGCGCTCTTTCCAAGTGAGAGCTCCGCCCTCTGCAGTAGTAAAGTTTTTTACCGCGTGAAATGAAAAAGAACTAAAGTCTGCGTGAGCACCTGAGGGAATATTGTTTTGTGTGGCACCAAAGGAGTGTGCTGCATCTGCAAAAATAATTGGTCTGTCAAAGCACTCCTGCAAACTATTTGCCTTTGGTGAAAAATGCATAGACTGAACACTTTCAAAAATAGTGTCGTAGTCGCAAATTTTGCCACCAATATCTACAGGAATTACCACCTTAGTTTTATCGTTAATCTCTGCGGCTAATTTGTTGTAGTCCATCTCAAAAGAATCCTCTTGGATGTCTACCAGCTTGAGCTTTGCTCCAAGATGCACTGCCGGAGAAGCTGAGGCGGTATAGGTGTATGCAGAGGTAATGACCTCATCTCCCTCCCCTATGCCAAGCGCAAAGAGTCCAAGCTCTAAAGCCGCAGTTGCTGAGTTTAAGCAGGCAGCCTTTTGCGTATGGCAAAGCTGAGCTACTTCTCGCTCAAGTTCCTTAGTTTTAGGGCCTGTGGTAATCCAGCCAGACCTTAGCGCATCGCAAACTTCATCAATTTCTGCCTGGCTAATATCTGGGGGTGAAAAAGGAATGTTCATCTTCTAACCTTCTTGAGTTTGAGGCACGAGGCCACTGGATGTTTTGATATAGTTTGCACCGCATGATTTGCAGTGAAGATCTTCTTCGAGCTTGCATCCGCACTTGCATACCCAGCCTTGATGTTTTGCGGGGTTTCCGTACACAAGCTCATAATCACGGACGTCTTTTGAAACAAGGCTTCCTGCGCCCACTAAACTGTAGGCGCCAATTATTCTGGGGCAGACTATCGTAGCGTTTGCACCTATGCTTGCCCCTGTTTTTACAAGGGTCTTAGAAAAGCCGCTTGGTCCCACTAAAGAAAAAGCGCGTGGAGTTTTCACGTTTGTAAATACGCAGCTAGGGCCTAAAAATACATAGTCTTCAAGCTCAACCCCGCTATAGACTGACACATTATTTTGAATGCGGCAGCCCTTGCCTATGTGCACGTCTTTTCCAATATAGACGTTTTGGCCAAGCACGGTATCATCTGAAATATAAGAGCCCTTATCAAGATGGCAAAAATGCCAGATTTTTACTCCACTGCCAAGGTAGACACCTGCCTCAACAAGAGATGATTCATGTATTAAGGGCTCGCTCATAGACGCTCAACTTTCTTTTGCATACCTGCATCAAGATTTAGCCTTCTGCTAATTCCTGAAGCATCAAAAGTATACGGCAGCTTAGAGATAAGTGTAGGATAATCAAGGCCTGAGTGGGCAGTATTTATAAAACATGCATCAAATGCTAAGCTTATGCACTCATCAAAACTTTTGAGCGAGAAGATTTTACGCTCAGGTGAAAGTGCAAACTCTGAAATATAGGGGTCAAAGTAGGATACTTGAGCTCCCCTCGACTCAAGGAGCGTAATAAGCTCTTTTGCTGGAGACTCCCTTGAATCATCTACATCAGGTTTATAGGCAACACCTAAAACAAGTGTCTTTGCTCCGTCAAGCTTAATATTTCTGCTTGAAAGTGCATCTTCAAAGCGCTTTATGCAGTAAGCTGGCATAGAGCGGTTAATCGCAAAAGCGCTGCTAATCATTGTGGTATCAAAATCAAAGTCTTTTGCACGATATTCTAGATACTTTGGGTCAAGCGGAATGCAGTGTCCGCCCACACCTGAACTTGGATAGAAGGCCTGAAAACCGTAGGGCTTAGTCTTAGCAGCATCAATAACTTCCCAGCTATCTATACCCATGCGATTACATAACTTGGCGACTTCATTTACGAGGGCAATATTGATGTTTCGGTAGGTATTTTCAAGCAATTTTTCCATCTCAGCTACCTGAGGAGAAGAAACACGCACTACCTCCCCATCAATGATTTGCTCATATAAGGTGGCAATAACTTCTAGGGCATCCTCACCAATAGCACCCACGACCTTAGGGGTGTTGTGGGTGTTATAGTGCTTATTTCCTGGGTCAACACGCTCTGGAGAAAAGCCTAGATAAAAATCTGTACCGCAGATAAGGCCAGAGGCCTCTTCAAGGGTTTGCTTTAAAATTCCTTCAGTCGTACCCGGATAGGTAGTTGACTCTAAAATCACCACCGAGCCTTGAGTGAGGTATTTTCCTACTGAAGCTGCTGAGCTTAATACGTATGAGAGGTCTGGTTCATCATGTTCATCGAGTGGAGTTGGCACACAAAGGGTAATAATGTCAGCCGAGGCAACACGCTTAAAGTCAGAGCTTGATGAGAGCTTGCCGCTTGTTACCAGAGCGCTTAAGTCCTCATCGACCACATCCCCAATATAGTTGTGTCCTGCATTTAAGGCGTCAACCTTTGAGTCTTGTATATCAAAGCCAATAACCTCAAAGCCGGCCTTTGCTTTTTCAACCGCCAAAGGAAGGCCCACATAACCAAGGCCCACAACTCCCAAGACGGCTCTTCTATTAAGTATTTTGTTAAGCAAAAGCTCTTTTATTTCCATGGCTCAAAGCCTTTCATGTCCATACTTGAGGCAGACTTAAGCGGAAGCTTTACCTCGCACCCCGTGCGAGACGACTCATATATTGCTAGCACAAGTTCCACAGCTCGAGCTCCAGCATGCGCGTCTATCAGTGGACAACCATCATTTTGTATTGCGCTAGTAAATTCCTGATAGAGCGCACTATGGCCAAAGCCGTAGACGTTTTGTGGCATCTCATGAGTTTGTGCCTTAATCGTTTCAAGGTCAATATTTGGATCATCACACCTAAGCTCTTCAATCATATTGAGAGAAGTTCCACCAATCTTTACCAGGCCACCCTTGCCAAAGAGGCTTAAGGTCTCTTCTAAGTTTTTCTCGTAGATATCTACCGTACCCTCAAAGTGAGCCATAAGCCCACCTTCAAAAGTGATGGTAGCAAGCGCTAAATCTTCTCCCTCAATATAGGGGTGCATGATGTTTGTAGTCTTTGCCCAAACAGATTTAACCGGACGGTCTACTAGGTAGAGTAAGGCATCCAAAATATGTATGCACTGGTTCATAACACAGCCACCATCATGTGCCCACGTACCCCTCCAGCTCGCCTGCTCATAGTAGGGTTTATTTCTGTTCCACCGTAAGGTACAAGCAGCATGTGTAAGCTCTGAGAGTGCTCCTTCTTGCATCATTTGGGCAACATATTGCATAGACTGATTATAGCGATTTTGGTGACAGACACTAAGCTTTTTATTACATGATTTTGCAGTCTCGATAATCTTATTGCACTCCTCAATAGAAAGTGCCATAGGTTTTTCAATTATGACATGCGAGCCTGCTAAAAGAGCCTTAAGTGCAAGAGGCGCGTGAGAGCCTGACTCAGTAGCAATCGCAACAATATCTGGCACCTCTGTAGCAAGTAAGTCATCAAGTGAGGCAAAGGTAGTGCAATCTAAACCGTGGTCATGAGCCAGGCTTTGTGCTGCCTCTAACTCTGTATCAACAAGACCTACAAGCTTAAGATCTTTACAAGCTTGATAAGCAATTATATGGCGATGGGCAATACGACCGCATCCCACCAAAGCATAGCTTAATGTGGACAAGACTACTCCTTTATTTGCTGCGCAAAAGCTTCTTGTACAGACCTGCAGCGCTTATTACTCTGGGTGATCTGCCTGTAGGCATATAAGGAAAGCTTTTTATACTCATGGTAGCATTCTACAAATTTTCTACCTGAGCGGGCGCGCTTGGCATAGCTTTCCCGCTCTAAGGCAATGGCTTTTAAGACCTCTATGAGATTGTCTTTATCTACCTGAACAAGCGGAAGATTTTTTGGATACTCTTCTGCAACTATAGGGTTTAGGTAGCACAGGCACAGTGTATTAAGACTCATAGCCTCTAAAGCTGCCACCCCATAACTTCCAATTAAGAGCTGGTCAAGGTAGATGTCTGCCTCAGCAATTGCCCTCAAACATTCAGCGTGATTCAAATCTTCAAGAAGCATGCATTCAAAAAGTCTTTTGCCTGAGACTTTCATCTCATTAAGTTTTTCAAAGGCATCAAGTACAAAGGCACTGCCCTTCGTGTTTCTTTTAGAAGGAATGTGCACCACTTTAATGGGATCTTCGCTCGTTTCAAGTGCAGGTCTTAGGCGTTTTGCTTGACTATCAATATATTCAAGATTGATGCGCAAAGGTACATAGAGGCGCTCGACATCATCTGGTAAATAGAGTTCGAGCTCTTTATCATGAACAACAGCCGCCTCAATAAAACTAAAGATATGCTTGTTTTTCTTTATGAGCTTAGTATTAGAAATGTATTGTGGCAGCTCTTTATAGTAGGGGTTAGTATCCACAAAGGTCTTGCCTTGACGCAGATCTGTGCCGTGAAATTCCATAAAAAGGCGGTGATGCCTTGAAAGATAGCCCAAGTCTTTATTTTTAGGTAAAAGTGATGAGCCTGAGTGAAAGTAGTATATATCAAAGGCATCTTTAAGCTCAGTATAGGCCCTATACATCTTTTGAGCATTGCTCACTTTGTTTAACATACTTGACAAGAAGTGCATATCAAAAATCTTGTCACAAGAAATTGCATAGGGGTTTTCTTCCCAAGAAAAACTTTTTGCATCAATACCTGCTTTGCGCATACCTTGCGCAAGTAAAGCCGCTTGTGAAGCGGTGTTGGTCATACCGCTTAAAAGACTTAAAGCCTGCATAGATACTCATCAATTGAACTTACAAGGTGCCATATTTCATCTTGTGAAAGATATGCATCAAAAGGTAGGCTTAAGACTGTAGCGCAAAGTTTTTCTGATACCTCTAAAGACACAGGCGTAAAACAACTCTTCCCACCTTGATACGCCTTCATCTGATGTAGTGCCCGCTCATAATAAACCATGGTAGGAATGTCTTTTTTGGCTAGCTGCTCTCGCAGAGCATCTCTCATCAAAGAATTATTAAGTTTGATTGTATATTGTGCCCAGGCGTTTTGATCTATTAGAGCATCTGTGCTCTTTGCAGGCAATTTAATAAGCCCCCGCTTATAGGCTTCACTTTGTTCAAAGTTTACTGAATAAGCGCGTGCAACAGCTCTTCTGTTTGAAAGCTCCTCATCAAAGTGTTTGAGCTTAACCAGCAAGACTGCAGCTTGGAGGGTATCAAGACGAGAGTTCATACCAATTCGTACATTGTCATACTTATCTTTACCCTTACCGTGCACCGCTAAGGATTTCATAAGCTCATAGGCCTTATCATCACTGCAAACGACCGCTCCACCGTCTCCAAAACAGGCAAGCGGCTTTGTAGGAAAAAATGAGGTGGCGGCTGCATCAGCAAAGCTACCCGCTACCCCGTTTTCACTTTGTGCACCAAAAGCCTGAGCAAAGTCTTCGATAATAAAAAGCTTGTGTGCCTGCGCAAGAGCTTTAAGCTCACTATAGTTGGCAAGGCGCCCAAAAAGATCAACTGCTATAAGCGCCTTAAGATTATATTTATCTTGCTGTTCAAATAACTCAAGAGCACGCTTTACAGAATTTGGGTCGATGTTGAAACTCTCTTCTTCAACATCAACAAAAACAGGCTTAGCACCTACAATTGATATGGCTTCTGCACTTGCAAAAAAGGTAAAGCTTGGGCAGATAACTGCATCTCCTTTACCTATCCCCAAAGACTTGAGCGCAAGCACTAAGGCATCAGTACCACTTGCACATGAGAGGGTGTGCTTTGTTTGAGTGTAGGCACTAAGCGCCTGCTCAAGCTCGTGTACCTCAGGACCTTTGATATATGCTGCACTAGTAGCTACCGTAAGTAGCGCGCTCTTAAACTCATCTTCATGTGCAGTAAATGCTCGCTTTAACTTGCAGAATTCCATAGTCAATTTCTCTCCTTAACTAGCAGCATAAACTATAATACCCTTACGACAAAAATATTTCTTAAAGAGGTATGGTCATGGCTCAATTTGACAGTATGAAACTTTTTGCCCTATGGCTTCTTACTCATGAGATGGCAGATGAAGAGGTTAAGGCCGCAATCAAGCGCGGTAAAGATGCAGAAAAAAGCGGTGCAGATATTGATCTATATGATGCACTAGCTGCAGCAATAGATGAGGAAAAAGAAAAACTTAAAGCAAGTCTTTTAAGCCCTACATCAAATGAGGCAGAAGATGTATCTACAAATATACAAGATCTAAGCTATGAGCTGCGCGAAATCCAAGCGCGACTCGACGTCATAGAAAGTAAAATTGACCAACTCTTACGAAAACAGAATAGCTAGATTATTATGGCACGTAAGTCCTTTATAGTAAGCACACTTCTTACAGAACAGGCTAAATCTTTGCTTAAAGAAAGCGGAAGTCTTAAGGAGCGCCAAGCTAAAGGACTTAAGCGTGCCTTTGAAAAGCTTGGACCTCTCTTTATTAAACTTGGACAAATAATTTCTGTAAGATCAGAAGAGTTTCCAAAAGAGCTGGTAGAAGAGATGTCTACACTCCTAGACTCAACTCATCCTATAACATATGAAGAAATTGATAGTCTCATTTACAGTGAGTTTGGGCTTTTTGCAGACAAAATATTTAATAAGTTCTCTTATGAGCCTATTGCCTCAGCATCTATTGCCCAGGTGCATACGGCTGAACTTAAAACAGACTATAGGTCCCCTTCAAGTAAAACCATTAAAGCAGGCACTAAGCTTGCTATCAAAATAATCAAACCAGAGAGCAAAATACAAATCTCAAAAGACCTTGAGGCGCTTAAATCTCTAAGCCCTCTTATAAATCGTTTAGGTATAGCCCAGCTCATCTCTCTTGATAGCTACCTGTTAGAGCTTGAGCGCTCCTTTGAACGCGAACTTGACCTGAGAAAGGAAGCCTATTTTCAAGAACGATTTGGCTTTGACTTTAAGGATGACTCAAACATTATTTGTCCTCAAACTATTTGGCCGCTCAGCTGTAGTCACATCCTTACTATGACCTATATAGAGGGCTATAAACTTAACGAAATTGACAAGCTCACTCACTTAGATGGCAGGGCACTTGCCATCTACGGTGCACAATCCTTTTTGCGACAAGTCTTTGAATTTGGGCGCTATCATGCAGACTTACACCCATCAAACATGCTTGTAACACCTGATGCTAAACTTGCCTATCTTGATTTTGGTATCGTGGGATTTTTATCTGAAACTGAGCGTCTGCATTTAGCCAAACTTTTTGCCGCCCTTATTTTTAAGGATCCAAAGCGAGCACTCAGCTCGGCAAAAGATTTGGGCTTTAAAATTCCCCAAGAGGCTGAAAAGCGTTTAGAAAAAGAAATTATTGCTCACATAAATAATTCTATACGTGCCGATAAGAGCCTTAACTTTGCAGAACTTGCAAAGTTACTCCTGCAAAGCTTTTATGCACACAAAGTTAAAATTCCAGATGGCTTTGGTGCCTTACTAAAATCTCTAGCAACGGTAGAAGGGGTTGCTCGCCAGCTTTATCCTGATATAAACATCTTAGAGATAGCTAGACCCTATATCGTGAGAAAAGAGCTTGCATCCCGCATGCAAGAAGCATTTAGTGCAGGAATACAAGCTCTACTAGTTTAATTTAAGCTCTTTGGCTTGCTCCACTTGCTCGCGTAACCTTATCAATTACTTTATTGTGTGCCTTCTCAACCTCTTCAGAGCTTAAGGTGTGATCACTTGATCGATACACCAGCTTATAGGCAAGTGATTTCTTGTTTTGCCCAAGCTTTTCTGCATCACGGTAAACGTCAAAAAGACGTACAGACTCTAAAATTTTGCCTCCTGCAGAACTAATCATTTGTGCAATACGCTCCTGAGGCATGTCCTCATCAACCACAAAGGCAATATCCATTTCAACAGCTGGAAGCTTTGGAACATCCACGTAGTTGTAAGAGGTTTTTACCTGCTTTAATAAAGCATCTTGGTCAAGCTCAAAGGCTGCAACTGCACCCTCAATTTCAAAGTCTTTAAGCACGCGTGGATGAATCTCTCCAATCCAGCCCACCACAGCACCTGCAATTAGTATTTCACCTGCTCTACCTGGTTGAAGGTGAGTATATTCTTCAGGCTTTGCCTCACGTATTAATACTTTTTTGAGCTTTAAGCTAGAAATAATTTGCTCAACAATACCCTTTGCATCAAAGAAGTCTAGGGCACTAGCTTTTTCTGACCATGAGTCATCTTGCCACTTACCACTTAGCACTGCAGATACATAGGTCTTTTCTTTAGGCTGCTGCTTTGTGTCTTCTGCAAAAAATACCGTACCCTGCTCATATAAGTGAACATTTTTTACTGAGTGAGCTTGGTTATGGGCAACAGACTTTAAAAGCCCTGGGATTAAACTCCTCCTCATAACAGCCTGCTCTTCACTCATGGGGTTGATGAGCTCAACAGCTAGCCCCTTACCGGTCTCAGGCATCTTTAAGCGCTCAAGATCATCTGCTGCAACAATAGAATACGTTACGGTTTCTGATAAGCCCAAAGATCTTAAGCTTTGTGCAATCTGGTTTTCAAGTTTTTGCTCCTCAGTTAAACCACCAAAGTGGTTTTGAGCTGCAGGAAGCGTTGAAAGAACACGCTCCATACCCCAGAGTCGAAGCACTTCTTCATAAAGATCTACCTCACGTTCAAGATCTGGTCTAAAGCTTGGGGTCTCTACCTCATAGCTGTGCTCACCAGTCTTTGTTACCTCGCAGCCTAAAAGCTCAAGGTAATGAGTGCCCTCTTCATCTTTAATATCTGCACCTACAAAGCTTCTAAGTCTATCCATTCTAAGTGGAACAAGCTGTGGCTCGATTGGATTTTCAAAAACATCCACCTTGCCCAAGACTACCTCTCCCCCACAAACTTCTGCCATGAGGGAAGCAGCATAATCTGCAATCCATCCACACTGATTTTGGTCTACTCCACGCTCAAAACGAAGGGATGACTCTGAGAAGAGTTGGAGGTTTCTAGAAGTTCTTGAGGTATGTGGGCTTGAAAAAGAAGCGGTCTCTAAGAATACCGTTGTAGTCGTATCGCTTACCTCAGACTCAAGTCCTCCCATAACCCCTGCAAGAGCAAGTGCTTTGCCCGAGACCTTATCGCCAATAACAGTCATATCCTCAATAAGCTCACGCTCTTGATTATCGAGGGTTGTAAGCTTCTCGCCTGATCTAGCTGGTCTTACTACAATCTCAGCCTTATCGCTTGCATCCTTTGTGAGCGCATCATAGTCAAAGGCGTGAAGGGGCTGGCCTAATAAAAAGAGGATGTAGTTTGTTACGTCAACCACGTTGTTAATAGGGCGAGCGCCAAACTTTGTGACCTCATGTGCAAGCCACTCAGGAGATGGACCAACTTTAACGTTTTTGATAATACGAGCTACATAACGATGACATCTACCAGGCTCTTCAATCTCAACGGAGACAAGTTGATTGATATCGCTTGCGCTATCTTCTTTAAGCTCACGAGGGGCAAGTCCAAAAGGCGTATCTAAGATAGCACCAACCTCACGAGCAATACCATACAAAGAAAGCTGGTCAGGTCTGTTTGGAGTAGGCTCAAGCTCTAAAATGTAGTCTGAAAGCTTTGCATACTGCGCAAAAGGCATACCAATTGGTGCATCTTCAGGCAAAATCATAATGCCTTCATGGTCGGATGAAATACCCAGCTCTTTGCCTGAGCAGTTCATACCATTTGAAGCAACACCTCTGAGTTTTGACTTTTTAATCTTAAAGTCACCGGGAAGCACCGCGCCAATTT
>JASBYZ010000052.1 GCA_029983705.1 Coriobacteriales bacterium
GCTCAAAGAGATGCTTTACGTTTGCTACATCAAAATCATCTGCAACCACAGCTGATTTGCTAATACGATCTTTTACGTAGTCAGTAAACTCTTGCTCGTTTGCAAAGTCAAACTTTCTAACACTCATATCAGCGCCATCAGTAACATAGGTAGCAAGTGCTTTAAGAACTACATTCTTTTCTGGAGTAATGTAGTAAGCGGTTCTATGCTGATTAAAGAAGTCTTTATCAGAATAAGATGCAATAGCGTGGAACATAGAACCATTCTTGATGTTGTGACCATATAAAATGGTGTGTAGATCATCAAGAGAGCGTGATGACTCATAATCCATAAAGATTGAGCCTTCAACTGCCTTATCACCACGGATGGTGGTCCTGAGGTAATCATTGTTTGATGCACCTTGAACTACTGGATAGTTAACGTTGGTGCCAGGAATTTGTAACCAACCAACAATGTCTTTGTTGATAGCATGAAGCTTTTCCCAGTCAACAACAGGAATACCTGCATTACCAGTCTGAGCTGCCTCAGGTGCTTGAGACTCATTGGTGGTTTCAGTTGGGGTAACTGAAGGAGTTACAACAGCCTCACGAGCCTCATTTGTTGCATCTTCAGCACGCTTAGAAGACTGCCAATCATTAAAGAAGAAAATACCAGCAACAATTAAGAGGATTACTCCTAATACAAGGGCAACAATTGAAATAATTTTGGCAACGTTGTTCTGGGGTTTTTGATTGTTTGGACCACCAGGTTTATTGCTTTGGCCGCCAAAATGTCTACCGCCTGTTAGTTGTGGTGCGGTATCAAAATTTGAATTAGCCACGTTTCTCCAAACTTCGTTTACTTTACTTTTCAAATCATATCGCACCTCAAGTATATAGGGTGCTCTTCTCATCAGACTACTACTGTTTTGCCACATGCAATACATAAGTCTTTAAGTTTAATTTCAGTCACAAAAGGATTTGTGCTATAAAAATCAACTTAAATAGCTTACCATTTATTAAAAGAAAAATATTCGCTCACTTGAACTATAGTGCGCTAATTTCAAAAGAGTTCTTAATTTGTACAAATTTACTTATAAGAGAAATTTAAAACTATGCCTAATTTATCCAAAAAGCTCGCTCAAATTAAGTTAAGTTTTGATGACACCTTTTTAGGTCGCTACATCATAGAATTTCAAAAACTTGATGCGCCCGATGTAGCTGCCATGCTTGCCTACTACCTTATATTTTCCTTCTTTCCCCTTGCACTAGCTGCACTTTCTTTATTGTCTCTCTTTGGTTTGGCTGATGAGATCTTAGATGCAGTAATGCCGCTTTTAGCAAATTCACTACCCTATGAGGTGGCAGACATAGTCTTAGAGCCGCTCAGAAATTTTGTAACTTCTCAGTCCGCATCTTTTGCACTTATCTTTGCAACCGTATCAGCGCTTTGGTCATCTACAAAGTATTTAGCGGGATTTGGACGAGCAAACGATCAGATTATAGAACAAGAAACCTTAGGCTCAGTCATGCTTAATCGCATAAAAATGCTGGTCTTTACCGTAATAGTTATTATTGTCTTTGCGATTATTGCCTTCTTTTTAATTATCAGCGGTAATTTTATTGGACTTATTGACCAGTATTTTCCTGCCCTAAGTCAGATTTTTAGCTTACTTAACAGCATACGTATTCCTATATTGCTTGTAAGTTTGGTGATATTACTCGCTATTATTTACCTGGTAACCCCATCTAATTTTAGTTTTAAAACCATACGCCAGCGCACCTTTATTCCTGGAGCTGTGCTTGCTGTGCTAATTATTGCTGTAGTTACCTTTGGACTTCAGCTCTATCTAGATATTTCTTCAAATTTTGCATCTATTTATGGAACCATAGCTGGCTTAATTATTACCCTTTTATGGTTTTGGCTGATAAACCTAGGAATTTTGATGGGTGCAATATTAAATCATAGATTAGAGTTAGAAAAGCGGCGCATCTAGCTGTATAAGCAGATTTGCCGCTTTATTATTATTCAGCTTGTGCCATATCTTCTTTAAGCTTAACTACCTTGTCTTGATAGTCCTTATCGCCCGTACCAATAATTTGGCAAGCTAAAATAGCTGCATTTTTACCGCCATTAATAGCTACACAAGCCACTGGCACGCCTGATGGCATTTGTACCATAGATAAAAGCGAATCAAGACCACCCAAGTCTGAGGTTTTCATAGGAACTGTAATTACAGGAAGTGGGGTATATGCAGCTACAACTCCACCAAGGTGAGCAGCCTTACCTGCTGCTGCAATAATCACCTTAAGCCCGCGCTCCGCAGCAGTGCTTGCCCACTCATGAACCTCAAGTGGCTTTCTGTGAGCTGATGCAATCTTGAGCTCATACTCAATACCAAGCTCTTCAAGCATGTTGGTGCATTTTTTCATCTCTTCAAGGTCAGATTTTGACCCCATAATAACGCCGACAATAGCTGACATAAACGCTCCTTATCTCATTTTTTATTCATGCCTTCGTATAAAGCTTACTACTTTAAAGCGTCCCTCCCCTGACTGGGGCCTAAATTTTTTATCACTGGCCTTTGGATTTACAATCCATGAGTCATCAATCTTTGGGGCTTTTATTGATGCTGGCCTGCAAAAATCAAGGTAAGATACTACAAGTTCATGAGCGTAGGGCATAAATTCCTTATAAATTTGTGCTCCTCCCACAATCCAAATCTTATCTGAGTCTGAAAGGTAATCAATTGCTGCCTGGGGACTCGATACGACCTGGGCATCATCTAAGTGCTCAAGACTTGTACTTATCACAACATTTTTTCTTCCGGGAAGTGCTTTTGTAAGACTGAGATAGTTATTTTTTCCCATAACAACTGGATAGCCATGGGTGCACGCCTTAAAATACTTGAGATCATCTGGAACATGCCAGGGAATCTTTTTACCGTCTCCCAAGCTTGCGCTTAAATCCTGCGCCCAAATCATTGCGATATGCATATTTTTAGGGATTTCTAATTTTTTCATTCACTATCCTTATATTTTTAAAGAATATTCTCTCTTTAAATTACTGGCTTGATGGGTTACTATTTATCTCACATGAGATAATTAAGGGGGATACATGGCTCGCATCGACCACGGCGTTTCTACTAAAGAATATAATACTCCAGAAAGTGCGGTACAAAGCGTACTAGAAAAATGGAATCCAAAGCTTAAGACAGAAACTGTTAGCGTGTTTGAGAGTTTAGATAGAACCCTTGCAAAAGATTACTTTGCTCAATACACCATGCCACTTGGTCCAACATCTGCACTTGATGGTATTGCAGTAAAATTTGAGGACTTTTCAGATGGCATCCCTGATACTTCTAGCTGGGAGCTTGGCAAAGATTTTATTATGGCAGACACCGGTGATGACGTTCCTGATGAATTTGATACCGTCATTAAAGTTGAAGATTTAGACTTTGAAGATGAAAATGCCACCAATGGTACCTCTCCTTTTAAGCTCAACCCCAACACTCCTTTTTCTATTTATAAGGCTCCATCAGAAAAAGGTGAAAATGTTAGAGCTGCTGGCAATGACTTTTTTGAAGAGGACCTTCTTGTTAAAAAAGATAGGCGCATTACCCCTCAAAGACTTTCTTGTTTAGTTGCAGGTGGCATAGACACTGTTGAGGTCTATCAAAAACCAAAGGTTGCCATCATCCCAACCGGAAACGAGCTTGTAGAACACGGAGACACACCAAAGCGCGGTGAAAAAATTGAATCTAACACCGCACTGTTAAGCTCATATGTAATAAGTCACAGAGCAGAGCCAAAGTGCTATCCAATTGTAAATGACCTCGTTAAAGATCTTGAGGCTGTACTTACTGACGCAGTTAAAAGCTGTGACATTGTAATTTTAAATGCAGGCACCTCAAAGGGTTCAGAAGACTATGCGCCAGTAGTATTGGATGAGATGGGCGAGATTACCTTTCACTGGGTTAACCACGGACCTGGCAGGCCTTCACTTGGTGCAATCGTAGATAACACACCGGTATTGGTAATTCCTGGACCTCCTATCAGCTGTGATACTGCTACCCACTGGCTTTTATCAAGTGCGCTTCGCTACATGCTTCCAAGCTGTCACATCCCAACCGTATGTGTTTATGCAAAAGCTTCTGAAGAGATGCGTGGATCTAAGTCAATGAGCTTTTGGCAGCGCGTAAAGCTGATTAAATCTGATAAACAAGAGGATGTGTACTGGGCAAGCAAGCTTGGCAGAAGAGCTCCAGAATCCTTAGGAGCAGCTGACGGTATTGCCATTATTCCAAAGGGTAGCATTATAAACCCTGGAGACTCTATTGAGGTTCGCCTACTTGCACCAGAAGAGTTTGTAGATAAGGTCTCATTACTTTCTTCAACCAGGCAGACTATTTAAATATGCAAGATATTTTTGTCGATTAAGACTTGCAGAACTAAACCTAATATAAAGCCAAGGGCAATATTAAACATAGAAAAGGCTGCAGTAATTAAGAAGAGATAAAATTGTGACTTTTCACGGGGTATATCTTTTGCTGACATTGCAAGCTCTATACCAGCAAACATCAGTATGACCCCAAGCATTGCCTTAGGAAAAAGCTCGGTAAGTACAAGTATTGAGTCTGAAAAGAAAAATGCGAGCACTAAAAAGATAGTTCCTAAAAATATGATGGCACCACCAGTGTGGGCTCCATATCTCACGTGTGCTGCCATGCCTCCTGCACCATGGCAAAGGGGAACTCCTCCAAATACACTGCTTACGATATTCATTAAACCTTTAGTACCTGCAACTTGGGTCTCAGTAATTTTTCTGTAGGGAAAGAGATTGTTGTTTTCTTCCACGAGTGCAATAACTGCGTTTCCAAGTGTAAGAGGGATTTGGGGTAGCGCTAAAAAGATTGCTCCCACCAGTAGATCTTGAGGGGTAATTTGGGGGAGTACTATTGTAGGAAGCTCAAAGTGTGGTCTGATGGCACTTAAGTCTCCAAGCAAACTTGGCTGTAAGATTAAGGCTGCGATTGCTCCTACTAGCAAAAGCACTAACATAGCTGGAATTTTCTTAGATGCTAAAAAACCTAAGATAATAACAACACCAATGGCTGCAAGCACTAAATTATCTTGCATATAGCCAAGCCCCTGGCTTACAAAAACAAAACCCAGTCCAAACATGATCCCTCTAAGCACCGGCTTACTCACAAAATTTCTAATTTTTTGTATCGCTTTAAACCTGGATGCTATAAGCCAAAAAAGACCGGTAACAATACCTGCGCCATACACTGCACCAGCTCCAAGGCTTGGCTGTGCAATAACGGCACCTCCAATAGCCTTCATAGGCTGAACAGGTACGGGCGTGCGGTAATAAAGACCCACAAATAACAGTGAGATACCAAAACCAAATAAGACACCTTGGGGATTTAGGCCCACAATGGTGATATAGGCTACCACGAAAGGGATAAGAACGCCTAAATCACCAAATGAGCCTGCAAATTCAAAGAGGTTGAATTTATTTTTAGGAAGGCCCTTGCTATCAAAGTCAATCTGATACACCTGAGCTTGAGCTAGAGCTGCCTCATCTATCTCATGTGTAAGATTTGCTTTTACTTTTGACAACTTTGTGCCACCTTCTAGCTCTTTTAAGAATTTAAATGAGCAGCCTTTTCTCCTTGAGGTTTAATCTCATCGTCCTCATCACCAAAAATAAGCTTATGCTCATCACCTGGCAGTGCTGCGCGAGCTTCATCTCTTAGAGAGTTAACTCCAATAAAGAACTGGCGCATCATAACAACCATGAGGTAGCGGCCCTTAGGTGTAAGGGTAAGCGCCTCATCATTATCGCGCTCAAAAGCCCCGTTAAGCTTCATGAACCAGTACTCAGCGGGAAGGCCTTTAGCAACGGTAGTGTTAAATGACTTGTACCACTTCTTTTTATCTAAATAAAGTCCAAAGAGCTCCATCATAAAGCGGTACCTCATACGGTCACGCTTAGGAAAGTCAGTTTTACCCATAACAGACATATGACCTGCATTAATTCTCTTTGAATAATCTTTGAGTGAGAATGAATTGATGTAGAGAGATCCGTTTAAGTAGGAAATACCACCAGATCCAATAGCTGGATACTCTTCGTAATTTACCACGTACTCATCGATCATAGCATCAGTTTCACGAGAGAAGGTATAGGCTGAGCTTGGTATAAACTCAGGATTTTCTCCCCCACAAAATCCGTTATAAATCATGTGGTAAAACTTCTCTTCATTTTTATAGTCAACGGTTCCTAAGTTTTTCTCAATAGATCTGCGAGAGACTGGAGAAACCATGAGCGGATAGAAGGTAGTCTGATTTGCACCAGATGCCTTAATCATATCGATATCTCTTTGAACAATTTCCTCAGTTTGACCCGGGAAGTTAAACATCATATCAACGTTTAAGTTCTTAAACATACCCGCAACAGATCTAATGCGGTCAAAGGCCTCTTGAGCAGAACCATACTTATAATAGCGGTCCATTTTTTTGAGCAAATCATCGTCAAAACTTTGAACTCCAACGCTTAAGCGCTGAACTATCTTAGAAAGCTTTTTGAGATACTCTGGCACAAGGTGGTTTGGATTAGTTTCTGATGAAACATCTTTAATACTTGGGAAGGTCTCACGAGCGTGATCAATTGTTCTTTCAAGCTCATCCATAATAACGGTAGGAGTACCACCGCCGATATATACTTCCTCAAAGTCATAGCCCATGGCCTTGAGCATATCCATCTCTTTTCTTAAAGAGACAAAGTACTCAGTAGCAATGTTTTCTTCAAACCTAAAACGATTAAAGGAGCAGTATGGGCAGAGCACTTCACAAAATGGAATATGCATATAGAGCATGTACTTTTTGCCTTCTTGTGGCTGCGGCAACATAGTCTGCTCAGTTGGGTTTATATGAAAATATTTTTGTCCAAGGTTTTCAATTACCTTGGAGAGCATTCTTTCTGAGAGCATCCAATACCTTTCAATGACGACTTCGTGCCATTCTCAGAGCTAAGCTTTTGACATAACACGTACAATACAAAGTATCACAAGAAATAAGTCTTGTTATCAATTATAAGGATAAAACATATGCAAGGTTTAAACCCGGAACTATTTTCAAATATTAGTGCGCTTTTAGTCTTTGTAAGTGGAATACTTTCCTTCTTTTCGCCCTGCGTTATACCTCTTATTCCTCTCTATTTAGCCTATTTAGCTGGAGGAGCTAAAGAAACAGATGATCAGGGAGAGACTCACTATAAAACACCAATCGTATTTTTACATACACTCTTTTTTGTACTTGGAATCTCCGCTGCCATCTTTTTGCTTGGTACTGCATTTACCTTTTTAGGTCAATTTTTAAACCAATATCAACAGGTATTTATAACTGTCTCAGCTCTGATAATAATTTTATTTGGTATCTACATGCTTTGGCCAAAAAAGCCTGTTGAACTTCAAAAAGAATACCGCATCAGAATGCCACAGTTTAAAAAGATGAACCCTTTAGTTGCCTTAATTATGGGATTTTTATTTAGTTTTGCTTGGACTCCCTGTGTAGGACCTGCACTCACTGCTATTTTGGTGCTCTCTGCAAATGCATCAACTCAGGCATTTGGTTTTCTACTCATTGGGCTCTACACCCTAGGTTTTATCATCCCATTTTTACTCTTAGGACTCTTTTCTTCAGCGGTGCTTAATTGGATATCAAAAAACAAATCAATCATGAACGTCACCACTAAAGTCATGGGAGTAATTTTAATTTTACTTGGCGTACTGATGCTTTCGGGTTGGTTTAACACGCTAAGCTCAAAGTTTGCAAGCATTTCTGGAGCAGATGCCTTAGTAGCTGGACAAATTGCTACTCCAGCTCAGGAGACTGAGGCTCAAAAGGTAGAAAAGGGTGAGAGCGCATCTACAGAAAAGCCTCAGGGCACTCAAGAAGACTCGAGTGCACCGCAGGCTCCTCACATTAAACTAAGCGATCAATACGGAAACACCCATGATTTAGAAGCCTACAGAGGCAAGGTTGTATTTTTAAACTTCTGGGCTACCTGGTGTCCTCCATGTAGACAAGAAATGCCTGATATTGAAAAGCTCTATCAGGACTACGGCAAAAATACTGGTGATGTTATTGTGCTTGGTGTTGCAAATCCTGCAAGTGAGCAAAACCAACAAAATATAGATGTAAGTCAGCCGGAAGTTGAGAAGTTTTTAAAAGATAATGGCTATACCTTCCCGGTTGTTATGGATCCAATTGGTGCAAGTGCCCTTCAATACCAGGTAAATGCCTTCCCCACCACCTTTATAATCAATAAGGATGGAACGGTTGCAGGCTATGTGCCAGGTGCACTTAACTATGATGCTATGAAGTATATGATTGAATACGCCTTAAACGGTGAGAAACAAGCAGACTTAAAGGAGTAAGGGTTAAAAAACCCTTACTCCTTATGTGCAAACTGCATCTGGTAGTAGCCAGCGTAGGTGCCATTTTTAGCCAAAAGCTCTTCATGGCTACCGCGCTCTACTACCCTACCTCCTGAAATCGTTACGATCTCATCGGCATTTTTAATGGTAGAAAGTCTGTGAGCAATAATAAGAGTGGTTCTACCCTTAGCAAGCTCGGTCAGGGATTCTTGAACGTAGCGCTCTGATTCATTATCAAGCGCAGAAGTGGCCTCATCCAAAATTAAAATCTTTGGATTCTTTAAAAATACGCGGGCAATAGCAATCCTCTGTTTTTGACCCCCAGAAAGCCTGGTACCGCGCTCACCCACGATGGTATTAAAGCCTTCTGGTAGGCTTTCAATGAAGTCTAAAATTTGAGCTTTCTTTGCTGCCTGATAAATTTGGTCAAAGTCAGCATCAGGGTTTCCGTACGAAATGTAGTCACAAATAGTACCGTCAAATAGGTAAACATCTTGCTGAACCAGACCAATTGAATTTCTTAAGGACGACTGAGTTACCTCAGAAATATCTTGACCGTCAATTAAAATACGCCCTGAGTCTGGCTCATAAAATCTCATGAGTAGAGAACAAATAGTGGTTTTACCGCCACCAGACTGACCAACTAAGGCAAGAGTTGATCCCGACTCAACTTTTAGATTAAGGCCGTGTAGTACTTCTTCACCCTCACTGTATGAAAAGTGAATATCCTTATACTCAATCTGCCCAGCACTAACCCTAAGATCATGAGCGTGTGGATGGTCTTTAATCTCAGGAATAGTCTCTTTTACTTCTAAAAAGCGCCTAAAGCCAGATCCCGCCTTTTGAAATGACTCATTTAGATTGATCATAGCTTCAATGGTAAAGGAGAAAGTTCCCACGTAGAGGGCACAAATTGCAAGATCTGCTGCGCTTAGATCACCGGTAATAACTAAGAAGCCGCCCACTACAACAATGGTGAGGTGGGTGAGTCCAAAATAAATTGCCGTAAGAGACATATACCTACCCATAGCCTTATGAGTAGAGGTTTTTGAATCTTTATAGGCCTCGTTTGCCTCGTCAAATTTATCAAACTCAATCTCTTCGTTTGCAAAAGCCTTTACTACCCTAATGCCACCTAAAGAATCTTGGAGCACTGAGTTTATGCCAGAGATTTTTCTACGGTTATCCATAAAGACTTTTTTCATCTTGTTATTTTGGTAATACAAGATTGCACCCATAATTAGTGCGATGGTAATCAAGGTAAGAGCAAGCTTCCAAGAAATCGAAGCAATAATAATAGTAGCACCAAAGAGCCTTATAACTGCAACTAAGATAACCTCTGGGCCGCGGTGAGCTGCCTCAGTAATATCTGAAAGGTCTGAGATAACCCTACTCATAAGGTCACCAGTATTATGTTTGTCGTAGTAAGAAAAAGACAGGCGCTGATAGTTCTCAAAAAGCTCCTCACGCATTTGAGACTCCATCCTAAGTCCCATGATGTTTGCCCATGCAA
>JASBYZ010000053.1 GCA_029983705.1 Coriobacteriales bacterium
AGATTATTTTGAGTTTCCGGCAGTAAAAAAAGTCGACATTAGCGAGGAGCTAATAGCCTTCTATGAGCTCCATGCAAAGATCGTGGACTCATCAAAAGAGATTTCTGAAGATGCTAAGCGTCTAACCTACTACACCCTATCTCTAGGTCACAACACAGGGGTATGTGACCTCTTTGAAGAGAAGTTAATAGTAAAGAAATCAGTCTATAAAGAAGTACTTGAGCTTATTGATGATGAAGAGGCAAAAGATAAGCTCAGTGGCGTTATGGATTTTGATGAGATCTTAATTGACCACAGCCACGCGTCAATGCTTTCTCATGCAACGGCAGATGCCTTTGAAAAGTCTGATGATAGTGAGCAAAGAGAGTTTCTCTCAGAGTTCTCTAAACTCATGCAAGACATTGCCTATGAAAAAGCAATCTATATTGTAGGAAGGAATTTCGAATAATGAAGACTCTTCTTATAGGCGTTGGCAGCATTTTAAGAACTGATGACGGTGCAGGCCCTCTCTCAGTTGAGAAGCTTGAGGCCAATCCAATTGAGGGGATTATTCCACTTGATGGGGGCACTGTTCCAGAAAATACCACGCACATTGTTAAGGCTGAAAATCCAGATCGAATTATTTTGATCGATGCTGCAGAGATGGAGCTTGTTCCTGGAAGTATAAGACTTATTGACGAAAACGATATTGCAAAAAGTCTTTTTATCACAACCCATACAATGCCGCTTAATTTTTTGATTGATGCTTATAAAAAGATATGTGAAGACATTTATTTTATAGGTATACAGCCAAAATCGCTTGAATTTTGCGGCGAGATGAGTCCTGAGGTGTCTCAAGCAGTTGATACAGTTTATGATTTAATCAAAACCGGTGCATTTGCCGATCTTGAATATATTTAAAGATTTGCACTAAGGGAAAAGGGGGATCTTAAATGGCAAATGATGAAACGGTTGTAGGCGCTGTTAAAGTTACTTATATGGCGCGCTCTCGGATGATTTAATTTTCATTAATTACTTATACTGATAAGTATCAAAAATGTTGAGGATGCTTGAGCACTTGCAGAGCCTAATATACAAATTTATTCTAAATTTATAGTGCTTGTCAAATTTTATGGGCACTATTATTATCTTTAATTATGATATTGAAAATACGTGGCTTCTTAAATATAAATTTCAGAGTACCTACACCCGCATAAATTTAAATGACTTTCATTTTTGTGGTGAGCTAATTTGTCAGAATTTAAAATTGGGTACTCATCTGGCTTAAGTGCATCGATAGCCTTTTTAAGCATTGTATTTACCAGCTTTTGAGTGGGGTTTTGACTGAGCGTATAACTTACTACCTCACCATTAAAATAATCTATTAGAGCTGATAGGTAAGCGCTAAATTTGTGTGTTCTAAAATAGATGATGTCAGTAAGCCAAACCATATGAGGCTTTGGCGCATGAAAGTTACGCTGAAGTAAGTTCTCTGGGGCTTTTGAAATTTCTCCTCTATAAGAGCTATATGTACGCTTTGGTTTCTTGAAATAAATAACCTTTAAGTTATCTTCTTTCATGATGCGCCGTACAATCTTTTCAGATACAGCTAGTGGGTTGATTGTCTCACAAAGCGTTAATTAAGTCTTAAGCAGTACCTTGCTATTGAAAGTGTTTTGAATTTAACAATTATTTGCCTTCACATTTCTCTAAAACAGGGCAACAATATAAGTAAGTCATCCTACTAAAGCGTACTGATTTAAGCCTCGCTCACTTGTTTGTAAATGAAAGTGTAAAAGGCTCTAAATTATAGGATTAATTTGTGTGTGCACTTTATGTAGGTGGTTAGTGTGGCTTTTTACTAAGTTACAAGCGTGGTTCTTTCCACGCCCTCAGATCGAGGTGGTGCTCGATCTTTTTGAGTCCTAAGGCCTTAAAGGCTTTAGGACTCAAATGTTGTTTGGCAAGATCTATTGGACATACATCATCTAAAGACTTTCTGACTTGTGAGTTGATGTGATTGAGCTTGTCTTGCAATACTTTTTGGCTTAAATGATCAAAAGAAGTACCTTTAGGAAATACTTTTCAAGCGCTCCTTTTTGCTGAGGTGCTCTTGGGTCACAGTAGTAAATGTGCGTTCTTTGTCTGCGCGGATAAATAGCTGAGCGCTCTAACTCTAAGTATTTAGAAAACTCAACTCCTCTATCAGTTAAAATATCTTCAAAGTAGGAGCTAAAACACTCAAATCCTAGCGCTCTTTCTAGCTCATCAAGTTTTTGCTTTACACACATTGGATCTTTTTTATCAATTACAAAGCCTAAGAGGAGCTTCCAAGGAACAACTAAGAAGGTAAGGATAACCTTAGTACACCCTTTTCTCGGCTCTACACTATCCATCTGTATGCACCACTGTCTTTTCGTTTCATCTAAAGAGAGGTAGTCAGCATAAGAGCGGTAAGGTATTTGAAATACAACTTTTTCCTCATGTTTTTTGCGCATCGAATATTTAACTGCTTTAGGAAGATCTATAGATATTAGAGTAGGTGAGCATTTACCAAGTGAGATAAGACGGTAGATGCTTCTTTCAGAGTAAGGAAAAGACTTGTACTCACTGCAAATATGATGAAGAGATTTACCTTGCATAAGGCCTTCTCTAATTACTTCAAGCATTAAAGAAAACTCTTCTTTATCTACTCTCAGTCCACTTTTAGCCTCTACATCTTTAGCACAAGCAAGATTGTCTGCCCACTTAGCTTGATACAGTCTTTTAGTAAGGCTACAGTGCGCTCTTTTAGCGCACCCATTACATACTCGTGACTTGACCTTTAGTCTTATACAGCCTATTTCTTCAAAGTCTTCACACTCACTTGTACAGTTAATATGTTTGCACTTAGAACATAAATACCTATTACATCTTTTCTTACAAACATTAAGACGTGTGCAGTCATTTATATGTGCACAAGGTCTATGAAACTTCCCACTATATTTATATCTATAAGATTGAATGCGTGAGTTTCTAATAATCTCTCTTGATACAGAGGCATAAGGACGTTTAAGAATGCGCGCTATTTCGCTTATTGGAACTAAATCATTAAGCTTAAGCTCAATTAAAAATCATTCTTCAAGTGTGAAGTGAGTATAGCTTTCATAACTAAAACCCTCCTTTCAAACGAACCACCACCCGCATGAAAGTGCATACTCAAATTATAGTTTGTACGCTTTGCGTGTCACATACACGCTTCGACGTGCGAACTAACGCTCTCTATGTCAATTATCCAATACAGCTAGTGGATTTTCTTTTGATCTCAAGTATGCCCATATTCTTCTATAACCTAAAGTACTGTGAGATAATTCAAATATCTCACAGTACTGCTTCTCTTACTTCTTTATATTTATCAGGCGTATTTAGGCGATTTAAATTGTAGTAGTAGCTACTTCGCTTCAGGTTTAAAAAGTTAAGTAAGTTTTTTAGTAGGAAGTCTTCTAAAAGCAATTTAATTAAGATAGTTTTCTCTTTATTTGTTAGCCGGTTTGGGTCGGTGCCCATCTCTTTTTTAATATCTCCTGAGCACCTTTACGTATTGCTATATCAAGCTTGAGCTCATAAGTTTCGTTCCTAAGTTCTTGGACAAGCTTTTTGAGCTCTTTAGGGTCTTCTGGTAAGTCCTCATTAATATTATCAAACCACGCTTTGAGCACCTTCTCCGAAAACAAGTTTTCTCCAATTATAGAAGGTCACGGTGTTAATATTTGCCTTGGTGATTGGTTTTCTGACTGGTTTATTATCTTTTAAGTAAGCGCTTCTTACAGCGTTAATCTTTTGCGCATCACTATGATAAACATGATTGTTTCTATTTCTTTTTCTACAGTTTGGTGTGAGCTCATCAATCCACAAACAAAGCTCTGCTCGACTAGGCCAACTTCGCTGTTTCATAAATGCATTTACAGATAGACCACTTCCGACACAGGCGGTAACAGTTTCTATTTTTTGTTCCTCAGAGTATTTAGTGTAACTATCTCTTGTGAGTTTAACGTATTCCTTTTTATCAAAATCATTTAACCATCAAGCAAAAGTTATTTTATTTGGGTAACCAAGAGTATTTACAACGGCCGAATACGACCAAGTTTCAAAATATAGCTCTACAGCCTTGCATCTCTGTTCGTATGATTATATAGGTGCACAACATCCTCTCGTTTACATGCTAGTGTCCAAGATTTTGTCCGCACCCTTCTCATTATAGCTCTTAGTATGGCAATTAAGGTAAAATAATAAACAAATAATTTAATGAAAATTGATTAAAAATAACTTGACTGAATAATCTTACAATTGTTAGAATGAACATATTGAATTTGCGAATTCTATAAATGTTAGGTTTCCATTTAAGGGGTGGAAAATTAATGACATTAGGTTTAGGGCTTTTTTATGTCGGCTGCGTTTTATTTATGAACGGAGTCGGTATGGTTCAAAATTGGCAACCAAAAGCATTCGCAATTATGAACTTTTTTACTGGTGGTTTATTAGTTATAATTAATGTGATTAATATAGCCTATACAGTATCTACTGGAGGCAATAATGTTCCACCAGAAGCCTTTTACGGTATTGCTACTAATCTACTTTTTGCATTTACATATATTTTTGTAGGATTTACTAACTTATTAGAGTTAGATTCAAGACCTCAAGCATGGTATTGTTTATTTGTTGCAATTAATACATTAGCATGCGCCTACTTATCGTTTGTAGCAAGTGATTATAGATTTGTAGTAATATGGTTATTATGGGGTGTGCTCTGGTTCCTGTATTGGTTAACAGGAGCGCAGCTTAAGAATATCAATATCAGCAATAAATTTATGGGGTATTTTACATCTGCTATAGGAATCTTAACATGTTGGATTCCAGGGCTAATGATGATAGCTGGTATTTGGTAATTTATTAGGTAAAAAGAGAAACTAAGTTTCTCTAAAGTAAACGATGTGTAGTATACACAGAATAGGGGGAAGTAATGGGAAGCGGAAGCATGACTAAGCCTGAGAATGGTTTTCTTACAGCTTTAATTCAATTTCCAGTACCTATCGTAAACTCAAGGAAAGATATTGAGAACAATATCAAGAGCATCTGCAGAACTGTTAAGTCAACCAAAGCTGGATACCCAGGCTTAGAGTTAATTGTATTTCCAGAATACAGTACTCAAGGCTTAAATACAGCAAAGTGGCTTACTGAGGAATTCTTATGTGATATCCCTGGTCCTGAAACTGATGCTTATGCTAAGGCATGCAAAGAAGCTGGAGTATACGGTGTATTTTCTATCATGGAGAGAAATCCTGATCCAGAAAAGAACCCATATAATACAGCTATAATCATTGATCCAAATGGTGAGATTATTCTTAAATATCGTAAGCTATTCCCATGGAATCCAATTGAGCCATGGTACCCAGGTGATTTAGGTATGCCTGTTTGTGATGGACCAGCTGGTTCTAAACTTGCTGTTAATATTTGTCACGATGGTATGATTCCTGAATTAGCACGTGAAGCTGCATATAAGGGATGCAACGTATACATCAGAATTTCAGGATATAGTACTCAAACCGAAGATACTTGGATTTTAACCAACAAATCAAACGCTTATCATAACTTAATGTACACTCTAGCTGTTAACTTAGCTGGATATGACAACACTTTCTACTATTTCGGTGAGGGTCAGATTTGCGATTACGACGGTAACACCTTGGCTCAAGGTCATAGAAACCCTTGGGAGATTGTAACCGGAACTATCTTCCCTGGACTCGCTGATCAGGCACGTAGGACTTACGGCTTAGAGAACAATATATATAACCTTGGTCACCGTGGTTATGTTGCTGTTCCTGGCGGCGAATCAGATGCTGGCTTAACTTACATTAAAGATTTAGCAGCTGGAAAATATCGTCTACCTTGGGAAGATGAGATGGAAGTTAAAGATGGTTCTATCTATGGTTATCCTACTACTGGTGGACGCTTCGGTAAATAATTTCTTTGTATAGTATTTGATAACTAACTAGCTATAAAATTAGAGGGGCGGTAGTCCCTCTAATTTTTTTAAGGATGCTTATGTGTGATGTTAATTATAAATTAAACATAATTGATGAATTTGCTTATATTGACTTGTCCATTGTTAATCGGGATTTAATCTCGCAGTTTGAAGTTATGCTTGCTAACGAACAAAATATAGTGATTGACTGGACGGATAAGGATATTAAGTCCCAAATAATTGAAAGAACTTCAAAAGAAAATTATGTTTCATATATAGTTAATAAATATATAGATATATACATATATGATATATTAAGCAAAAACAATATCTTTATATATGGTGATTTACAAATAATCAGTTATCAGTTTGACGATGAATCTATTAATGTACAGCTAAAATGTATTGTAGTTCCCGAATTGCCATTAAGCAAATTAAAAGACTACGGTAATTACTCCTTTAATTTTAATGAATCTGATTTTTCAGATTATCTATCCAGAAATATTAAATTGCTTAGTGAGTATGTGGAGTCTGAATCAGAGATAAAAGAATTAGATAATATAACTATTTCTATCTCTAAGAATGATGAAGATCCTAGAACTCTTTCAAATTATTTAGTTGGGCTTTACCCAGATAATAATTTATTAGATAAGGCTTTAATTGGACTTCATGCAGGAGATTCAGTTGAAGTCCTATTGGATATGAAAAATGAAGTTTTAGGTGCAAAATATTATAAAGATGTTTTATCGCATGTTGAAATAGTGAAAGTATTTAAAAATACCGGAAAACTTAAACCTATTTCGGATGTTAACCAAGTATTGCCGGAAGTAAAGACAGAGAAAGATTTAGAGTTATTCTTTAAACAACAATTTTATTCAGAAGAGCGTAATAAATATTTATTAAATGAAGTCGATAAATATTTATTAAATATCTATGAATTAAATTTTGAAAAGCGATTTTTTAATAGCAACATAAAAGAATTTATTGAGGACTCGTATTCTCTTAAAGATTATCGATTACAAAATAATTTTTGGGATATTATAGAGGCCAATTTTAATAAATCTATTATACTTCAGAGTTTGATTAATAAATATAATCCTGAAGTAACAGAAGAAGATATTTTAAATTATTTTAGAAATATTGCTTCACTTGGTGCAGAATGGATTGCAAGAGAACAATACGAAAAATCAGGTAAAATTAGCGTTGTATATAACGAAATAAAGACAAAGAAAATTTTAAATTTTATATCTAAATCGATTTATGATAAGCTCTACTAAAGTAGTTTAAAAGCGCAATTTGGCAACAATATAAAACACCTCAGATGAGTATTGTGAAACATCTGTGGTGTTTTTATACGAAGTCATATAAGGAATTATGCAAAAACAAAGCAGGAGATATAACAGTAGCAAAAGACCCTCACAGCGCTCAAAAGAGCAGTATTCGCGAGAGCGCTACGTGGCTGCTTTGCGCGCAAAGCAAAAGGCTGATACCCGTAGAGGCATCATCATCCTTATCGCCCTGTTACTGATTATTCTTCTAGTTTTCTTTTTGGTACGCGGAATCCAAAGCATCTCACAAGCTTCTAAAACTTCAGAACTTGATAAGCCAGCTGCTGCTTATGTGCTGGATAAACTTACTGTGCTCGAGCACAAGACTCCAATTATTCCTATGAGCTATGAGACGCAGTACGGAGTAATTGATACAGAAGATTATGACTATGAGCGCGCTAAAAAGATGGGCTCAAAAGATCCTATTTTAGAGCTGCAAATCATTCTTAAAAATCCAGAAAACTACCCTGAACACCTGCTTGAAAAAGTTGCCACCAATCCTGAGTCGCTTCATTTTGTCTATGACTATACTGAGAAAAAAGGAAGTGAGCCTGCCACAAAGATTGGTAAGCCTATTTTAGTAAATAATCATATACCTCTGCTTTTGCAGTTTGATGAAAAGTGGGGTTATACCATTTATGGCGATAAGGAACTGGCCACTTCAGGTTGCGGTCCAACTGCGCTTTGCATGGCTTACAGCGGCCTTACTGGAAAAACCGATCAGACCCCGGCCTCTATTGCAAAGTTCTCACAGGATGCGGGCTATTACACCCCAGAGGGTACGAGCTGGGAGATTATGAGTAAGGGTGCTAATAAGTTAGGCCTTTCTTCAAAACAGATTCCTGTGAGTCAAAAAAATATCAAGGCAGAGCTTGCTAAAGGTAGGCTTGTGGTGTGCTCGATGAAACCAGGAGACTTTACTCGACTGGGACATTTTATTGTGCTTACTGCTGAAACCGCAGATGGGCTTTTAATCTTAAATGATTCAAACAGTTTACAGCGCTCAAAAACGCTTTGGACTTATGATGTAGTTGTCCCTCAGGTTAAAGCTGCGTGGAGTATTGGTAAATCTTCAAAGTAATCCCTTAAGAACTTTAAAGCTGGTTACAATAAAGATATGCATCTATTGGCTCTTAGTTTGAAGGGATGAGACATGTCTCAGTATGGTCTCACGTGGCTCCCACCAGAAGCTTTCGCGTTAATCTCTAAGTCACTTGCTCCAGACTTCCTCTTTATTTCTTCTGATGATTTTATCAGCTCAAATGCTAAGCATCGCTTTGAAAAGCGCACCATTAAATTTTTAGTTTCGGTGCACGCACCCCTTGATTTATTTACTCGAATACATGAAAAGCCCGTACAAAGTGCTCTTCCAGAAGTTGAAGAGCTCAACAAGTTGCTTCCTCAAATATTTGAGTCAATAAATAGGGCAGCACAAGACGGAGCTGATGCAATTGTTGTGCTTGATAATATCAGCTCGGTAGATGGACCTATTGTAAGTCCTATGCATGTGGTAGAAAGTTTGATGCCCATGTATGAGAAACTTTTGGCACATATAAAGGAGCTTGGCCTGCCCGCAATATTTTCTTCTCAAGGAGATATTCACGAGTACTACAGCGGTCTTAAAAGTGCCGGCTTTGATGCAGTGCATATTGCTCATGAAAGTGAAGAAGAACTGCTTACCATGCTTGAGCATGCTCGTGAGCACAAGCTTGGCATCTACGGTGGTATTCCTTCAAGAATTCTTGACGATACAGAACTTTCACACTGCATTGAGCGTCTCAAAGAATTAAGTGAGGAGTATCCTGAGCTTTCAATCTGTGATACCGGCTGCTTAGAAACCTATAAACAAGCTGAACAAGCTGTACATATTTTGCAGGAGTTAAAATAATGCCCCAATACTTACATGGCCCTATAGGTGTTTTTGATTCAGGACTTGGCGGTTTAACCGTAGCTAAAGAAATTCATAAAGCCCTTCCCTTTGAAACCTTAATCTATTTAGGGGATACTGCTCGCTGCCCTTATGGTCCAAAAGATCAGTCTGAGGTAGCTGAGTATGTCTATCAAATTGCAAGTTTTTTAAGCAAGCGTAAGGTCAAGCTTATAGTTATTGCCTGCAATACTGCAACAGCAGCAGGGCTTAAACTTGCTCAACAAAGCTTTCAGGTTCCGGTGATAGGAGTTGTAGTGCCTGGTGCTGAGGCGGCTATAAAGACCTCAAAGCGCAGACGTATAGGTGTCATAGGCACTGAAGGAACCATCAAGTCTGGCGCCTATGAAAAGGCAATTTTGTCACTTGATGCAGGTGCGCATGTTATGTCTAAGGCAACACCGGAATTTGTAAAAATGGTTGAGGAGGGCATGCCAAGCAAGTATAACCCCAAGACTCATTCTCTCGAGCTCAGTGATGATGAGAAAAAGATTGTTAAAGAGTATCTCGTAGATTTTCTCACTGAAGATATTGATACCCTTGTCTTGGGCTGCACCCATTTTATTTGGTACCGGGATCTGTTTCGCGAGCTTCTT
>JASBYZ010000054.1 GCA_029983705.1 Coriobacteriales bacterium
CTCCTGCAATGAACCAAGCAGCTCATGAGTATGAGGAGAACATGCGCTCAAACCCCTCTTATGAAAACTTTGATTTTGAGTCTGAGGTAAAAAGACTTGAAAATTATGGTATTACCTTAGCCCCTGCTAAAGAAAACTTAAAGCTCATGGAGCAAGCAGCAAAGGCAAGCGTAGCGCTTGAGTTTTTTGCTCCGGCCTATCAAATTCTTACTATCATAGGCCCTATAAGTGATAATGATTTGTTATATTTGGTACAGCAGTCCTTAGGATTACCTCAATAGCTGCTATACTAATTAATTATTTGAAAACACAAAGGAGCACTCAATATGGCAGTAGCGATTCTTACTGATTCAACAGCAGATTTTACGCTTGATGAATTAGAAGAACTCTCCATATTTATGATTCCGCTTACCGTTACGGTTGCGGGAAAAAGCTATGTTGATGCTCTCGAAATTACTGCTCAGCAATTCTACGAACTGCTCGAGCAAAGTGATACCCTCCCAACCAGCTCTCAGCCTGCCCCGGGTGCCTTTACGCAAAAGTATCAAGAGATTAAGGATGCAGGATTTGACGAGGTAATTGGCATATTTTTAAACTCTGAATTTTCAGGAACCTATAACACTGCAAAAACCATTGGCGAGTCAATTGAAGGACTGGACGTCTACTGCGTTGACTCACGAAGCGGCTGTGGCCAAACCCAGCTCTTAGTTGAGAGAGCCTGCGCTATGAGGGATGCGGGCATGAGTGCAAAAGAGATTTATGAGGACTCACAGGCAAGCGTTCCTCGCGCAAGAATTTTCTTTAGCCCTTCAACCTATGAGAACTTAGTTAAGGGCGGCAGAGCTTCAAAACTTACGGCAGCAGCAGCAAACATACTAGATATCCGTATTACGGTAAACGTTGATGAGCTTGGAAAAATTAGAGTTGCCGATAAAGCCCGGGGCGTTCGCAGAATTACCAATGCTATGGTCAAGCAGTTTAGCAAGTTTGCAAACGAATTTTCTAAATTTGGAGCCCCTTGGGTTAAGTTTGTTCACAACGGTGACCTCGTTAATTTAGAAATACTCAGAGAGCAAATAAACAAGCTTGGCATTGATTATGTGGATAAGGGCATCTCACTTCCTGGAGCTACTATTACTACCCATGTGGGAACCAATGCCTTTGGCTTTGCAATTTCTACCCCACCACCACTTAAGAAATAAAGGCTTGGGTAAGACTTTGTTTGGGTCTTTCAAAAATCTCTGAGCTTGTACCCTCTTCTATAATTCTTCCGGCTTCCATATAGTAGACTTGGTCTGCTACCTCACGTGCAAAATCTAAGTCGTGAGTCACTATAAGCATGGTTAAATTATCTTGAGCTAAGTCTTTAATGGTTTTGCTCAGATCTGTCACCAGCTGTTTATCAAGCGCTGATGTTGGCTCATCAAAATAGAGAATCTCAGGCTCCATAGCAAGAGCACGTGCTATGGCAAGACGTTGCCTTTGACCACCTGAGAGCTGCCAAGGATAGAAATCTTTCTTTGATAAAAGCTGGAGCTTATCAAGGACGCATAAAGCTTTTTGCTTGGCCACATCCTTATCCATCTTCTTTACCACACAAAGTGGATTGGTAATATTTTCAAGCGCACTTAAATGAGGAAAGAGGTTAAACTGCTGAAATACTAGGCCAAAGATTTCTTTGCTTTTTTGAACTGCCTGCTCATCATAAATTGCCTTACCATCCACATTTGTGCACACCTTAATATCTTTATAGCTCAGCTCCCCACTCTCAAAGCTTTCAAGTAAGCTGAGAGCTCTTAAAAGCGTTGACTTACCCGCACCAGAAGGACCAATAAGTACATTTACCTTGCCTTCATGTATCTCTAAATCTATATCTTTTAAAATGTGGTTATTGCCAAAAGATTTATTTGCAGCGCTTAACTTGAGCAATACATTATTCATGATAATATCCCATTCTCGTCTCAATTTGATTGAGCACACGCTCAACCACGGTATTAAAGACCCAGTATATAAGCGCTGCAAGCGCAAACGGAATCATTGAAACTTCAGCTGCAGATATGGCCTTAGCTTGACTCATCAGCTCAGATATACCTATTACAAAGGCAAGCGAGGTATCTTTTACAAGAGTAATAATCTCGTTTGCCATCGCAGGCAAGATTCTCTTTATCACCTGAGGTAAAAGTATCTGAAAGAAGGTTTGAGACTTTGTATAACCTAAGACCTTACAGGCTTCAGTTTGTCCTTTAGGAATAGACTGAAGTCCACTTCTGTAGATCTCTGCAAAGTATGCAGAGTAGTTAAGGATAAAGGCTAAAAGGCAGGCAGCAATCTTCCACTCAGAACTCAGACGGATACCGAATAAAAAGTAGGGTCCAAAAAATATTGCAAGGAGCTGAAGCATCAGTGGGGTTCCTCGCATGATTGAGATAAACACCCGTGCTACACCAGACACAAGTTTAAGTCTAGATAAGCGCATAAGTCCTACCACTATTCCAAGTGGAAGTGAACCTATAAGCGTGCCTGCAAATATAAGAAGCGTTACCAAAAAACCTTTAAGTAGGAGCACAAGTATAGTAAAAATATCCATAAAATCATGTCCTACTTTAAGATCCAGTTATCGTAGCTCAGTCCGTATTGCTCATACTTCTTGCAGAGCTCTTCAATTTTTCCTTCTGTATTAAGCTCAGCTAAATCTTCAGAAATCTTATCGGCCAAAGCTTGATTACTCTTATCAAAACCTACACCATAGTGCTCTGATGAGAGTTCTTCTTCTAAGACTCTAAAGTCAGAGCTTGCTGCCATTTGATAGTCTGCAATAGAAGAGTCGCAGGCAACTGCATCAACCACACCAGAATTGAGCTGCATAAAAGCTGAGTTATAGTCAGAGATAGTTTGTAGTGAGGCAAAAGAATCTCCAATATCTTTCATATCTCCCTCAAGTACATTTAGAGCAGCTGAATTAACCTGGGTGATAACATTTTTAGACGTGAGATCCTTAAGCGTTTTAATATCAGAATCTTTTGGAACAACTACTACCTGCTTATTGAGCATGTAGGGTTTTGTAAAAGCGTAGTCATTTTCTCTACCCTCTATGGTAAAGCCATTCCAAATGCAGGTGATAGAGCCTGATTGAATGAGGGCATCCTTACTATCCCAGTTAATAGGCTCAAGTTTAAGCTCCCAGCCTTCCTTATCGGCAATAAGCTTTGCAAGGTCGAGGTCAAATCCTGTATGCTTGCCGTCTTCTCCCACAAAACCATAGGGAGGATAAGATTCATCAAAGCCTACAACAAAAAGCTTTGAAGTTTCTGGATCTTTAGCATCTCCACTAGTGCTCGAGCAAGCTGCAAGTGTAAAAAGTGCCAGCGCACTTATGAGAATTACAATAATTGAAATAAGTCTTTTCGTTACCATACTAGCTCTCCTTATCCTTAGTGATTGTTAATTAATCTATCACAGTAGAGTAATATAGTATAGAGAAATATTAGAAATTTATTTGTTTAGCCGTTTGGGCATAAAAATAACCCGCCGGCGGCGGGTTATTTAAAGCATGTAAAGAAGATATGTAAAAGCCTCTAACTATGCCTTACGAACGTTAGAAGCTTGAAGCTTACCATTTTGACCGGTAGTGATTTCAAACTCTACTGCAGCACCCTCATCCAAAGTTTTGAATCCATCCATTTTGATTTCTGAGAAGTGTACGAATAAATCGTCGCCATCCTCACGAGAAATGAATCCGTAGCCTTTGTCTGGGTTAAACCATTTAACAGTTCCTTGTGCCATTTCTTGCCTTTCTAACTACCCCAAAGGGGTATCTATAAGGCTACCGTATGTAGCCTAAATTACCTGTAGCCTGTTTGCTACTTTGTCTATATTACCCTGTTAGCTCACGGAAATACAGAATAATTATTGGCATTTACAAATAATTTTGCAAAGCTTTGTCACATGCTACACTAAGATATTCACTTGAGACACTATTTAAGGATTGATTTATTTGACCCAGTCTGACCATATCTTAAAAGACGCACCCAATGCAGCTAATAATCCTCTTAACTGGATTATTAGATTTGTTAAAGGAATTCTTGTTGGCATAGGCGCTATTTTACCGGGGCTCTCTGGTGGAGTGCTTTCGGTTATTTTTGGTATTTATCAACCTTTAATTAATTTCTTATCTAATATTAGAAAAAACTTTCTTGCTAACCTTAGCTACTTTCTTCCCATATTAATTGGAGCTGGTGCGGGTGTACTGCTCTTTTCTATAGCAGTAGAAGCAGCCTTTGGAATTTATGCCGCGCAGTTTGTCTGCCTCTTTATTGGTTTTGTAATTGGTACCTTTCCTTCTCTGTATAAACAAGCCGGAAAAGAAGGAAGAGCTGCAAGCGACATGATTATCCTTGTGGTCTCTACCCTCTTTATATTTGTGTTGATGTTTTTTGGTAAGGATCTTCCTGATGTAGAGCCTAACTTTATAGTGTGGCTGCTCTCTGGAGCGCTTGTAGCCCTTGGTATGCTGGTACCTGGCATGTCTCCTTCCAACTTTTTAATTTATTTTGGGCTCTACGATAAGATGGCAGCAAATATTGCTGATTTAAATGTAGCTATGCTCATACCCTTTATACTTGGTGCACTAGTGTGTATCTTTGCTCTGTCAAAGCTTATACACTGGCTTTTTGATAAATTTTACTCAAAGATGTTTCATATGATTTTAGGTCTTGTAATTGGATCATCTCTTGCAATCTTTCCTTCAACCGTCTTTCCGGCCTACACACAAGCAGGTCTTGCGGCTTCAGGTTTAAGCTTTGAGCTTGCTCTTATTTTTGGTATCGCAATGCTTCTTATAGGAATTATTGCATCATATCTCTTTAGCAAGCTTGAAGAAAAAGTGGATAGATAGCATAGAAGGCCTCTTTTATGAGGCCTTCTACTAAAGCGCTTATATGTGGAGCTCGGACGCTCTGAACGTATTTTTCATGAGCTCAGCGCGCGTCATAGGACCTACTCCGCCTGGTACTGGGGTAATGTATGAGGCGATAGGTTCAACCTCTTCAAAGTCTACATCCCCACATAGTTTACCTTCACTATCGCGGTTCATGCCCACATCAATAACTACTGCACCCTCTTTAAAGTAGTCTTTGCCAAATATCTTTGGCTTTCCTACTGCACATACTACAATATCTGCACCCCTACAAATCTCAGCTAAATTTTGTGTATGAGAATGACAGAGTGTTACGGTTGCATCTTTAGTACTCAAAAGCTGGGCCATAGGTTTTCCAACAATATTTGATCTACCAATAACTACAGCATTTTTTGAAGCAATATCTATCTTATATTCCTCAAAAAATTCCATGACTCCAGCTGGTGTGCATGGTGCAAACCGAGGCATGCCAATACTTAAGAGCCCTATGTTAAAGGGATGGAATGCATCCACGTCCTTATCGGCATGAATTCGCTCAATAACTTGGTGTTCATCAAGACCTTTTGAAAGTGGAAGCTGCACTAAGATGCCGTCAATACTTGTGTCAGCATTAAGCTTGTCAATAAGCCCTAAGAGCTCTTCTTGGCTCGTATCATTTGAAAGCCTAAAATCGTGGCTTATAATGCCGCACTCTTTGCAGTCCTTATGCTTATGCTTAACATAAATTGCACTTGCAGGATCATCACCCACTAAGACAACTGCGAGGTGTGTTTCTTTGCCCTTAGCTAAAAGCTCTTCAACGCCTGTCTTAACTTGAGCTTTTACTTTTTTACTTAAGGCTTTGCCGTCTAAAATTTCTGCCATATAAACCCTCTTGTATGTTTAAAATAAGCCTGTGATATGTCCGTCAGCATCAATATCAATGTTGTTTCCAGCAGGTACGCTTGGAAGTCCCGGCATGGTCATCATTTTGCCACAAAGTACGTACACAAAGCCTGCACCAGCTGAAAGCTTTACATCTCTTACCTTAAGCGTCCAGTTGTCTGGAGCACCCTTAAGTTTTGCATTATCAGATATTGAGAGCTGGGTTTTTGCCATGCAAACTGGAAGTTTATCATAGCCCCATGACTTGATTTCTTCAATTGAAGCCTTTGCTTGCTCTGAATACTCAACAGATTTTGCCCTATAAATTTTAGTTGAGATGTCTTCAATTTTCTTTTCGATACTCTCATCTAAATCATAGCTATAGTTAATATGGTCCTGCCCCTCTTCAGCTGCCTTAACCACTGCCTGAGCAAGCTCAAGGCCGCCTTTGGCACCATTTGCAAACATCGAGTGTACTACACAGTCAAAGGCTCCTGTCTCAAGTGAAGCCTTTTTGATAGCTTCAATTTCAGAGGCTGTGTCACTTGGGAAGGTATTTATTGCTACCACAACAGGAGCGCCAAATGAGCGGGTATTTTCAATGTGTCTAATAAGGTTTGGCATACCCTCATTAAGTGTCTCTAGATCTTCTTCTAAGATTCCTTGAGGAAGTGGCTTTCCAGCTTTTACATTGTATTTTTCTGAGTGGTTTTTAAGCGCACGAACAGTAACTACCAAGACTACAGCGTCAGGCACAAGCCCTGATTTTCTGCACTTGATGTTCATAAACTTCTCGCAGCCCATGTCTGCACCAAAGCCAGACTCAGTTACCACATAGTCTGCAAGTTTAAGACCAATTCTATCTGCGGTAATTGAAGAGTTACCTGGAGCAATATTTGCAAATGGACCAGCGTGTACAAGTACTGGAGCTCCTTCAAGGTTTTGCATAAGCGTTGGACGTACACAGTCTTTTAATAACATAGTCATAGCGCCTGCCACCTGTAAATCTTCGGTGGTAATAGGCTTTTTATCCATATCTTGTGCAACAACTATCTTACCAACAGCTTCTCTAAGCTCTCCTAAGCCCTCAGTTAAGGTAAGGGTTGCCATAAGCTCAGATGCTGAGGTGATAACCCACGATGCCTTATGAGGTGTAGCTTTCTTATCATCTTCAGCAACGGTTGCTGAACGAAGAGATCTGTCTGAGATATCTACCGCACGTGTCCACGAAATTGAATCAGGATCAATATTGAGCTCGTTACCGTGATAAATGTGGTTATCAATAAAGGCAGCACAGAGGTTGTGAGCTGCAGATACTGCATGAAAGTCTCCGGTTAAGTGAAGGTTAAAATCCTCCATTGGAATAACTTGTGAGTAGCCTCCTCCAGCCGCTCCTCCCTTAATTCCAAACACCGGACCAAGGGAAGGTTGTCTAATACAGGTAATCGAGCTTTTGCCTAAGGCCTTAAGCGACTGTCCAAGGCCTACGGTTGTAACCGTTTTACCCTCTCCTAATGGAGTTGGAGTTACCGCAGTAACGTCAATGTATTTTCCGTTAGGCTTATCTTTTAAGCGTTTGAGTACGTCAAGAGAGACCTTTGCTTTATAGTTTCCGTACAGCTCAAGCTCATCATCTAAAATACCCACGCTCTGAGCAATTTCAGTGATAGGCAAGATCTTGGCTTCGTTAGCAATTTCTATATCCGCTTTCATCTGTCAACTCCTGCAATTCCTGAATAAATTTTATATGATAGGTATAGGTCTATTTTAAACGTATACACACTACTTTGAGGTGGGACTTACATATATGAGTCAAGAGCTACATCAAGAGTTTATTTATAACGCAATTAGTTTGATAGCCCAAAAGCTTCAAAACCAAGGTGATCAACTCTTTGATGAGGTCTCCGCAAAGCAGTTTAGGCTGCTTAGAGAACTATACCAACTAGATTATCCTCTAAGTTTAGTCGAGCTTGCAAATTGGCTCGGAACTTCTCGACAAAATACAAAAAGTTTAATCAATAACTTAGAGCATAAAGGCTATGTAAAAGTTGAGCCCTCAGAACTTGACAAGCGAAGCTTACAAATTTGCTTGAGCGCCAAAGGAAAACGCTTTGTAAGCCAGTCAGAGGATATGTACACAAACTACATATCTATTTTATTCAAGGGTTTTTCTAGTAAAGAGCTAGCTCAGAGCGCTCGTTTTATGCAAGAACTTTCAGATTCAATTGATAGTTTAAATGATTTAAGTGATAATCGCTCCTAAAAGTGGGAACCATATGTTTATGCGCGGCTGCGCACCCTTATAAAATTCTTTACCCGTGGGAGGAAAGTAAATGGCTATTGATAAGAATGTTGAGATTCATGAGGTAAAAGACGTTGAGAACGCTGAGGATTTTGAGAAGAAACACTTCCCAGACCTCTGCCAAGAAGACGGCAAATTTTATGTAACTGTAGGTAAGCGTCTTGAACATCCACAAACTGAGGAGCATCTCATCGACGAGATTAACCTTTTTGTAAACGATGAACTTGTTGGCGAGAAAAAACTGAGCGCTGATGACACTGCAAAGGCAGAGTTTGAGGTAGAAGTTAAGGCTGGCGACAAGGTATATGCTCTTGAGAACTGCAACCTTCACGGCGTTTGGAAATCAAACGTTATTGAGGTAGAGGCTTAAGTTTGAGCTTACTTTTTTAACTTGTAGGTATTCGGCTCGTATCATGATAGATGCGGGCCGATTTTTTATTGCTTATGTAAAGGGGTTTTCTCCAAGGCTAAAGCCGTAGTGCTCTGAGATTGCTTGTGCCTGAGCGTATCGAAGACGAGCACTCTCACGCTCTGCCTCCTCTTCAATTTGTGCCATACGGTAGAGCAAAAATGAGAGGTATACCGCATGCTCTGCACTAATTTGAGAGAGGGTAACCATGGTAAGAAGTGAGGATGGATTAAGTGAGAGTAAGGTATGCGGGCTTAAGTTAAGCGCGCGCGAAAGTGCACGCGCCAAGTCATCAATTGCTCCAGAATAAGCACCGCGCTCTTCTTTTAAGCGGGCAGTCTCTAAACTTTGGCTAAACTGCTCAATCATTCGCTCTAAATAATCACGGCGCAACATATTTTGTCCACTTTAAAAATTAATCAAACTTAGGCAGAGCAATACCTAAATGAGCATAGGTGCGAGGTGTTGCCTGTCTTCCTTTTGGAGTACGCAAAATAAGACCCTGCTGGAGTAAAAATGGCTCATAGACATCCTCAAGTGTAGCTGGATCTTCTCCTACCGTACTTGCAAGAGTGTTAAGGCCAACCGGTTTTCCGTAAAAAGTCTTTGCAAGCGTTTCAAGAATCTTTACGTCCATCCAGTCTAGACCAAGTGAGTCCACCTCAAAAAATGAGAGAGCCTCAGCTGCAACATCCTCAGTAATGCAGGAGTGTTTATGAACCTGTGCATAGTCTCTTACACGCTTTAAGAGTCTATTTGCTAGACGAGGTGTTCCGCGAGACCTTCGTGCAATCTCTTCACTGCCTTGGCTTTCTATATCTATCTCAAGTATCCCAGCTGAGCGGGTAACAATTTCTTGTAGCTCTTTATCTTTGTAGTAATCAAGCCTAAAGGAAATACCAAACCTATCACGCAAAGGACCAGTTAAAAGACCAGTTCTTGTTGTAGCACCAATGAGGGTAAAACGTGGAATCTCAAGTCTGATTGAGCGTGCTGCAGGACCTTTTCCAATAACAATATCTAAAAAGAAGTCCTCCATCGCCGGATATAAAATCTCTTCAATTTGTCTGTTTAGGCGGTGAATCTCATCAATAAATAAGACGTCACCCTCATCTAAGTTGGTAAGGA
>JASBYZ010000055.1 GCA_029983705.1 Coriobacteriales bacterium
ATGAAGACCCCTTTAGCAAGAAGAAAATTAATGAAAATGTAAATATTAATCTAGAGATTGCTCTAGATTGTTCAGGCTCTATGGCAAACACTATAGGCGATAAGACCATGATGGACATCGCAAAAGAGTCTATTAAAAAGGTTGTCTCTGAGCTTCCTGAAAACTCAAAAGGGGGCTTAAGAGTTTTTGGTCATAAAGGCAATAATAAGGGGAGTGGTAAAGCAGAATCTTGTGAGTCCTGTGAGCTTATTCAACCAATTGTGATGGTTAATAAAGACAAGATTGATTCTGTTTTAAATTCTATCAGTCCTACTGGTTGGACATGCATTGCTAAATCTATTGAAGAGGGCTCTAAAGATCTTTCTGCATTTACGGGCGAGAAAGACTTAAACATACTCTTTATAGTTACTGATGGTATTGAGACATGTGGCGGAAACCCTGTTGAGGTTGCTAAAAAACTCAAAGGTGATAACACTAATATTGTTTTAGGAATTATCGGTTTTAACGTTAACGCAAATCAAAATGTCGTACTCAAAGAGGTATCAGATGCTGGAGGTGGCTATTATGCCTCAGCTAAGGATGCTGCTGAGCTAAGCTCAGAACTAGAAACTATTCATGAACTTGCTTACTCAGATTATAAGTGGGAAGAGCTTGATCAGTCATTATTAAATGAGCTTAAAAGGTATCAAGAAGGCGGACTGCTTCATAACAAACTTCAACTTGGAAACGGTCCAATTGCTGAGAAAAATGATCTTACCAAGCTTATCAATTACTCAATCTCAAAAGAAGCAGGCCTTATTCCTCCAAGTGGGAAAGTTGAAAAAAGATTAAGAGAACTTGTCGAGGAGCGTTTTAGCAAGATTACAAATATCATAAACGATGAATACGCAAAGCGAGAACAAGAGTCTAAAGAGTATCGCGAAAAGGTAGCATCAAGGTTAGGCGAGACGGTAGCTTTTATTCCTACAACAAGTCGTTTAAATCCAGACAGCAATTACTTTACTGACTACAGCAATAAAGGTGGAGATAGCAAAGGTCAAGAGAAAGACGCAGCTAGTCTTGAAGCAAGCGTTAACCCTGAAGGGAAAAGATAGGCACTTCAGCCCTTCAAATTATATGCGTGCCTCATTGATTGTTTATACTGTTTCTTATAAACTGAATAAATACTATGCTCATCAGGGTTAATAAAATAGCTAGCAGCCAAAACAGCGGAGAGTGATTAAAAACAAAAACTCCCATTAATGTATTAGTGAGTCCGTGAAAAATCATTGAACATATAACTGAGTCCGTAGCCTCAAACAGGGCTGAAAGCCAGTAACTTAAAGCAATTCCAAAAACTGCAAAGGAAATAAAAGACATAGACTGATGAGAATTACCTTCAATAAACCATAGGGGGATATGCCATAACACCCAAATGCCCCCAATTAAGAGGGGAACTAAAACACGTGGTAATTTTTTCATGAGTATGGGCTGCATAATTCCGCGCCAACCCAACTCTTCATTACCGCCAAATAATAGAGTTGCTTGTATAAAAATAATTATGCAGATAATTACTGCCATAGGAGATCTTGGGATTGAGCTTCTAATGCCGTCTGATACTAAAGCAAAGAAGCTGATTTCAACGAGTGCAAATACGAGTAAGTAACACAGGCCTCTATTATTATAAGTACTTAGAAATGCAATGAGTTTCTTCCAAGAAAAACCTTGTTCTAGTGTAAGACAGGCAGCAATTGTGGGCCCAAATCCACCCAAGAGCAAAAGTATTATTGAGAGTAAGTCAGATTGATTTAGTGGAGTGTATTTAACGACAAGTGCATTAATAATCCAAAAAGACCAGGTTATTCCAAAGGTAATGATTAAGTAGGTGACTAATCTTTTAGGATTCATGTCAAATGCCTCTACGTTTCTGTATTAAATTGCCTAAGGTAGCCCTTTTACAAATTTAATGATTGGCTCTAAACTTGATAAGTCAACAAAATTAACCTCTTTGCCATAGGTCTTAATCATTGTTTTAGTTTCGTCATCTTGCTCAGATTCAGGTATATTTTTAACTTTTGTATAGAGGAGTTTCATCATAATTTTGTGGCGCAGTCGTAGTTTGCTGTAGTCAATGCCTCCTCTTACATGAAATATTTGAGCCTTCTGTAAAATATCGCTATCAGTGCTCTTTTGAATTGAACGTCGTATGCTTTCAGCGTTTTTAGTAATATTTGGATCCGCTAAGCCAACGGTAACTATCGCAAGCTTTTTGAATTTATTTTCTATTGAGGAAAGACCTAACACGCCACCAGCATAGAGTGCTCCAAAATAAATGATGGTGTCTTCAGAATCTAGGTGGCCAATGTTTTTATAAGAGTTAGCGGGTACCTTAAAAGAGCGAGCGAAGGTTTCGGCATATTGTTTTGCATGTCCGTATTCTGAGCCATAAATCACTTTAAGCATATAAGACACCTAATTTCTAAGGTTTTAGAGTAGTGATAGGGATGATGTAAACCTAATTTTTTAAATAAATCACTAAATCATATTCTAAGCCTTTTTTATTTCGATAGTGATAAACTGTTTCATCTAAATAGTCCGTAAAATTCTTTAAATCATGGATACATAAATTTTCAAATAGCAATCCCATAGTGTTTAGCCCATAACTATTCAAGTAATTGTCTTAATATTATTCATGTATTTGGCATTTTATGTGCAATTAAAAACTAGATACTTCCTATAGTTTTGATTAACACTTGCCTCTTACGTCTACGCTCTCTGTAGTGCAACAACAGTTTCTACATGATAACTTTGAGGAAATAGATCCAGCGGCTGTATAGCTTCTACATTGTAGTTTCCTAAGTCAACAAGTCTTCGTATGTCTCGTGCAAGGGTAGAGGGATTACAGGAAACATAAACTATCTGCTTGGCCCCTGTACTATCTAAATCTTTTACAACGCTTTCAGCAAGCCCAGCACGTGGGGGATCAACAATAATCTTATGAGCTTGGCCAATGCTTGGAAGCTCTCGTGCTGCATCACCGCCAATATCTTCAATAAATACCTGGTTAATCTCAGCATTACGTCTTAAGTCTCTAACAGCAGGGCCATAAGACTCTATCGCAATAACATTGTCTGAGGCTTGAGCAAGCGGAACAGAAAAAGTGCCGGCACCTGAATACAGGTCAAATATCGTGTCGTCTACTTGAGGTTTTAGATAGTCTAAAACTGTTTGAACGAGCTTATCGGTAGCTTTAGTATTAACTTGAAAAAAGGAGGGTGCAGATATTTGCATTTGGTGATCAAGCAGCTTTTCTTTCCAAAAGCCCTTACCTTTAAGCACTTCAACGCCTGATACTTTTCTACTTTTTGCAGGCCCTTTGAGGAGAACGCGAACAATTGAACTTGCTTTTGTAGCATCACTTATAACTTTTGAGACAACTTTTCTATCAAAAGGTCCGGGTGAGGTCCAAAGGGCAATTTCCAAATCTTTACTGCGCTCAGAATACCTAATGCCCACGCGCTCAGGGTACTGACTTGGATCTTTTAGTGCAAAGTTGAGCGCACCTGAAAGAGCCTTAGGAAGTTTCTCAATCTGTTTAGGAATGAGTGAACAGCTGGATAGGGGTAAAAAGGTATTATTTCCAAGCTCATGTACGCCAAGCTTAAGTCCTTTTGTATCTGCTTGTACGTTGAGCTCAAACTTGTTTCGGTAAGCCCACTCTTTGGGAGAAGCAATAATTGTTTTAAGGCAGCTGTCTATAAGCTCTGAATCAAATTTTCCTATTCGTATAAAAGCATCGCGCACTGCATCTTGCTTGGATCTAAGCTGTGCATCATAAGCTATGTGTGCCCATGGCGCTACAGAGCTGTGCTCTTCAGGGCTACAGTTAAGAGTAACTCGAAAGCTTGAGGGCTCAAGTACTTCTTTGAGCTTTGCCCGAGAAAAGTGAGCCTTGTCTTCTATAAGCTCTATGTCTACAAGATCTCCTACAACTGTTTGAGGAATAAAGATAGTTTTGCCTTCAGGGCTATGGGCTATGCCGTCTTGGCTATAGCCCATGCGTTCAATTTGTACCTGCATCTAGTAATTTCCTATTTAAAGAGCGCCTTAAAAGCCATGCCAAGGTACTTGGCAAAGAGCTCAAAGCGGCCCATATTCTCGTCTTCTTCTACAATAGTTGTCTTAGTTTGCTCTGATGAAGTTTCTTGTGCTGAAACCTCTTCTTCAGATGGAACAAAGTCTCTATGCTTAAAACTTGTAAGACTTTGTGGCTCAGAGCTTACCTCAAGGTCTTCTTCATCTGCTTTGATAACCATTGGATTTTGAGGCTCATATTGAGGGACTGCAACCTTTGGCCCAATATACATGCTCTTTCTTGTTTGGTTTCTGCGTGCAGCCTCCATTTGGTCATTTGTGAGGTTATAGGTCTGAGCAGCCTCAATAGCCTTATCCATAAAGTACCTCTGAGAAACAAAGTCCTCCTCGCCAGGCTCACGAGGAACTCTTTGATATACACCGTTTGAGTCAATTAAACGTGCTTTAACGTTGTCATTAAGCTGTGCTTTTAAGATATTTTGAATATTTTCTTTGATTCTGTCTTCCAAAATAGGGAAGCAGATTTCAACGCGGTGCTCAGTGTTTCTGGTCATCATATCTGCGCTTGAGCAAAAGATTGTGTCCATGTTTTCGCCAAAGCAGTAAATGCGTGCGTGCTCTAAGAAGCGTCCGGCAATACCTTTAATTTCAATGTTGTCAGTCTTGTTTTGAATACCTGGCAAGAGACAACAAATTCCTCTGATGATTAAAAATACCTTTACACCCGCCTGACTTGCTTCAGCAAGTTTGTCGATAATTTCTCTATCGGTAAGGGAGTTCATCTTAAAGATGAGTTTTCCTACCTCGCCCCTGCGTGCTTTTTCCATCTCTTTTTCCATATGGGAGATGATGAGAGGCTTAAGTGAGGTTGGAGCAACTCCCAGATACTCATAGCTACCATTGAGGTTGCCTAAAGACATGTTTCTAAAAAAGACATTTGCGTCGTCGCAGATACCCTTATGTGCGGTCATAAATGAGACATCTGAATAAAGTGATGCGGTCTTCTCGTTATAGTTACCAGTTCCAAATTGGGTAATTCTGCTTATCTCACCATTGATGCGTGAGGTAATCTGGCAAATCTTTGAGTGAACCTTAAAGCCTTCTTGTCCGTATACAACCGTACATCCCGCATCCTCTAGGCGCTCAGCCCAGATGATGTTATTTTCCTCGTCAAATCTTGCTCTGAGCTCCATTAATACGGTTACTTCTTTACCGTTTTCTGCAGCGGCAATTAGAGACTCGGCAAGTTTAGATTTCTTTGCAATTCTGTAGAGGGTTATTTTTATTGAGATAACATTTGGATCATAGGCCGCCTCATGAATGAGTTCCAAAAATGGACTCATTGACTCATATGGAAACCACAGCATCTTGTCTTCTTCATAGACTTGCTGCATTAGAGATCTGCTTGGGTCAAACTCGGTAGATGGCTGAGGGCTAAAAGGTTTGTGCAAAAGCTCTTCAGCGCTAATTTCTGGGATCTGATCTTCAATCTCCCATATATATCCCATATCAACAGGAACTTCAGAGTAGAAAACTTGGTCGTTTCCAAGCTCAAGTGTCTTTCTAATAAACTTAACCTTAGCGTCGCTTAAACTACCCTGAACTTCAAGGCGCACCGGTTGAAGTCTCAAGCGCTTCTTTAAGACGCGCTTCATGTGTTGTCTAAAGTTATCCTCGTCCTCATATACTTCTTCATCAGGGTCAATATCAGCGTTTCTGGTAACGCGAATAATCGCGCGCTCCTTTACCTGATAGCTGCCAAATGATTTGTGGGCACAGGCAAGCATGGCATCTTCTAAGAGGACAAAGCGAATCTCGCCTTTTTCTGAGGGAAGATAGATGATGCGTGGCTCAGATGAAGGCACTTCAACCATTCCAAGAAGGTCTGTGCTCTCGCCTTTATTTGTGTCGTTTTTAAAGGTGTATACGCAGTAGAGGCCTAGATTTCTTAAGTTAGGAAATGGGTGGCGCGGATCGATAATCTGAGGATTTAAGATAGGGTAGAGGTAGTTTTTAACGTAGTCATCAATAAACTCAAGATCTTTACCTTCAAGCTCATCTGCTGAAAGGCGTTCAATACCATAAGGTTTAAGTTGCGCTTCAATCTCTCTAAAGCTTTTAGTGCGCATCTTAAATAGACGAGGAATAGATGCAAAGATAGCACTTAGTTGTTGGGAAGGCGTTTGGTTAGATTTGTTATCAACCGGCTCAACCTTTAAGCTTGATAAGTCAGATAGACCTCCCACACGTACCATAAAAAACTCGTCCAAGTTTGAGGTAAAGATTGAAACAAATTTGAGCCTCTCAAAGAGAGGTACATTTTTTTCTGTAGACTCTTGAAGGATTCTCTCATCAAACATCAACCATGAGAGTTCACGGTTTTGTGTGTAAGAAAAATCGTAAGGCATTGCGTTTCCTCTCTATGAAAGTTTATATAATATTAGATATTGACTGCATCTAATACTTTAACCAATAAATAGCCTTCTCTAACACCGTATTTAGAAATTGAGATGCTTTTGGCATCAAAAAAGTCTGCAATAGTTCGTGCGCATACTATGCCTGGTAAAGCGGTATGTACCCGGTCTGGAACTACCTGCAATATTTTTCTCATGGCATGGTGTGGATCATAAATTGCGCAATCAAAAATGTCATCAATCTCTTCCATACTTACCTTAAAAGTTTTAGAGCCAACTGAGCCTTTAAACCAGTCATCTCTAATCTTTCCTGCCGCACGAACTGATCCGCCCACACCTGATATCGCGTTAAAGGTGAGGTTTTGGATTTCTGGGATAGTTTCAAGTTCAGCTCGAACTTGCTTTCTGATTCTATCCATCTCAGCAGGAGTAGGAATAAGGCCTGTCACATTATCAAGGTATAAAGACAGTGAGCCTAAGGTAAGCGAGGTGGCAAATAAGATATCAGTGCCGTCAAAGACAACAAGCTCAGTTGATGCGCCGCCAATATCAATTTGAGCACCTTTTTTGATGTCAATTGTATTCATTGCACCATAAAAGCCAAGCTGAGCTTCTTTTGCTCCGCTTAAGATATCCATCTCAAAGCCGGTAGCGTTTTTAATTTGCTTACAGATTGCTTTTTGGTTTTTAGCCTTTCTCATAATGGCTGTTGCAAAGATGTGGCTGGATACCACGTTAAAATTCTTAATTTTCTTTTTGTAAGACTCTAAAATTTCAATAGCCTTATTGATGCCGTCATCATTTAAGTTACCCTCATCATCTAAGTAACCTGCTAGTCCGGCCATAGTCTTTTTATTTAGAATTTGGACAAAATCACTCGGTTTATCTTTATTAACCTCATAAATTGATAATCTAATGGTGTTTGATCCAAAATCAATAATAGCGTACTGCAATATAACTCCCTAGATAACTTTCCATGTTGTATTTCTATAGTATCAGCTCACGGGGCAAATATGGGCTACATTAGCACTGAGCTTAAGTTAAATTTATTTAACAGATGAGACTTTTTTTAAAGAGACGGAGATAGATGAGAGAGTTAAGTGAAATCAGAAAAGATATAGATGAGCTTGATAGAGAGCTTTTAAAACTCTTTTTAAAACGTCAGGCGCTGAGCCAAGAGGTAGCTCAGTATAAGCAAAGTCATGGCTTAGAAATCTTTGATGAGGCGCGTGAGCAAGAAAAGCTTGCTGCTCTTGATAGCTATCCTCAAATAAGTAAAGAGTTTATGCTCACACTCATGAATTTTTCGAAGCAGGCTCAAAGTAATTACCTTAAGAGTTAATGAAGCTCAGCTATACGTGTTAAAATTTTTGAGTTTAGATATTTGCCCTCATAGCTCAGGGGATAGAGCGTCCGCCTCCGGAGCGGAAGGCCGTAGGTTCAAATCCTACTGGGGGCACCAGCTAAAAGGAAAGGGTTGTTAAGATGTCTGCACAAGATGCGTCTTACAAAAAGCACCTTGAAATACATGATCAATCATACAGTTATTACGATGTAAACCAGATCGAGGGAGTAGAAAAGCTTCCGTACTCACTTATTATTCTTCTTGAAAATATTTTGAGAAATACCCAAGGAGAAGCTCGTGAGCAGATGGTAGATGCACTTTTGGCCTCAGCACTTAAGCATGAAGAGCCAAAAGAGATTTCGTTTATGCCGGCACGCGTGCTGCTTACAGACTTTACTGGTGTGCCTTGTATGGTTGACCTTGCTGCTATGAGAGATGCAGTGCTTGAGCAGGGCCAAGATCCTTCAATGATAAATCCTCTCATCCCTGTTGACTTAGTAATTGACCACAGTGTTATTGCCGATAAGGCCGGCTGCCCTAAGGCTCACGTGTTTAACGAGGACATGGAGTTTGAGCGCAACAAAGAGCGCTACAGCTTTTTGAAGTGGGCGCAGCAATCCTTTGATAACTTACAAATTGTGCCTCCAGCAACCGGAATTTGTCACCAGCTTAATTTAGAAAAACTTGCAAGCGTGGTCTATGCAAATACCAAAGGTAAAGAGGCGCTTATATATCCTGACACCTTAATTGGTGCAGATTCACACACTACAACCGTTAACGGTATTTCTGTTTTAGCCTGGGGTGTTGGAGGTATTGAGGCAGAGGCTGCAATGCTTGGACAAGCAGTAAGTATCCTAATTCCAAAGGTGATAGGCATAAAGCTTACAGGAGCGCTTAAGGAAGGTGTTACTGCCTTTGACCTAAGTCTTTCAGTTGCTGAGCGCTTACGAAGCATTGGCGTTGTGGGCAAATTCGTAGAGTTTTTTGGCGAGGGCCTTATGAGCTTATCGGCAAATGACAGAGCAACTATAGCTAATATGTCTCCTGAATACGGGTGTACGGTAAGCTACTTTGCAATCGACCAAAATACCCTCGACTTCTTATATAGGTCAGGCAGGGACGAGCACCAGGTTAAATTAGTTGAGGCCTACGCAAAAGACCAGGGCTTATGGTTTAATCCTCAGCTTCAAAAAGAGTATGAGCATGTGATTGAGCTTGATTTGTCAGAAATTGAGCCAGTTATTGCTGGTCCAAAGAAGCCTCATGAGAAGATTTATTTTAGTGAAGCTAAGAAAAGCTTTAGAGAAATCTGTCAAAATAGAGGGCTTTCTAGTGATGTAAGTGCGACGCTTCGTCTGGGCGATGAGGACTTTGAGCTTACTCACGGAGCAATTGCCATTGCAGCAATTACCTCATGTACCTCTATGGCAAATCCAGACATGCTACTTGCCTTAGGTCTTCTTGCTAAGAACGCATGCGAGGCTGGAATTTATGCTAAACCATGGGTTAAAAAGATGTTTTCACCAGGGTCTAAGTTTAGCCAAAGTTTGATGGACAAGGCGGGACTGAGCATCTATCTTGATGCACAGGGTTTTTACACGAGCGGTTTTGGATGCATGAGCTGCATTGGAAACTCAG
>JASBYZ010000056.1 GCA_029983705.1 Coriobacteriales bacterium
AGGAGCATCTGGTGCTGACCTCGCAAACATCATAAACGAGGCAGCACTGAGAGCTGTACGCGAAGGCAGAAAATTGGTTGTCCAAGATGACCTTATGGAGTCGGTTGAAACTGTTATTGCGGGTGCCCAAAGAAAAAGCTCAGTTCTCTCCCCTAAGGAGAAAAAGATTGTTGCCTACCACGAAATTGGCCACGCATTAGTTGCTGCTAAGGTAAATAGGAAGGCACCAGTAACCAAGATCACTATTGTTCCAAGAACATCTGGAGCACTTGGTTACACCATGCAAGTTGAAGACGAAGAGACATACCTCATGTCAAAGACTGATGCGATCAATAAGCTTAAGGTGCTCTCGGGTGGCCGAGCTGCTGAACAAGTTATCTTTGGTGACATCACCACCGGAGCCTCAAATGATATTGAGCGCGCAACCCAAATCGCTAAGGACATGATTACCAGATACGGTATGTCAGAGAAATTTGGTTTTGTTGCCTTTGGTGAGCAGCAATCCAAATACCTTGGTGGAGGCACTACTATAAACGGTTCTGAAGAAACCTTAAAAGAGGTTGACGCTGAGGTACAAGCACTTGTAAATGGTGCGCTTAATGACGCCATTCAAATCCTTAGAGAAAATAAGTTTAAGCTCCATGAGCTTGCTGCCTACCTTATGAAAAAAGAAACTATTACGGGCGATGAGTTCATGCAGATTCTAGACCCAGAAGGTCTTGATATAAAACCAGCTGAAGACGCTGAAAACTAAGTAAAGAGATAAAGCTATGCATCTAGATCCATGGAGTGGTAAAGCAATAGGACTACTTGATCTAGATGCATTTTTTGCGTCTGTAGAGCAACTTGATCACCCTGAGTGGCGCGGAAAACCTGTAATTGTTGGTGGAGATGCAGGCAAACGCGGTGTTGTGGCCACAGCATCATATGAGGCAAGAAAGTTTGGGGTACACTCCGCAATGCCAGCAGGACAAGCGCAAAAGCTTTGTCCTCAGGCAATCTGGACTCATGGTAGATACGAGCGCTATAGAGAACTCTCTGACATTGTCATGTCCTACATTAAAGATGAAACCCCTTATATAGAACAAGTTTCAATTGATGAGGCTTTTTTTGATATCACTCCTGGTAGATATTCTAAAGAACACCCAATCGAGATTGCAAAGCGCATACAAAAACATGTTGCAATCCTTGGGATAACTTGTTCAATAGGACTTTCAACTAATAAAACCTGCTCTAAGATTGCCTCTAATATCAAAAAACCTCACGGCTTCTTAGTGGTCTTTCCCGGAGATGAAAAAGAATTTCTCTACCCTCTTCCAATCTCTAAACTTTCAGGAGTGGGCAAGGCAACTCAAGAAAAGCTTATCAAGTCGCATATTAAAACGCTTGGCCAACTTGCTACAGCTGATGATGACTACCTCAAAGACTTACTAGGTATTAATGGAGCTAAATTAAAACTCAGAGCCCAAGGTATTAATGACTCAGAAGTTGATACAAGCGATGAAGTAAAGTCTGTCTCTAATGAGAGAACTTTTGTGACAGATATTAATACGCATGAAGAACTCATCAGTGCACTCTCACATATCTGTTCCATGCTAGGGCCAAGGCTTAGAAAGCATAATCTCAAAGGACACACCATAACGCTCAAGCTTAGATACGACATGCAGCACACTCAAACCGTGCAGTACAAAATGGCCTATGCGACAGATAATGAGTTTGAGCTCATTCCTTATGCAAAAAAGCTCTTTGACGATATATGGCAAAAAGGACGAGGGGTAAGACTCCTTGGTGTTGGCGTGTCTGGATTTACAGATACAGATGCTCAAATGGATTTATTTGCTGACGAGAAAAAACGTAAAGCCTTTGATGCCCTCGCCCATACTTCAGATAAAATCAAAGAGAAATATGGTGAATCTACCTTACAATACGGGCGAGACATCAGGTTTAAAGACAGTTTTTCTAAAACCTCGACTATGAATAAAAAGAAAGACTAACTGCTATAGCGATTTTTTATGTGATATTATTACCTTAATACTTTAGTTATTTATAGAAGGTAATTATATTTTAGTAGTTGATAACCTTACTATTAAATATAAAAATCATATTGTACTTAATGAGCTTTCGCTAAATATTAAAACACCTGGAATTTATGCTTTATGCGCTCCAAACGGTTATGGTAAAACCACTTTACTTAGAGCAATTGGTGGAATGGATCTAAGAGCCTATAAAAATATTTATTTAATACCAAATGCTCATGGTGCTAAAAGAATCTATCCAAGCAATAAAATTGAATATCATAAACAGCTGTTTTACTTTGAAAGTGAAGGCATGCTGTTTCCAAACCTAACTGTTATAGATCATCTTAAATTTATTTCAGATATTTTTGAAACTAAAGACAATTATGTCAAGATAACTAACGCACTAGATATGAATTATTTTTTAAAAAGAATTAAAGAGCTATCTTTAGGCATGCGCCAACAGCTAATCATTGCCATGGCTATTTCGAGTAACGCTAAATACATTATTCTTGATGAACCAAACAACGGGCTTGATATTTAAAGAAGTAGTTTAGTTAACACTCTAATAAAAAGTTATACTCAAAAAGATAAACTGGTATTCTATTCAAGCCATAATCTCAATCAGGTTGCTGATAATGCTCATCAAATTTTCTTCTTACAAGAAGGAAAAATTCAAAAGTACGAGAAACCTGCTCGCAATCTCAAGAATGAGTTTTTAAAAACATATTCCTTAATTAAGAGTGATTAAAAATGGATTACTTCAAAGGAATTTTAAGAACTCTTTTCTCTTTAATCCTATTTAATTTCAAAAAGGTGTTATCTTCACGAGTATTTATTATTTTCGTAATTATATTCTGCTTGTTTTCATGGATTGGCTTTTTCAACGTTCAAAATAGTGCACTTAATAATCTCATTCAATTTTCAGCTTCAACAGAATCCAGTAATTTTTCTTACACACTTGGTTTTAAAATCTTAAGTGAAGAAGATATAACTCAGCTAAAAAGCAATTTTTTAGAATCAGTCAAACAACAAAAGCAAAGTTTAATGATGGAGCCAACATCATTACAAAAAAAATAAGAGCTTACAAGATTTAAAACAAGACATATATTTTGAATATTCTTTAGCAAGTAAAACTGGAGATTTTAACAAATATACATCTGCTGAACATAAGTTTTACAAGCTTTTAGTTTCTCTTTACAAAGCTGATTTAAAGCCCGTAGAAGAAAATGTGGATCAAGATCCTGGCCCAGCTTACGCTAAAGCATATTTGGAATATCTCCGCATACTTGAATCTCAAGATAAGAATTTGTATCCACCCGTAATGAAACCAGCTTTACTAATGCTTTCATCTTTTTGGATTTTTAACGATACGGCTATACTACTTTTATTACTATCAGTAATTTCAATAAAAGTTATTTGCTCTGACAACTTTACAAATAACTTCTGCACACTACAGGTATTTCCCGTAAGCTCAACCTTGATTTTTATATCTAATATTTTATCTATCGCATGTTTATACTTGCTAGTAATTACTTTAAGTGTAATTGCTCCTTTTGTTTACTCTACTATTAACTTTGGTTTAGGCCAATTTACGTATCCTACTTTACTAAGTGTTGAGAGCAATTTAAGCTCTCCAATAATAATTCCGCTCTCTTTATCTTTATTCTGCTTCTTTCTGATATTTCTAATAAGCTCCTTAGCGCTCGGATCAGTATTTCAAACTGTTATGTTCGTTAGTAAAAATTCCTTAAGCATTTACATTTTGACAGTTAGCATGATTGTTCTAGCGAGTCTTGGATCAAGTTTAGAGTCACCCAAATTCATTCAACTTCTATATGCGCAAACCAAACTCTCAGATTTAAGCCCGCTACTTATCAGCGCAAAACCGTTATTAGTGTTTATTCGATTTACTTTAATTGCCCTATTATGCTTCATGTTTAGTTTATTGTTCAATCAGCTCAGAATTAAAATATCAGGAGCCTGTTATGGTCGCTCTAATTAAATTAGAGATTAAAAAATTAATCGCATCTCACATCTGGCTTGCAGCATTTATTCTCTGTTTACTTATTGTTTCAGCAGCGGGATTTACTTTTATTTTAAACGACTATACTCTCCAGGAAAGTAAATTAACTGACAAAGCAGAGTTAGAGTGGCAAGCAAATCTAAATGAAAATCAAGAACTCATAAACAGCCTGTTAAAAACTAATCCTTCTAGTAAAGATTATCTGCATATGCAAAACAAATATCTATCAATTATCACAAAGCATGAACAAACTAGTGACCTGAGCATAATTCGATATAAATATAGTCAGATACTCTTAGACAAAGGATTCAATCAAGCTTATAGCTCATATTCTAATGCACCTGCTTTAAATCGTCTCTATTTTAGGGCGCATACGCTCGGATGTATACCTTACATAATGACTTCACTCGTATTAAGCTTTTATTTAATGTGTTCTATTGCTCCTAGTAAATCTAAAGAGTTTTACAGAGTGATTCCAACTGCATCTATACAAAATTATATAAACAAGTTTTTTAGTTGCAATATTTGCAAGCACACTAATATACCTGCTAGTAAACCTAATTATTTTTTCTGTCGAAAGCTTTACTGCAGGAATTGGAGATATTAACTACCCTGTTATGGCCAGAAATATAGATTCAAGAATTTCAATTGTTAATTTAAACGATCTGATTCCTCAACAAATATATTCGACCACAATATGCATTATTGCTGTAATCTCACTTATAGGACTTTTATCCAGTTTTATAGACAACTCATTTATACTTGTAGCAGCCCCATTGGTAAGCATATTCATGCTAGATAGCCAACAAATACTCACAATAAGTGAATTCAATTATATTATGCTTGATAACTGTCAATGCATACTCTTAGCAAGCTTTATATTAATATTTATGCGTTTGTGCATCTCTTTTATATTGAAAGACTAGTTAGCTACAGCCTCAAACTCTAGACGAGGAGCATCTCCCCATAAAGATTCGAGACGATAATAGTCACGAGCTTCTGGCTCAAATACATGCACCATCACAGAACCAAAATCAATAAGCTCCCATTTAGAAACCTTGCGGCCCTCAATTGCTAAAGGTCTTACATCTAGCTTATCTCTAAGCTTGTTTTCAATTTCATCTGTTACTGCATCTGCTTGACGATCATTATTAACAGAGGCAATTACAAAATAGTCAAATGAATCACTTAGAGCGCCAACCTCAAGTATGACAATATCAAAGGCCTTCTTGTCATCTGCAGCTTTTGCTGCTTCTAGAGCTATCTCTTTTGCTTGCAATCCGCATTCCTTTCTCGAATTAACTCATTCCAAATATCAATGCTTGGTGGGTATATTTGTTTATCATGTTTAAGCAAATATTTCATGCTGTGTTTAAAACAGGTAAAGTACAACTCATCTAAAGTGAGCTTTTTGGATTTAGCGGCTATTTTATCTAGTGATTTAACACCCCGCGAAGGCTCAAGCATATCAGCACAATAGATAATCTTATCCAAGTTACTCATATCTTTGGCTGCGGTAGTATGTTTAGAAATTGCAACAAATACACTTGTAGGAAGTTCTGGAAACTCTTTTAAAGCAGAAAATGCTCCAGTCCATGCATGCAACAGTGGATAGTATTCTTTGAGTTCACTTTCGCTAAAGTCTCCAAGCTTATACTCTTTTACTAGTTCAATAAGCTCTTCATTACTATGCTCTTTATCCCAATCATGTAAGTATGCTGCTGCTATAGCGCTAAACTCATCAACCCCGTAGCGCTTTGCAAATTTTTGAGCGGTATCAACAACCCCTTTGACATGAAAAAACCGTCGAGAGCTGAGTCTTTTCTCGACGGCACTATGAATATCAACTAAGTATTGTTTTTGGCTCTCATTTAGTGCCATAAAACACCTTTCATTACGTTTCTTACTCACTTTTTACCCAAGTTACTTAAAATAAATCTCTAATACTTAATGCTTTCGATAAAGCTTGTGTTTATGTATATAGCTAGCAACCTTAGCATCAGTGAGGTATCTAATCGAGTTACCTGCTCTTACCCTATCTCTCATATAAGAAGAAGAAATTGCAAGCGCAGGAATTTCTAAATAACAAATTTCAACAGGAAAATTTACCTGTTTAAATTTCTTTTCAGCTTCATCAATATCATAGCCTGGACGTGTAGCTGCAATAAAGGAAGCATACTTGCCAATACCTTCAGCATTTTTCCAGGTCAATACATCAATAATTGCATCTGCACCGGTAATAAAAAAGAGCTTTGCATCCGGATAGATACCTTTAAGCTCTTTAAGCGTGTCATAGGTGTAGGTATCGCCCGGGCGATCAAGCTCCATTCTTGAAACACAAAAATGAGGATTTTGCTTTGTAGCAAGCTCAACCATATGAAAACGGTCTTCCTTATCACTTACGCCCCTACCTTTTTTCATTACAGGCACGCCCGCTGGCATAAAGATAACCCTATCGAGCTTGAAAGCCTCTCTGGCGTGTTCTGCAGTTACTAAGTGGCCAAAGTGTATCGGATCAAAAGTTCCACCCATAATACCTATACGCTGCGCTTTAGTCATTATCCTCTAATCTGTCCGCTGCCTTCACATATGTACTTCGTTGAAATCAGAGCTTCTGCTCCCATAGGTCCTCTCGCATGTAATTTTTGAGTTGAGATGCCAATCTCTGCACCAAGTCCAAAGATAGCTCCATCAGAAAATCTGGTAGATGCGTTGACATACACACAAGCAGCATCAACTTTATTTGTAAAGGTTTGAGCCATCTTATAGCTTTCAGTAACAATAGCCTCTGAATGATGAGAGCCATGAGCATTAATATGGCTAACAGCCTCATCTACCCCATCAACTAAGGCAATTGATATCTTAAGTGCAAGATATTCAGTGTCAAAGTCTTCATCTGTAGCTAGCTTTACGTGCTTATCGCCCGCAAGATCTAAGATTTCTTGAGTAGCTACAATTTCAACTTCGCGCTCTTTAAGGGTAGGAATAATAAGCGCTAAAAATTCTTTGGCAATAGCTCTATCTATCAGTAAGTTTTCAATAGCATTGCAGACACCCGTACGCTGAGTTTTTGCGTTTAGTACAATGTCTTGTGCCATCTCAAAGTTTGCGCTTTTCTCAACATATACGTGATTGTTGCCCGTACCAGTTTCAATCACCGGCACCTTTGCATGTTCAATAACCGTTTGAATTAGTTTTGCTCCGCCTCGAGGAATAAGCAGGTCCACAAGGCCAGAAAGTCCCATGAGCTCTACTGATTCTTGCCTATCTGTGGACTCAATTGACTGGATGCACTCACGAGGAAGACCAGAGGCATCAAGCGCGTCTTGAAGTACCTTGGTCATTGCTAGGTTAGAGTTCTTAGCAGTGGAGCCCCCTCGCAAAACTATGGTATTAGCTGTTTTAATTGCAAGTGCTGCTGCATCTGCAGTAACGTTTGGACGTGCCTCATAAATCATGGCAAGCACTCCCATAGGCACGCTTACCTTCTTAATATGAATACCGTTTGCAAGCGTAGAACCTGAGAGTACCTGACCTATTAAATCTCTTTGACGGGCAATATCTCTCATATTGCTTGCAATCTCTTGAAGGCGACCTGCATCAAGGGCAAGACGGTCTATCAAGCTTTCTTTAAGCCCTTCTGATTTTGCAGCTTCAATATCTAAGTTATTTGCTTGTAGAATTTCATCTGAGTGCTCAAGTAAGGCATCTGCCATTGAATTGATTGCAGCAGCGCGCTCGGTGCTTGAAAATTCTTGCAAAAGAACTGAGGCAGCCTTAGCGCCTTGAGCTTTAGCTAATGCTTCTGACACAAAGATACACCCTTTCTAATACACTACGAGTTCATCACGATGTATAAATGGCTGGTGTGCAAGTTTTGGATATACTCGTGAAATCATATCCATATTCATGCCCTTAACCACCGAAAGTTCTTCAGAGCTGTAGCGAGAAAGTCCTCGTGCTACAAGTTCATCGTGCTCGTTTAAAATCATGAGGGCATCTCCCGCACTAAAGGTCCCAATAAAATCTTTAACACCCACAGCAAGAAGGGATGAACCCTTTTGTCTGAGTGCGCGCTCTGCCCCCTCATCAATATAAACTCGCCCTGACATCTTGTTTGCAACAGAAATCCAAAGCTTTCTTGAATTTACGAGATGATCAAAGTGAGCTACAAAGCGAGAGCCCACCTGCTTACCATTTACGATATCAACAAGTACCTCTGGGTCTTTACCCTCACAAATTATCGTGTCTATACCCGCCTGCATCACAAGACCAGCGGCCTTAAGTTTTGATGCCATACCACCAGTACCTACACCACTAATGGATTCTCCTGCCATTTCAAAAATCTCAGGAGTTATCTCATCAATTGTGTCTAGACGCTTAGCATCAGGATTAGTGTGAGGGTTTGCAGTGTAAAGCCCGTCCACATCACTAAAGATAACTACGAGGTCAGCCTCGCAAATTGCTGCAGTAATAGCAGCTAGCGCGTCATTATCGCCAAACTTAATTTCATTTACAGCTACCGTATCATTTTCATTAACCACCGCAAGCGCACCAAGCTCTAAAAGGCGGGCAAAGGTATTTTTAGCATGCAAATACGCGATACGTGAGCTAGTGTCATTTAAGGTTAGGAGCACCTGCCCTACTGGAATCTTATAAGGCCTAAAGTGCTGAGCATAACTATCTATTAAGGCAGCCTGGCCCACTGCAGCACAGGCCTGCAAACTTGGAATATCTTTTGGTCGAGTCTTATAGCCTAAAAGCCTAAAACCACAGGCAATTGCACCAGAAGATACCAGCACAACCTCAACACCGGCCTCTTTTACCTGAGCTATCACCTTTGACAAACGGGTGATGTAGTCGTTATCTACACCACCCGCATCAGTGCTTACTAAAGAAGACCCACATTTTATTACTATACGCTTAGCTTTTTTATTCCCCGTCATCATAGCCTTCCCAGGGGTCATCTACCTCTTTGTCGTGAGGTCTAAATTCATCTGGATACTCAACATCTTCTAGGTTTTTAGGAAAATATTCCTTAAGGCTATACGGCTCTTGATGCTGAGTGCTTAAGGCTGACTTTTCAAGAAGCGCATTTTTCTTATTAGAAATTGGTGACTTACACTTCATCTTCATGTTCTATAAGCTCCATTATTTCCTCATCATCCAAATCCTCAAACGGATCTGAACCACCTTGGTGTTCAAAGACCATCTCTAAGATTCTAATCTCATCTCCATTGC
>JASBYZ010000057.1 GCA_029983705.1 Coriobacteriales bacterium
GAATAGATATTAAGGTTACCTTTTTGTTATCGGGATCAACACGTGCCAATAAAATTGTGTCAGAACGATAATGCTTATCCCAAGATCTTCCGTCAGTACCCAAAAGCAGCATATAAAATGGATCTTGAGGTGCCTTTGGTTTTTCGAGGGTTTGGGCTAATTGCTGAGTAATCTGCCCGTTATCGCTCAACTTATTTTGCAGCGTCATTGCATAGGCTGCAAGCACCAAAAGCCCAACTACCAATAGGGTTAGAACTACCATAAGTACAGCAAGCCCGATGCGTATGCCTGACGTGGATCTTTTTCGCTTATCAGGATAAATTGTGCTTGCATTTTTTCTTGAGTATTCCTCAAGCATGCTTTCGTAGTCTTGATATTGATTCATAGTTCTCTTTATCTGCTAGTCCTATTGATATAGTGAGCTAATTATTACTCATCTGTTTTAACAAGCTCAATATCTGCGCCTAATGACTGCAATTTCTCTGAATAATGCTCATAACCGCGCTTGATGTGTTTAAGACCAGACACTTCAGTTTCGCCATCTGCAATTAATCCTGCAAGCACTAGAGATGCTCCACCACGAAGATCTGTTGATGCAACTGGAGCACCACTAAGACCACTTACGCCTTGGATGAGTGCATGATGTCCATCAACTCTAATTTCAGCACCCATTCTAACGAGCTCTCCGGCAAACATAAAGCGATTTTCAAAAACGTTTTCGGTGATGATTGAGTTACCATCTGCAACAGATGCCATAACCATCAGTTGAGCCTGCAAATCTGTTGGAAAACCAGGAAAGGGAAGCGTTTGGACGTCTATTGCTTTAAACTTGCCATCGCTTTTTACGGTGACACCGTTTTCATGATAATCAAGTTCTAAGCCCATATCGCTAATTTTTTGAAGCGCAAGACCCAAGTGTTCTGGTTTAAAACCTGATACAGTTACCGGGCCTTTGCAGAGTGCACCAGCTACTACAAGCGTGCCGGCTTCAATTCTGTCTCCAATTGTTTCATGGTCTACAGAGTGAAGATCTTTATGCTCAACACCTTCGATGGTGATAACAGGACTACCTGCTCCGCTAATTTTTGCGCCCATATCATTTAAGAAGTTAGCAAGGTCCACAATTTCAGGCTCACGAGCAGCGTTATCGATAACTGAAGTACCTTTTGCAAGCACCGCAGCCATCATAAAGTTCTCAGTAGCACCAACGCTTGCAAAATCTAAGGTGACTCGTCCACCATGAAGTCCCTTTGGCGCATTTGCGTGAACAACTCCGTGCTCAATTTCAAATTCAACTCCCAGATGCTCAAGGGCAGCAAAGTGAAGATCAAGCTTACGCTCTCCTATTTGACATCCTCCTGGCATGGAAACTTTTGCCTTACCAAATCTACCAAGGAGTGGACCAAGTACGGCAATTGATGCGCGCATCTTTTTTACCAGCTCATATGGAGTTTCATACTTATCTGCATGGGTGGTATCTATAGAGAGCGTATGATCGCCAAAATCAACCTGTGCACCAAGTTCTCGTAATACATCAGACATAACATAGACGTCTGAGATTCCTGGCACCCGAGTAATTGTATATTTTCCAGGACACATAACGCTTGCAGCCATGAGTTTTAAGACTGAATTTTTTGCTCCAGATACCTGAATTTCACCGCTTAAGACATTGCCGCCGCGTACTTTAAGTAACTCCATGAAACTCCTTAAAGACTATATTGAGCTAAATTTTGTTTGCTATAAGGATAATAAAAAAATAAGGCGATTAAGTGGTGTTAACAAAAAGAGTAGATTTATATAATGTTTTGCTTTGTAAAAGTAGCTTATACACGAAAAGAAGGGGCCGTTTGAGACCCCTTCTAACAAAATCTTTAAAGCGATTTTTGCTATTTTGTTAAATATAACTGAAGCTCTAAAAAGTCTTTTTGACTCTTAAGCATCTTGTATACTTCAGAGTCCTTATCGTCAAGACCTTCAAGGCACTCACTTACTTTTGCAAGTGACTCCTCAGCTGATGCTTTATCAATATCTTCGATATCAATGGCGCTATCAGCTAAGATAATAACTTCGTCATCTTTAACTTCAAGATATCCACCTGAAATTGCAAAGTACCTAGAGTTCTTTTCATCGGGATATTTAACTACAACCTGACCTGCTTTAAGCACAGATACATAGGCTGCATGCAAAGGTAAAATACCCACTTCACCGCTTATAGACGGAGCAGAAACAAAGCTAGCCTCTTCTGAAAAGATTTGCTTTTCAGGTGTCACTATGTCACATATTAAAGTTCTAGCCATAGTTTAGCGTTCCTGTTCTACTCAGCATCCATTTTTTCAGCGCGCTCACGTACTTCATCAATAGTTGAGGCATATCTAAATGCCTGCTCAGGAATCTTGTCGCACTCACCGTCAACAATTGCCTTAAATGAGCGAACGGTATCTTCAACCTTGATATACACACCAGGGTTACCGGTAAACTGCTCAGCAACGTGGAATGATTGAGATAAGAATTGCTGCAACTTACGTGCACGATTAACAATAAGTTTTTGCTCTTCAGTTAACTCATCCATACCAAGAATTGCGATGATGTCCTGTAGGTCTGAGTACTCTTGTAGTAACTCTTGAACAGTAGTTGCTACACGGTAGTGCTCTTCACCAACAATTGAAGCCTCAAGTGCTCTAGAAGTAGATGCAAGAGGGTCAATTGCAGGATACAAACCAAGCTCTGCAATAGCACGAGACAAAACGGTAGTTGCATCCAAGTGGATAAAGGTAGTTGCAGGAGCAGGGTCGGTCAAGTCGTCTGCAGGAACATAAACAGCCTGTACAGAGGTAATTGATCCGTTTTGAGTTGAGGTAATTCTCTCCTGCAACTCACCCATCTCAGTAGCTAAGGTTGGTTGGTAACCTACCGCAGAAGGCATACGGCCTAAAAGCGCAGATACCTCTGAACCAGCTTGTGAGAATCTAAAGATGTTATCAATAAAGAGTAAAACGTCTTGACCCTGGTCTCTAAAGTACTCAGCTGCAGTAAGTCCAGCAAGAGCAACTCTTAGACGAGCTCCAGGAGGCTCATTCATCTGTCCGTACACAAGACAGGTCTTCTCGATAACGCCTGACTCTGACATCTCTAAGAAGAGGTCAGTTCCCTCACGGGTTCTTTCTCCTACACCAGTAAATACTGAGGTACCACCATGACCAAGAGCAAGGTTGTTAATGAGCTCCTGAATCAAAACGGTTTTACCTACACCAGCACCACCAAACAGACCCGTCTTACCACCACGGATGTATGGCTCAAGAAGGTCAATAGCTTTAATACCGGTTTCAAAAACCTCAGTAGAGGTTGATAACTCATCATAATCAGGTGCTTCACGGTGGATTGGGTAGTACTCTACTCCCTCAGGGATTCCCTTTCCATCTACGTCTTCACCCATTACATTCCAAATACGTCCAAGGGTCTGAGGACCAACTGGCATCATCATTGGTTTGCCGGTGTCGTGAGCTTCCATACCTCTTTGCATACCATCAGTAGATGACATAGCAACGGTACGTACAACACCGCCTGGGAGGTGTGACTGCACCTCCAATGTCGTCTGAATGTGACCAATTGGAGACTCAGCATTTACCTTGAGCGCGTTATAAATAGCAGGCATTGAATCCTCGTTGAACTCTACGTCAACAACAGGACCAATGACGCTGACTACGCGTCCAACATTCATGCTTACTTCCTTTTCTTCTATAGCCATTAATCCTCCAGAGCGGCCGCGCCGCCAACGATTTCGTTGATTTCTGTGGTAATAGCTGCTTGACGTGCCGAGTTGTATTGTCTTTGAAGAGTAGTGATAATATCACTGGCGTTGTCAGTAGCTGATTTCATAGCTCTACGTCTTGCGCCTTGCTCAGCAGCTGCTGAGTCTACAAGGCCATGGTAGATCTTGGTATCAACATAGTCTGGCAACAAGTTTTCAAGTACTGCTTGAGAACTTGGCTCAAATTCAATATCTGCAGCAAACTTTGACTCTTTTTCTTCTTTCTCAATAGAGTCAACATCAACTGGTAACACCTGCTCAACAGTTAAATCTTGATCTGCAGCATTGCGTGCGTGATTGTAAAGCAAAATTACCTTATCGGTCTCAAGCTTTTGATATGCATCACGTACATGTGCAGAAATCTCTCGTGCCTCATCAATAGTAGGGTCAGCAGATTGATCACTGTATACCAAGCTTGGTAAAACCTCACGATATTTAAAGTAAGGAATACCTTTTTTACCAGCAATAATAATCTCAACTTCAACACCTTCAGAGAGGTATTTCTTTCTGAGATTATTAGCTTCATGCAGAACTGAAGTGTTAAAGGCTCCTGCAAGACCACGGTCAGAAACGATAACAATTAAGGTAACGTTTTTAACTTCTTCGTGAGTCTTCAAAAGACCTTGTTCAGAATCTGTCACGCCATCAGTTAGGTTTGCGAGCATGCGCTGCATTGCCTTGTAATAAGGGGTTGATGCCTGCACACGCTCGGTTGCCTTCCTGATCTTCGCAGACGATACCATCTCCATGGTATGCGTAATTTGCTTAGTAGATTTTACTGAGTTAATACGCTTTTTTATGTCGCGAAGGTTTGCCATTGACTACTCCTGTCTTCCAGCAATAAATTGCTCTTGGTAGCCCTTAATAGCCTCTTTCAAAAGATCAGATAACTCGTCTGAAATCTTTCCGTCATTTTTAATGCGGCTTCTTAAATCTTGCTTAGTGCCTTGGAAGTACTCGATAAGTCCATCTCTAAATGGAACTACCTCAGATACCTCTAAGTCGTCTAAGAATCCTTCATTACCAGCAAAGATGGCAAGTACCTGGTCTTCTACGTCCATAGGAACATATCTTCCTTGAACTAAAAGCTCAGTCATGCGAGCACCACGGTTTAATTGCTGTTGGGTTGACTTATCAAGGTCAGAACCAAACTGAGCAAATGATTGGAGCTCACGGTATGCAGCAAGGTCAAGACGGAGTGAACCGGCAACCTGCTTCATAGCCTTAATTTGTGCAGAACCACCTACGCGAGAAACTGAAATACCTACATCAACCGCAGGACGTTGTCCTTGGAAGAAGAGGTCAGTTTGAAGGTAAATCTGGCCGTCAGTAATAGAAATAACGTTGGTAGGAATATATGCTCCAACCTCACCCGCTTGAGTCTCAATGATTGGGAGTGCGGTCATAGAACCTGCTCCGTGCTCATCGCTCAATTTAACTGCTCTTTCAAGCAGACGTGAGTGTAGGTAGAAAATATCTCCAGGGTAAGCCTCACGTCCTGGTGGGCGACGTAAGGTTAATGACATCTGACGGTAAGCAACTGCTTGCTTAGATAGGTCGTCATAGATGCAAAGGGTGTGTCCACCTGGGTTGTCTGCGTTTGCAGGCTCACCATTTTTGCCATTGTATACAAAGTACTCAGCAATAGCTGCACCAGCCATAGGAGCAATGTATTGTAGAGGAGCTGCATCAGATGCGCCCGCAGAAACAATAATGGTGTGCTCCATAGCACCGTGCTCTTCAAGAGATGCTTGAATTTGAGCAACGGTTGACTCTTTTTGACCAATTGCAACGTAGATACAAATAATATCTTCGCCCTTTTGGTTAATGATGGTGTCAGTACCAATAGCAGTTTTACCAGTTTGGCGGTCACCAATGATTAACTCTCTTTGGCCTCTACCAATTGGAATCATTGCGTCTACAGCAATGAGCCCGGTTTGAACTGGTTGATGAACAGGTTTACGAGCAGTAACACCTGGTGCTTTAAATTCGATAGGACGAGTACCTGTGGTCTCGATAGGGCCCTTGCCGTCAATAGGCATACCCAGTGGGTTAACTACGCGTCCAAGCATTGCTCGGCCAACAGGAATTTCCATGATGCGGCCGGTAGTATGAACCTCGTCATGCGCCTTAATGATGTCAACATCACCAAGGAGAACGGCACCAACCTCATTTGGCTCGAGGTTTTGTGCAAGTCCATATACGGTTTTGCCGGTTTCAGAACTAACAAACTCTAAGAGCTCACCAGCCATCGCATCTTGTAGACCTTCGACACGAGCGATACCGTCTCCTACTTGGATAACAGTACCAGTTGCACGCGTATCAACAGTGGTGTCAAGTGCCTCGAGCTGCTTGCGTAATGCAGCATCGATTGATGCAGCGGTAATTTCCGCCATTTATGCGTCACCTCCGGTAGATACGGTTTTTGATAGCACGTTTCTGGCATGAGCGAGCTGGGTCGCAATAGATGCATCCATGCGCTTGCCTTGTGCATTTACGATAACGCCACCCATAATGGATGGATCAACAACTTCTTCAAGATGAACCGCTTTACCAAACTGCTTAGAAAGCTGATGGGTAACACGAGCTCTCAGTTCATCATCCATAGGCACTGCAGTAGGAACCTCAGTGATGATAAGGTTGAGCTTATCTTCGGCCATCTTACGATACACATCAGCAACACGCTTGATGTAATCAGTATCTCTGCGTTCAGCCATGATAGCTAAAACATCTTTAACTTCTGGCGATACACTGCCTTGAAAAACATCTTCTATAAGCGCGTGGCGAGATTTGGCTGGAAGCATTCTGCTTTCAATTGCCTCTCTAAGCTGCGCGTGCTCAGCGATAATATCGTGAGCAAACTCAAGCTGCTTTAGATCTTCAACTACACGCTTCTCGCCCTGTGCGACCTCAAGTAATAGAGAAGCATAGGTTTCTATTACTTGCTTCTCGAGTAGGCGATTAGTTTTCATTCACATTACCTACTTCCGAGATGTATTTTTCAATAAGCTTACGGTGCTGTTCATCGTCGAGATTCTCGCCAAGTAATTTACCAGCGACACTAACAGATAAGTCAGCAACTGAGCTTTGTAGGTCAGCACTAGCCTGTTTCTTCTCGTTCTCAATAGCTAGACGAGCTTTTTGGATGATGTCATCAGCTTCAGCTTGAGCCTTTGAGGTGATGTCAGCTCTCACTACTTCACCTGAGCGCTTTGCTTCAGCAAGAATCTCTGCGGACTCTCTGCGAGCATCAGCAAGCTGAGTCTTGTATTCATCTAAAAGCTCTTGAGCTTCAATACGAGCAGCTTCAGCACTTGCGAGTGACTCCTTAATGGTCTCAGAACGCTTGTCCATCATGTTTGCCACTGCTGGCCATGCAAACTTAGCGAGTAAGAACCAAATAATTAAGAAAGCAATGATTGAAGGAATAAACTCAGAGATATTAGGGATCAAGATGTTGATTCCTAACTCTTGTCCTTCAGCAAATGCCATGGCTGGTTGCATTGCTGCAACAGAACCTAGTGCTACAGAAGACATTAAGGCTGCGCCATTTACATTATTTAATTTCACGAGCGCACCTCCATCGACTTTTAAATCCAAATTCAAACAACTTATTTAATAAGAGCAAGAACGAAGCCGATAAGAGCAAGAGCCTCAACAAAAGCTGCACCTAAGATGAAGATTTGGAATAGGTTGCTGCGTACCTCTGGCTGGCGAGCAGTTCCTGTTGCTGCACCAAATGCTGCAAGACCAATACCAACGCCTGCGCCTAGTACAGCTAAGCCGTATCCGATTACACTCACGTTTCCTCCTAAAGTCTTGGCCGTATTTCTCTTTGTACGACCGTGTTTACAAAACTAGAAAAGTGTATAAAAAAGCTTAGAGCTTTATTACCAATTAATGTGCCTCTTCGGCAATCTGAATATATACTGCTGACAAAATCGTAAATACAAATGCTTGGATAACTGAAACAACAATTTCAAGCGCCCAAATAAATACGAGGATTGCAAGCCATGCAATTGATGGGATTGCACCTACGAGATTGCCTAAAGTAAATTGTTGTAGAAGTGGGATAAAGAATAATGATGTTAACAATGCAAATGCTGCAATAATAATATGTCCTGCAAAGAGGTTTGCAAAAAGACGAACAGCAAGAGTGATAAGTCTTAGGGCTGTTGAGAAGAGCTCAATGAGCCAAATAACAAAGGTGATAATTGGGTTAAGTCCTTTTGGAGCAAGTGACTTAAGGTAACCAAATACACCCTGTGACTTTACACCCACAACAATAAAGTAGATAAATGAGATAGTTGCGAGTGCTAAGGTAACACCAATGGTACCCGTACCAGGTTTCATTCCTGGAATATTACCAACAAGGTTGTTAATCAAAATAAAGAAGAATAAGGTCATTAAGAATGGAAGGTGCTTTCTTCCCTGTGGGCCAAGCACGTCGTAAACAACGCTATTTTGAATGTATTCAAAAATAGATTCAAAGATGTTTACAAATCTTCCCTTTGGAACAAGTTCCAATTTTTTAACGCCTGCAAATACGAATACAAATAAGAGGATTATTCCTAGAGCAATGTAGAAATGATATTGAGTGATTCCCACTAAATCATTGCCGTAAATGGTCTGAGACAAAAGAGTTGAGATAAAGTGATCTATCCCTGCTGATAATTGCTTAAATGCTTCCACCCAAATCGCTCCTATTTAATTAGTAGTTTATCTTCGTTTGCCTTCTACAACAAACAGATAAACTGCCGTTGCCAACAACAAAATAAAAAATCCGGAAATAAGTACCGCACTAAATTGTACTAAATAATCCCGAAATAAAACCGCACAAATTGTAACATTAATCAAAATAATGTTAATAGATGCAAAAATTAAGCCAAATCCTTGTATTAATTTAAGCGGCATTTTCTTTACTCGTACAAAATACAAGCCCGAAAGAAATGGCGCAAATCCTAGCACTCCAGAAACAAATCCCCAAAGTCCTATTAGAATTTGCACCAAAACTCCGTCTCTTTACGGATTGCTATCTCTTTACTTGATAACATACTAATATACTAAAGTTTTAGTATAGCTTGTAGCATATCCTTATAAATCTTATAAGATTTATAAAGGTTTTGTCTACATTATTTAGTACCAAAAATCCTGTCTCCAGCATCGCCTAATCCAGGGATGATGTATGCATGGTCATCAAGACGTTCATCAATTGAGCAGGTATAAATAGTAATGTCCTTATCAGCTTCTTGAACGGCCTTAATTCCTTCAGGAGCGGCAATAATTACTAGAAGCTTAATGTCTTTAACGCCCAATTTTCTTAAGTACTCAATAGCTGCAGTAGCAGAACCACCAGTAGCAAGCATTGGGTCTACAAGCAATACTTCTCTATCCTGAATATCTTGTGGGAACT
>JASBYZ010000058.1 GCA_029983705.1 Coriobacteriales bacterium
TGCTTGTGGTAATTGCAATTGTTGCAATAGTGGCTTTTAAAGACCGTGTTCAAGAACTTTGGACCGCAATAGCTGATGGTATTAACTCTCTTTAGTATGAGCGCACTTTCCAAACATAAGCGTCTTATTTTAGTTTTTCTCATCATCTGTGTACTTGGTATTGCTTTGTATATTTCAAAAGATAAGCCACTTTCAAATAATGTCGAAGAGCTAGCAGATAATAAAAGCGTTCAAGAGCAAGAACATTTAGGCGCTATAGCTACTGAGCAGTATAAAACTACAGGGTTTGGGCGCATGAAGAAATCTATTGAGAGTGAGGACCTTGAGACGCTCGCAAAAGATATTTTGCAAAAAAGTGATGAGTCTAACTACACGCTTCATGCAGCCGACTACATCGACCTATTTTCAAGTCATTGGATGTGCGTGTATGAGAAGGATTTTGGCTCTGTAGAGATGGTTTATATTCGTGAACTTGAAGAGGGAAGATGCGAGGTGACAAGCTATGAAATTGATGCGGGAGCCGATAGATTTAGAGGGTGATGAAGGCCAGTCAAGCCTTGAGTATGCGCTTGTCTTTATTGGATTTTTAGCTATAGCAACAGCTCTTTATGCGCTCTACAGCTTTAGCAGTGAGGATGTCTTACTTGAACTCATTGAACAATCAATAAGTCATGCAATTGGAGGTGGAGGGCTTAATGGTGTCAAAGATATCTTGCTGTATTAATAAAACTTCTGGTCAATCGAGTGTTGAAGCTGCTTTGCTACTGCCAACCCTTTTAACTGTTTTTATGCTGATGCTACAGCCCTGCACCATGATGTACACAAAAATAGTGATGAACTTTGCATGTTCAGATTCTTTACGACTAATTGCCTTTCAAGGTGGTAGCCAGGAAACATACGGACAAGAACGTTTAAAAGAATATGTGCTACACCGCCTTAAAGCAGTTCCTCATATTGACATATTTCACGTAGGAAAAGCAGAGGGCTGGACGATAGAGTTAAGCGCAAGTGAAGATGGTAACGCTCAAATATACCTGAGTCATAAGGTGAAGCCGCTTCCCTTATTTGGCGGTCTTGCCGAGGCTTTTGGATCATTTGATGGTGAATATATTGAGGTGCACAGTGAGGCTTCAGCCAATTTAAGACCGTCGTGGTTACAAGGCAACTACAGTGACTGGATAGGGATGTGGGATGAGTAAAGAATTAGACCCACAGGCTCTCTTTAAAAACGAGGAGGGCTTTACTACCCTTGCTTTTGCACTGGTTATTTTAGTAGTGCTCTCGCTAATTTTTGAAAGTGCTCATTTTGCTCACAATCAAGCTCAAGCAAGCGAAATTCAAGCGGTAGCAGACAGCGCTGCACTTGCTGGTGCCAATGTTATCTCGCGTTATATGACAGCAGCCACAGTTCTTGATGCCTGCGTTTTAAGTTTGAGTCTTTTAGGAATGACAAGCCTTGCTTTTGGTCTTGTCTTAGCTGCAGTGCCTGCACTTGCAAAGTTTTCAGTGCCGGTGATAAAAGCAGCAAAATCAATACTTGAAACTCGCGATAAGTTTGGAAAAAGTGTCTATGAGGGGCTCAGTAAGCTAGAAAAAGGCCTCCCATATTTAGTTGCTGCAAATTCTATAGCAGTTATTCGAGCTAATAGTTCTGATACGGTTTCATATGTAGGTCTTGCTCTGCCTTTTCCTAAGGATGGAACTGACAGTGCTTTTGGAGTTTTGGAAAGTTTAGATGAAGAGGCTAAGGATTTAGAGGACTCTTCAGATGAGGTTAAAAACTTAGCACAAGAAGCTGAAGAATTTAAAGAGAAGGCCCAAGCTGAACTAGAAAAAGCTTGGTTTGCAGACTGCGGTAATAAGCCGTATTCAATGTATGAGAGAAGTCTTAACAAGGCTCATCTTTCCGCTTCACTTAACCCCTACTATCCAAACTATAAGTTATGGGATATATCTAAAGGACTTTCGCGCGCACAAAATTATTATCAGGCACGAATTAATATCGAAACACCTGAAGGGGCATCTCTTGAAGAGCAGGTAAAGTCAGTATCTCGCCTGGAGTTTTATAAGCTTGCCAAAGAACTCTGCGAGAGCTCCTATATTCATAGAGATGCAGACGGTTTTATTGAGCTTGATCTAAAAGAGCTCCCTAAAAACACTCAATCTATGAGATTAACGCACTGTTATAGTGATGTAAAGTGGCCTGTCAGCTTGGAGGGGGACTATAAGGTTATTCATTTTTCTCATGCCTGCCCAGGTATGAGAGGGGTCTTTTTAGGATCTGCTGCTTTATCGAGTGTGGAGGCAGGTTCAGTATACACTTGTGCAGACTGTAATTTTTCTATCCAAAGCTTAGGCAAAGTGCCGCAAGCTTCTACTGCAATTAATAACGGATTTGAATACCACTATAAGGCTTATCGTGAAGCAGCCTATGCCTATGCTGAATTGCATAACCAATATATTCAAAAAGAAATAGACGCAAGGAAAGCTTCTGAGAAAGGTCAAAATGCCCTCAAGAGCGCCCTTGATAAATTGAAAGCTAAAAGGCCCAAGCTCACACCTCCTGGAAGATATGGTGTAGTGAGTGTTGTGGTAGATGGAAAGGAAAAGGCTGCTCAAGAAAAGCTTGTAAACACCTTTAGTAAAGGAGCCAAACTTCCAGAGCGAGCAGCAATTGCCGGAGCTGTTTTAGCACCTGAAGAAAGTGATGAGGGTAAAAATATTCTCACAGAATTTTTTGAAGGACTTAAAGCCAAGGCACCTGATGATATTGGCATATTTTTTGTTGATGTCCTCTTTGATATGTGGGGAGGACTTTTACAGGCCTACTCAGATGGTTTTAATGGTGAAACAAGTCTTCAAAAACAATTTGATGAGCAGCTAAGTTCTATGGGCACCTTCAATTCGATTTCACATTGGATTAGTGGAGCTATTAAAGAAATTCTTACTGATTTTGGCTTAGCTCCTCCTGATTTGCGCTCCAAGAAGCCTGTTCTAACCAATACGGTAAATATCTTTGAAGCCTCAGGACAAGATGGGGCAGTCCAGGTGCGTCACTTTATAGAAAGTTTGCCTCCTGAAAGCTATATGGATAAGCCAGACTATTTAGCTGAATATTTTCTTGAGAGTGCACAAGATGTGTTTAATGACTCAAGCTTTACCATAGGTGAGCTCTTACTCCCAGGGAGTGAAGAGAGTATTCCAATAGAGATTGATTTGGAGTAGTGAGATGAATAAATTTGAAGATGAAAAAGGGCAAATGTATGTTGAGCTTGCAGTAATACTTCCGGTGGCAATTGTAATATTTCTTATCGTACTTAACCTATTTTGGTTTATTGAGGCGCAGATTATATTTACTTCGGTTGCTCTACCTCAACTTATCTCAAAATCAGTTTCTCCTGCTTCAGGAAGTGCCAATATGAATGAAGAGGTAAAAAGTGCACTTGAGAAATCCTTAAAAGATTGTAAGCGAGTAGAGGTGCGCGTGAGTTCGCAATCGCTCGGAGAAAATGAAAAAGGAGAAGCACAGTTTAGTCTAACTCCTCATCTGCATCGTTATACAGCTACATTGATTTATCACCCTTTTCCTGTGGATTTTTCGGTAGCTTCAGTACAAGCGGGAATTCCTGAGATTATTGCTCACGAAAAAACAATTGTTATTGATCCATATCAAAGTGGCGTGGTGTTTTAAATGAATAAAGAAATTGAGCCCACATTTAAGGTGCTTGAAGCTCGAGGATTTGTGTCAAGAGCAAAAGGGCTCTTGTTTACTACTCCTGAAAAGTTTGGTGATAGCTGCCTTCTATTTAAAAACTGCAGTAGCGTGCATACCTTTTTTATGAGGGAAAATCTAGACATTTTGTTTTGCGATAGAAATTTTCTTGTTATACAAACGCATCTTAATCAAAAGCCTGGAAAAATTCTAACCTGCGGCAAAGCTTACGCAGCACTTGAAAGATTTGCATCAGATGCCTATTGGCCAAAGGAGGGGGAGCGTTTTGTTATCGATAAGTTTAGCTAAAGAGTGTCCAAGGTGCCACTCAAAATTATTTGATTACCAGCATGCTTGCTATAACTGTTTATATGAATTTGAACAGCTAGATAAGGTGAGCGAAACAGAGGATACTCAAAAATTTGGTGCACTGTGCTTTACTCATATAAAGATTCAAAACCTTGAGGGCAAAGAAGTTGTAAAACCCATACAAACTAAGTGCATATTAGTTGGGAGAGATGCTCGGGCTGATATTATTTTGAATGATATCCATGTATCGAGAAAGCATTTAGAGATAAGTTTGGATAATGAAAAATGCATTGCAAGAGATTTATCATCACTCAACTCAACACATATTGATGGCCAAGAGCTCAAAGGTGCTGCGGAAATTGATGGAGAATCAATAATAGATGTGTGCGGTTTTATTTTAAGGTTGACCAATGAAATGAATTAGGTATACTAATAAAACTGTGTTTATAACTTTGGTCGTATAGCTCAGCCGGTAGAGCAGAGGACTGAAAATCCTCGTGTCCCTGGTTCAAGTCCAGGTACGACCACCATTAAAATCACAGGTCAGCCGCTATAAAGTGGCTGGCTTTTTTGTTTTCTAGATGATTGAAAAACCCTAACGTCCCCTAGTCTGCATCAAAATTGGCATATCCTTTAGTTAAATCATGCTTGCTGTAAATAAATGGTTTAAGGCAGTCCCAACACCTTGTTTTGGCACACTTGAACTCTTTGGAATCCTATTGATGAGATTTTTCTTATCTGACTTCCTAAATGCTTTCATCTTTTTATTTGCGTGCGCTATGCGCCTTACGAGGTATGGCCATTCTTATCATTAAGTGCGCCGCTAAATGCTCCTGCTTGTTTCGTTTTGCCCGCATTTTCTTGCATCGCCCAACCCGCGGAGCTGCATGACTGGTATGGTAGCCTGTAAGCATGTTTACGCTCTTACAGTCTTGCAAGTCCGCTGTCTTCAACAAGCTGCTTCTAATTGCTAACAATTGGTGGAAAACTATTTTCTTAAAAAGTCATAAATAGTACTTTCTTATATGCAGCGTGTTGTGTATATGAAAAAATAAAAAAGGAGGTGATAAGAAAGTGGAAGTCACCATAAAAATAGCCTTCCTTCTAGTGATAGTAGTCTCCATCAAAGTTACTATTATGATTAAGAAGAAAGGCTAGGTACAAAAGGGAGGGGCTCAAAAATAGAGCTTCTCCCGACTTCCTAAATCTTATCACATAAGAGAAAGGATAACCATGAAAACATTAGTGACGCTCAAAAGAAAGCTAAAGCAAAATACGACAAAGAAAAGATTAGTCAACGTTCAGTAATCTTTAGCCCAAATGAAAAAGAACTACTAGAATACCTAGACGCTCAACCCAATAAATCAGGCTTTTTAAAGCAACTTATTAAGGAACATATGGAACGCAATATATAAAAAGAGCAATCCACTCCGATTTAGCCCCTTCTATCATAAAAAATATTTTGTTGTATCTGTCCACATCTTTTTACTATCGCAAACTAAAGCAACTAATTCGTGAACACATGGAATCTCATACAAAATAAGCTTAAGCTATACTAATAATTAAACAGTTACACGCAGTTAAGGACAGTATGAACACCTCTTTATATATCGTAGCAACTCCAATTGGTAATCTCGGAGATATGAGTAGCCGTGCTTTAGAGGCGCTCTCTCACGTAGATGTTATTTTAGCTGAGGATACTCGTGTGAGTTCTAAGCTCCTCAATCATTTTGATATACATACCAAGCTTGAAAGATGCGACGACAACGTCATTGCAGCTAAAACGCCTGAGCTTATAGAGCGCATGAAAGGCGGAGAAGTTTTCGCTTTTGTATCTGATGCGGGCACGCCAGGAATTTCTGATCCCGGTACCCATCTTGTTGATAAGGCGCGTGAAGCAAATCTAAAAATTGAGGCTATTCCAGGTCCTTCTGCAGTAATACAGGCATTAGTACTTTCAGGCTTAGGAATTGATACCTTTTATTTTGCAGGATTTCCTCCAAGAAAAAAGCAAGCTCAAATTGAACTCTTTAGCGCTCTTAAATACTATGCAGCTGCTCTGGTATTTTACGAATCCCCATACCGCGTGCAGGAAACTCTAGAAAATCTAGCTGAAGTGTTTCCATCACGAACTGCAGTGCTCGCACGAGAGATTACTAAACTCCATGAAGAAGTGCTTCGTATGCCCTTATTTGAACTTGCAAAAGAACTTAAATCTCGAGAAAGCATTAAGGGCGAGATTGTGCTGGTTGTAGATGCTCCAAGGAATGAAGATGGGACTGTAAAAAATGCACTTGAGATGATGCAAGAGCTAACACAAAGCTTGAGTCCCTTAGCGAGCTTATCGTCAGAAGAATTTATCAAACAAAAGCTTGCAGAAGGTATGAAAAAGAGTCAAATCGCAAAAGAAGTCAGCCGAACATTTGATATCAATCGCGACGAAGCCTATACTATGGTTGTTGGGATTAATCTTTAATTGTCATAATATTATTTAAAATTTGAACTATATTTTATTGAGAATAGATGAATATGAATCAATCAAATGAGTCTTACCCAAAACTAGACTCAAAGTATTTTATTGCTTTTAATTTGACCCATGAGACGCTTAAAAATGGTTTGAGCAAAAACAGCAGTTTAAATCCGGCTGAGTATCGCTTGCTTTTACAAATTGCAGCTGCAAAAGATGGGGGAGTAATGCAGTCTGAGCTCTCAGAGCTTTTGCTGCTTAAGCCTAATGTTATAAGCCAATCTCTAAAAATCCTTGAGGAACTCAAGCTTATTGAGCGCATTGCTCCTGAGGGAGAAGATCAAAGAAAGCGCCAGGTGTTTATTACTGAGCAAGGCCTCAAACATATCGCAAGCATTGACCGGCGCATTGTTGAGGATTTGTATGAGAACTTCCCAACTCAGGTTGATGTGTATAAGCACATTTTAGAAGAGTCTATTTTTGCTGGTGCTGCAATCAATTCAGACTTAACTGAAGCTTTTGGGGGCAAATATAAGAGCTCGCTGGCACTTTCTGCCTTTGAGCTTTACAGAAAACATCTTGCCTTAAGCCTAAAGCAGCACTGTAAGTGTAACTTGCATGAGGCCCGAGTGCTTCAAAGGCTCTCAGAACTCTCAGAAGCAGTACGTCTTTCAGAACTCTCAGAGCAGCTTATTTTAAATCCAGTAAATATAGGTAGAGCTGTAGATAGTCTTGCTAAAAAAGATGCGGTAACTCGACTCCAAAGCAATCGTGACAAAAAAGCTGTCTATGTTGTTTTAACCAATGAAGGCGAGTTTTTAGTTGACCTGGTTCAAAATTGTGTAAACAGCACAGCTGAGGAATTCATTTTTAAAAATCTCAATTCCGATCAGTGTCAGGCTATTGTGGATGCTGAAAAAGTTATTCTAAAGAACTTTAACGACAAAAGAAGGTCTGACCAACTTGAGTCACTCAGACCAATAGATTAGCGCTTAGCAATTAATTTTTGTGCTCCAATTAAGAGTGCACAGTTTACTACGGTGTCAATTATGAGGTAAAGACTTATTACTGGCGCATTAAGAGATGCCTGGTTAAACTGGGCAAAAGTCATAATAGTAAGTAGCAATACAATCAGACCACATACTAAGGTGGCAGGAATAACTATAGCTCCAATACCAATGGGGCATTTAGATTTTTCTGCCCTGGATACGCACATACAAAGCACCATTAATGCGGCGGCAATTAAGCTTGCAATCGCAATAAAGAGACAGATTAGCATTAGTAGTGAGGCAACGCCTCCGCTTGATTTAGACATTATTGTGTCAAACTGAACACCAGAAAATACCCCACTCATGCAAATAATAAGTGAGATAAAGTTTACGAGAGCGCTTATTGCTCCAACAATGAGGGCCTTTTGAGCTTTGATCAAGCTTTTATCGCCTTGGGCAAATAAAGCAGCGTAGACGAGGGGAGTTGCTACCGCCAGTGAAAGCATGAGTCCTGAGGTAGCAAGAAGTGCAAAAAGCGAGCTTCCCGTTAAAATTGTACAGATAGTATCAAAGAGCGTTTTTCCATGACCGGATATGTAGTCATAACTGTGCAGGCCAAAACAGTCCATCAAAAAGAGGCCAAAACGAATAAGTATAGCGATAATAAGCGCTGAGCTAAAGAACGCTAAAAATGTTTGGCGCGTTTTGTTTAAAGATTTCATCCTAACTACCCTCCTCAGGCGCTAAGCTTGCTTAATTTCATTTTCAAAGACGCTGTTTCCGCAGATGTAGCCACCACAAAAAGCAAGTCCCACATCTGCCATAACAGAGCCTAAGATAGCATCACCAATGTAGCTATTTTCACCACAAGCCCCTCCTGCGGTATGCCAGCCGGCATAAAGTCCTGGGATAATGCGTCCTTTTGTGAAAATGACCTGCATCTTATCGTTAATTAAAAGTCCAGCCTTTGTACCGTAGATGTTTCCACCGATGCGACAACCATAAAATGGAGGGTCAGACACCTTATGAAGCCACTCTGAAGGGAGTGGGTACATGTAGTCGTCTTTTCCTTTTTCGCAGGTCTCGTTCCACTTTTGTACTTCCTCAACCAAAATGCCCGTCTCAAAACCAAGGTCTTTTTCGAGCTCTTCAAGTGAGTCGCGTTTTTTAAGCACGTCTGCATCTAAGGCATTTTGTACTCCGTGATGCCAGTCTCTGTAGTGTTCAGGAACTTTTTCAATTTGTTCAAGATCGGGGGTGATTAGTTTTCTGC
>JASBYZ010000059.1 GCA_029983705.1 Coriobacteriales bacterium
TTGACGAAGGGCTTCTTCACGAAGGTACTGAACCATTTCTTTTTCGATTTTATCCGCAAGATCTGGAACGGTTTTTACATCCTCAAAGTGCTTAGCCACCCATATATCATTGATAGCTGGAATAATGCGTTCTCTAATCTCTTGGAGCTCAATTTTTGAAGTAACTTCACCAAGTCCTTGGGCGAGGTGCGTAACGGTAGTGCTTTCACCTGGTGATAGCTTGCATACTGCATCTTCAAAGTTTTGTGCAATCGCACCTACTCCAAGCTCAAGACCAAAATTTTCACCGGTAAGCTGGTCTACAGCCACCTCACCCTTATGAGTCTCAAGTTTTAGGATAACTATATCTCCCAAGCGCGCCTGTCTTGGCTCAATAGTCTTGGTATCTGCTGTTCTGTAAGCAAGCTCTTCAAGCTGTCTGTCAACCTCTGGCTTAGTTACCGTTTGTTTTGGTAAAACTACTTTGAGTGGCTCGTAGCTTGAAAGGCTAAACCTATAGCTTCCATCAGGCATTTGTAGTGCGTCAGTTTTATTTAAGCTAGACAAGTGCTTCTCCTATAAATCGATTTCGATTTTTGTCACATTACATACTGCATACCCAAGGACTCTTAAAAAATGTATAAAGCAGCCACATTCACAGTAAAAAGAAAATTTAAAAGAAGCTTAAGCCTTACTAAAGAGCCAGCTAATGACCCTCTTAGAGCTCTTTCATTTTCTTTATAGTCTTCTCTATCACATAAATATTGAGAGGAATAGGTCTAATGCATAGGCATCTTATAGTACTACTGAGCTTTTTGTTTTTCTTGTTAACACTTGCTGGATGTGGCGGGACAAGTAATGAGGAGAGTTCAGATACAGCTCAAAAACAGAGCCTTGCTCTAGAAAAATCAAATAAAGCCTTTGCACAAGACATGCAAGATACTGCATGTCGCATTAAATCTTTAGAGACACAAGAAGAAAAAATTAATCAAGAGATTAACAACTTAAAGCTCAAGCAGGGTGAGGCTGAATCCTTAATATCTCGTGAGAAAAATGGGCTTGCGCTTATGTCTCAAGGAAGACTAGTCGTCTCATACCCTGATGATAGACGAGTGCTCATGGAAGCGGATCCTTCCAAAGATAGTGTTTCTATATTTAGCACGTTAAATGTAAGTTCTGACATTACGACCCAAGGTTCACTACGTGCGCAAAGTCTTCAGGTATTGCAAAACATTAGTGCGCCAAGTTTTAGTGCTAATAATTTTTCTGTTAATGAGGCGGGGGAGTTAAGCGCTGCTCATTTGAGCGCGCCTGTAGCCACACTTAATACGGTCGAGGTAGGAGAGCTTTCAGCTGCTCAGAGCATATCAGCAAAACAAGCTCATATTGGCACCTTAAGCGTAGATAAGCTGGTGGTAAAAAATCAGGATAAGCAAGGTGCTAGATCAGAAGTGAAAAGTAACGTTATAGAGGAGCTCAAAACGCAACTTAATTCAAAAACTGAAGAACTTGATAAGAAAGTTCAAAAACTTGCGGAGTATATCGCCTCACGAGATAGTGATACACAAAACTACTTTGAGGAGCTCTCGGCTAAACGAGGGATAGTACAAGATCTCTCTGCTCAGTTTATCTCTCATGTAAAAGAACTTACGGCAGAAAATGTTCAGGCGAAAACACTTGATGTAAATCGTGTGAGTGCCAAAGAGCTCAGCGGAAGTTTAGATGGACTCTACCTTAGCCCAGAAAACTATGGGGAGGTAAGATTTAAGGCGCCTAAGGATAATGAGGTAAGCCACTTACAGCGTATACAGCTGCCAGTCCCCAAAAATACCTATGCCCTCTTTTTTGAGCAACCCTATAGCGCACACCAGCAGGGAGCAAAAATATCTAGCCTAAAATACGAGGGAAACTACTATCTTATCTGTGAATACGATCCAAATCATAAAAACCCTCAGGATATTAGCCTCGTTTGGTATGTTTTATCGCGCTAACTAATTATCAAAATATCGGCTATAATCTCACAAATCAATTAAATTAATTGGAGGGATTTGTGCTCGGTGTACTTTTAAATGCGCTTGCAATTTTGCTGCTTACGGTAGTAGGTAAATTTTTAGGAAAAATTTTTACAGAAAAGCTTAAAGATACGACCTTTAAAGCTCTTGGTCTTATGATTTTAGTTATAGGAATACAAATGGCGCTTGATGGTATGTCAAAGATGTCTCAAGGTGTCTACGGTGATTTTGCAAGTATCGTACTTGTATTTGCCTTGGTTATAGGTACTATTTTTGGTGTTTACTTAAAACTTCAAGAAGGTATGTACAATATTGGAGTATTTTTTGAGCGCAAATTTTCTAAACAAGCCAAATCAGTAACGAGTGAACTTGCAGAAGGAGAGAAATCAAGTTTTGCCTCAGGCTTTGTAGCTGCCTCAGTTATCTTTTGTGCGGGAGCTATGGGTGTGCTCGGCTCAATTCAAGCAGGTCTTGGCGATCATTCAACACTCTTTTTAAAAGCAGCACTTGACGGTGCAACAGCCCTTATATTGGCGGCAGCCTTAGGCTGGGGAGTTGCACTCTCAGCTCTTTCGGTACTGGTCTACCAAGGTCTTATCGTAATTTTTGCAAGCCTTCTTGCTCCCTTTATTTCTCCTGATATGGTTGCAGGAATTGGAGCAGTTGGAGGCGTGATGATCATGGGCATTGGATTTAATATGCTTGGCTATAAAGAGATTCCAATTATGCCAATGCTTCCTTCAATTATTTTGGTCGTAGCAGCTGCCTTTATTTTGAAGCTCTTCGTTTAGCTTTTGGCTTTTTAAAAGCGCTTGGACAAATTTCAACCAGAGGACATATATCGCAGTGAGGATTTTTTGCGTCACAGACCTCTCTGCCAAACTGAACCCATTGGTAGTTTACGCTTGTCCAGTACTGCTCAGGTATAACTTTAAGTAAGTCATACTCTGCTTGTGCTGGAGTTTTCTTGTTGGTGAGCTTAAGTTTTGTAGCAATTCTAAACACGTGGGTGTCAACAGCAATACCCTCTACAATGCCAAATGCCATATTGAGGACTATATTTGCAGTTTTTCTGCCTACACCCGCAAGGGCAGTGAGCTCTTCCATGGTTTGAGGTACCTCTGCGCCATGTTCTGCAACCAGTTGCTGAGCACACTCTTTCGCATGTCTTGCCTTTGTTTTATAAAATCCAAGACTTTTAATGATTTGCTCAATATCTTCAAGGGGTGCTTGCGCTAAATCTATAGGACTTGGATAATGTGCAAAGAGTGTTGGCGTGACGTTATTTACCTGCTTGTCAGTTGTTTGAGCAGAAAGTAAAACGGCAATTAATAGTTGGTATGGATTTTCGTGGTTAAGTAGGATAGCTTTTCCCGGGTAGCGCTGGTCGATGCGTTTAACAGCCTCTGTGGTCCGTGCTTTTTTAGATGCAAGAGATTCTCTCGCCATGTAAATCCTCCCCAACTGATACATTAGTAGTGTGTTTATAGTAACAAATGAAAGAAATTGAATGTTAATACATCGACTGAGCAAACAACTTCAAAGCGCTAAATCATATCAAACAATTTTACAATTACTCTCAGAAGGCTCTGATGCAAGTTTGAGCCTTGCACAATCTGCAAGAGCTTTTGTGCTTTCTGCAATATATAGTGAAAATCCTCGTCCTATGCTTGTGGTAGTTCCGGGCGAGGAGAGCGCTAAGCGTTTTGTAGCAAATATGCAAAGTTTTTTGGGTAGAGATCAGATTCTTCATTTTGCTTCTCGTGAGAGCTATCCGTGGGATTCAGATGGCTCTGATGCCCAGCAGGTAGCAAAGCGTATTATGGCACTTGAGGCACTTGTGTCGGGTGAGCAAAAAGTGATGGTGTGCTCTTCAGCTGCGCTGCTTCGTCTGATGGCTCCACCAAGTAAGGATGCGCTCAGTTCTTTAAACTTAGTACTCGCACATGAATATGACTTAAGCGAGCTTATTGGCAGTTTGCTTTCTATGGGATACAGCTCTTTGGATGGGATAAAAGGTCCTGGTACCTTCATGCACAAAGGTGACACGCTTGAGATTTGGCCAGCGCAAGATCAGTCTCCGGTGAGGCTTGAATTTTTTGGCGATGAGCTCGAGCGAATCAGACGCATGATTGCAAAGACTGGACAGACCATTTCAGACTTAGAAGAAGTGGTGATGTATCCAGCAAATGAGCTTCACCTTACCGATCAGGCTGTTCTCACGGCAAAAAAGCTCCTCTATAAAAAGGCTGAAAACGATGAAGAGCTTGACACGATTTAGAACGACTTGAAGAGCGCATTCGATTTGAGGGAATCGAGCGATACCTCCCGTATTTATATCCGGATGCTCAAAGCCCGCTTGCCCATATTCATCCAGAAAGCTTAGTTGTTTTGGTAGAGCCACGCGCTCTTTTTGATGACGCTATGAGAACATACGAAGACATCGAGGCACGTGCAAAAAATAAGGGAGAGTCATTAGATGGGCTCTACCTCAATCCAAGGCTACTTGATTTTGGTAAACAACAGCGCCTCTCGCTACTCTCAATCATGAGAACTGGCACACATATTGATGCAAGCCTAACTATTAAGCGTCCTGATATTCACGGTAAAAACGAGCGACTTACCGCTCGTCTTAAAGGTCTTTGTCAGGATGATTATGTAAGTGTGCTTGCAATCCCTGATAGGGCTGCCAGAGAAAACTATGAGCTTACCCTCTCAGATGAGGGCATTCCTTTTGAGCGCAATTTAATGGCCGTTGAAAAAGATCAGCTTAAACGTGACGGAAGTTTTAAGAGGCTTTCAAGAGGAATTGTAAGTATAACGGATGCACCAATTGCTTCAGGCATGCTTATCCCAGAAGCTTCCCTTGCAATTATCTCAATTGGAGACCTGGCAAGTTCGCACGCTAAGCGTCGTCGCCAGTCAAATATTGATATCACAGATATTACCTTTCCCTTTAAGCCGGGCGATTATGTTGTTCATTCAACACATGGTATTGCACACTTCACTGATATCGTTCGCCAAGAAGTAGGAGGCTTTGAGCGCGATTACTTCTTATTAGAATATGCTCAGGGCGATAAACTCTATGTACCTCTTGAGCAGGTAGATAAGCTCACGCGCTATATTGGTCCTAACTCAGATAAGCCACGCCTTACCCGCCTTAATACCTCTGACTGGACGCGTGTAAGCAATAAGGCTCGTAAATCAGCTAAAAAACTTGCCTTTGACTTAGTTGATCTCTACACCAGACGCTCAACCCTTAAAGGATTTAAATACTCTCCAGATACAAGCTGGCAGCGTGAGATGGAAGAAGCCTTTCCGTATGAGCCAACAAAAGATCAAATCAATGCAATTGCTGACATTAAGGCTGATATGGAATCAGATAAGCCGATGGACCGTTTGCTTGGCGGAGATGTGGGCTTTGGTAAAACTGAGGTGGCGATGCGTGCGGCATTTAAGGCTGTTCAAGATGACAAGCAGGTTATGGTGCTCTGTCCTACCACAATTTTAGCTCAGCAACACTTTGAAACCTTCTTTGAACGCTTTGCTCCCTTTGATATAGAAGTTGAGGTTCTTTCACGTTTTAGAACGCCTGTTCAGCAAAGGCGCGCGCTTGAAGGCTTTGCTAATGGAAGTGTTTCAGTACTCATTGGTACACATCGTCTGCTTTCAAATGACGTAAACCCTAAAGATTTAGGACTTGTCATCATAGATGAGGAGCAAAGGTTTGGTGTGGGCCACAAAGAGCAGCTTAAGACCTTACGTGAGCAACTTGATGTACTGACCTTATCGGCAACACCTATACCAAGAACCATGCAGATGGCTATGAGTGGTGTACGTGAGATGTCCTTAATAAAGACGCCACCGCAAAATAGACTTCCGGTAAAGGTCCATGTTGGTGAATGGGATGAAGACCTCGTAGGACTTGCTATTAGACATGAAATTCAGCGCGGTGGACAGGTATATTACGTTTCAAATCGCGTAAAGACGATAGAGGATGCGGCATATAAAATGACCAAGGCAGCGCCAGAGGCGCGCGTGGGAATTGCCCACGGTCAAATGAGTGAGCGCGAACTTGAAAAGGTTATGGAAAGTTTTGCGGTACACGAGATTGATGTTTTGCTTGCCACAACCATTATTGAAAGCGGAATTGATAATCCGCATACTAATACCCTTATTATTGAAGACTCTCAGCGCTTAGGACTTGCCCAGCTCTACCAGCTTAAAGGCAGAGTGGGAAGAGGTAGATCCCAGGCCTATGCATACTTCATGTTTCCCGAAGGAGAATCGCTTACCCAAACAGCCTTTAATAGACTTACCGCAATTGAGGAATTTCAGGAGCTTGGAAGCGGTATGGACATCGCCATGCGCGACCTTGAAATTAGAGGCGCGGGCTCTTTGATGGGAGCTGAGCAGTCAGGAAATCTTTCCTCTGTTGGGTTTGACCTCTTTACCCAGATGCTTGGGGACGCGGTTGCAGAGGCACGCGGGGAAGGTGAGACGCAGACAAGAGAGGTTGCTGTTAACTTATCGGTAGATTATTTCTTATCAGAAGAATACATTCCTGAAGCTGATAAACGAGTTAAGGCGTACAGAAAGCTTGCAAGTGCTCAAAACCTTGAACAGCTTGATAAGCTTGAAGAGGAGTTTAAGGCAAACTATGGAGAGCTTGAGCAGGCTGCTTTAAACCTGCTTAATAGAGAGCGCATTAAAATTAGGGCAAGTCGCCTTGGAGTAAGCTCGATTGCGCTTGTAGGCGGAAAACTGGTCTTTTTAGATATAGAAATTGATTCAGCGTTAAAGGAGCGCTTGAGAAAGCAGGGCGCAATCTATTATCCAAAAAATAAAAAGCTTCAGATTCCGTATAAGAAAGACAAAGATGAGCTCTTAGAGTTTGCGCTTTCAATTCTTGCAAGTGTGGGCGGCTCAGATGAAGAAGCTTTAGAAAAAGAGGACGATGAGGGCTAGGATTCTTCCTCATCAATTAACTCAGAATTAAAAAGTTTGGCGCTAATGCTATTTGAATTGGCAAAGTGGGAGTTAAGTTTATTGGGCTGTCCTCCTGTCATGTTGGATGTACCTATCACTCCTTTTTGCCTCATGTTATAAGGTCTTGCATCTGAGAAGACAAGGCCGTTTCGCTCTTCAAACTCAATAGCCTTTGGCCAGCAAATCTCTTGACATAAGATACATCCTGTACAAAACTTGGGACTCATTTGTATGCCCTCAGATCCAATGGTTATAGCCTCACTTGGACATAAATAGGCGCAAGCTTTACAGTCAGTGCAATTTTTATTAACTGAAGGAAGTACTACGGGCACAAAGTTTGCAAGCTCGGGATGTCTCTTTAAGGTTTCAAGTAAGATTTTTCTTCGGGGTGTAAGAATTGCTGTTGCACCGAGTGGCACATACTCTGCGTGCTCGCTCTCTTGTGCTTTAAGCTCTTTTTCATATTCGCGCTGAGAGTTATATCTATCTTGAGTAGAGCGCGGTTTTATTTTTTCTGGTGCACCGATGGCAGTTTCAAGAGCAATGTTACCTACCATCTTTGAGGCAGCTTTTATCTCAGTAAAAAAGCCCCTGCGTCCTGCGTCGTAACCCTCACTTTGAGCACGTTTAAAAAACTCTAGTTCACGTTTGTTATTTTGAAGTTCGATAGCAATGCCACTCGACTCTTCAGCTTGTCCAACTTGTTCAAAGATCTGTTCTTCTCCGCTTGTTACCTCGCAGTGTTCACAAAGGTCATCGGGAAGGTATATTGCAAATTTTCCCTCATAGTCACTTTGTAAGGAGAGCCAAAACTCCCAGGGGATCATACCAAGGCAGGGCACAGAAATAACAGTAGAAGAAAATTCTTTTATACCTGTTTTATCGCAGGTGAGGTATACCTTTCCTTCACTTGCCTCACAAGCTTTAGCACTTTTATTTCTGAGTTGCATGAGTGTTGGATTTTGCCAAGAAAAAGCTGAGGTAGGGCAGGCAAGCGTGCAAAGCCCGCATTCAATGCAGGCATCTTCGTCTAAATTCATGTCTGCCATAAAGCCGGGAGTTGAAGATCTTTCAATACTTATTGCATCAACCGGACAAATGTCTGCACATTTTTGGCATTTTGAGCGAGGTGAGAGTTGTCGAGTGCACAATCCCGCATCAAAAGCGAGATGCTCCATTACGCGCTGTGCTATTTCACCTGCTGTTTGTACACTTCCAAATGCCAATGTAATGTTCCTCCTATAGTTCTCCCTCTTGGGAGTATAGCTAAGAGATTTGCATGTTTAGCGAACTACTTGTGTTTTAAGATGACTCTTAGATGTCATCTGCGACTGCTATACTTATGCTTGAATTAATTGCCCAAATTAAGAAGGGATCATTTCAGATGGCTGAAATTCCGCGCTATGAAAATAGTCCGCGTAAACCAGACTTTGACGTATTTGTTGAAATCATGAGAATCTTACGGGCTCCGGGCGGCTGTCCTTGGGATATTAAACAAACTCACCACTCCATTGCTAAAAATATGATTGAAGAGGCTTATGAAGCTGTTGACGCTATTGAAAGCAATGATATAGAGCATCTAAAAGAAGAGCTGGGGGATGTTTTAGAGCAGGTTGTACTACATGCTCAAATTGCTTCAGATAATGGAGAGTTTGATATCACGGATGTTATTCAAGGCATCTCACAAAAAGTGATTCGTCGTCACCCTCACGTTTTTGGTGACATCGAAGACAA
>JASBYZ010000060.1 GCA_029983705.1 Coriobacteriales bacterium
TGTGCCCTGTCCTTTCTCGTCCTTGAGCATATCTTTTAGAGCTAACAGCCCCTTAGCTTGCATCTTATAAAACCCTTGATATATTTTTTCTGACATGTTAAACACCCTTTCTTAATTAGTTTGATTAAATGCGGTCGCCAAAAGCGGACCTAAAATACAGAGAAGCATGGCCGGCAGAATTAAAATTCCAATAGGAAGAAGCATCTTTACCGGTGCTTTCTCGATTTTTTCTTGAATATAAGATTGATGATCTTTTCTCATAAGTGAGCTTTGCTTGCTAAGCACCTCTGCCATAGGACTTCCAAAGGCAAGTGCCTCTATTACGGTATCTACAAAACGCTGAAGTCCTCTGAGCTTGTATGTATGAGCTAGGCTCTCTAAGGCTTCTTTTCTAGTGCTAAAGCCCATCTGATAACTTTGCAGTACTTTTTTAAGCTCTTCAGAAAGTTCATTATGTACACGGCTACAATACAAATTAAGGGAGGCATCAAAAGAAATACCAGCTGACATGCCTAGAGCAATAATGTCGATAAATGAAGGCAGCTGGGACTGAATCTTCTCACGCTTAATTCTAAATTTTTCTTGTTCTATATATTTAGGAAGCCTTCTAATTAATAGCGCGATAAAAAGACCAATGAGCACGCTTACAAATATTGATTCAAAAGCCACATACGCTAAAAGTGCCGCAAGAAAAATTGTGAGATATCTTGATAGTGCATGTGTATTAAGGTGCTCTAACAAAGCTAAGCTATCAAATTTTGATGCGCTTTGAGATAGGCGTTTAGCTCTGCTTAGTCTACTTAAGATAAGATGTATCAGTGCGCTCACACAGAGACAGATAAGAAGTGTAAAAGCTATCAAGCTTACAGTTATCAAAATCATCATGCATGCACCTCTACCTGCAATATGAGTCTAATCAAAAAGAGCCCCAATGCATCAAGCACTATGCCAAAAATTAGACAGGCTAGACCTACTGGCTGAGTGAGTCCAGCCCTAAAGTCAGGTGAAATAAGTGAAATAAAGAGCAAGAGTAAAATAGGGAGGGCAACAATAATTTTTGCAGAAAGCTTGGCTTGAGAAGTCTTAACTACCAAATCTCGCTCAAGCCCGCTTGATTCTTCTATTGTTTGAGAAGCCTTTTCAAACAGCTCTTGTAATGCAGATCCAGTTTGCTGAGAAATCGACAGAGAAATGCTTAATAACTTAATACCAGTTAAGTTAAGATCGTGCTCAAGCTCTTTCAGGGCAGTGTCAGTTACGGTACCTGTTTTGATTTTATAGGCGCAGGCTGCGAAGGCTTCTCCAATATATCCAGGACTTTTTTCTCCAACATATTCAAGTGCTTGCTGGACTGAATGACCTGTACTCAAACTATTAGCTAAAGACCTATAAATCTCAGGCATAAGAGCGATGTGCTCTTGTTTAATCTTACTTTTTATTTGCTGAGCTCTTAGATACAAGACAAATATTGCAAGCAAGGCTCCAATAATTCCTGCAAACAAGCTTTGAAAAAGAAAGCTCACCACAAGAGCAGCAATGAGACAAAATATAAGTACGATAAGTCCTAATACCTCTGGGGAGAGCTTTGGTTTTAAAATTTGTATTTCTTTCAGGTAGCTACTCACGCCAGGAATACTCATGCACAAAGACAATGGTTTTGAATAGGCTATCCTATGTACCTGAGCCTTAAGCAGATCATTTCTAGACCTTGATGAAAAATTAAGTACTTCTGTAGCAAGTCTTACTAAAGCTATCACACATAAGCTAAATAAGAGAATAGCTGCTAGGGCAATAATTTGTACCATGTGCTCACCTCATCTTTGCTCAGGCACTCTATTGCATTGACTTTTTGCATAAGTTCATCTGGATGCGAAAGCGCGTACGTGCGCGTGCTTGAATTAAAATCGACTAGATTTTCAAGCTTAACTCCTCCATCCTCTCCACGTGAAACCCTGCAGAGTTCAGTTACTAAGCGCTTGCCATCTCCAAGACGCGCTTGCATAACAATGAGGTCAAGGGCACTTGCAATTTGTTCTTCTATCACATCAGTTGGAAGATCTATGCCAAAACGGGACATCAGTATTAATCGCATGATTGCCTCATCCGGACTTCCTGCATGCAAAGTAGTGAGCGAGCCGTCATGTCCTGTGTTCATTGCTTGGAGCATGTCTATTGCCTCCGCACCTCTACACTCTCCCACAACGATCCTATCTGGACGCATGCGCAGTGCATTAATAACCAGGTCTCTTATGCTTACCTCACCAAGTCCCTCAATTGAGGCATCACGCTTTTCTAGTCTGACAACATGAGGGTGGCTTTTAAACTTAAGCTCAACTGAGTCTTCGATAGTAATAATTCTCTCTGTTTTTGGAATCTCACATGAAAGCGCGTTGAGCAAGGTAGTTTTACCAGAGCCAGTACCGCCAACAACTGCAATATTTTGTCTATCACGCACTGCAAAACTTAGGAGCATGGCATACCATTTAGGGATTGAACCTAAGTCTACAAGCTCATCTAAGCTACTAATACGGTCTGAAAATTTACGAATAGTAAGGCAAGGCCCATCAATAGATAGTGGTGGAATTACCGCATTAACGCGGTAACCGCTTTTAAGTCGTGCATTTACAATAGGACTTTGTTCATCAAGTCTTCTGCCTAAGGGAGAAATAATGCGGTCAATAAGCACACGAATTTGCTCTTCAGATACAAAGACCTGCTCAATTTGGTGTAACTTGCCGCCTTTCTCATAAAACATTGAGCGCATACCGTTAACCATGATCTCAGTTACTTGCTCATCATTTAATAAGCTTTCAAGAGGTCCAAGCCCTAAAATCTCATCGATGAGCGCCTGTATAAGAATGTCTGCATGAGAGGGATCTAGGCTCGCTCCCGAGGTATTAAGAATTGAACGCAAACTAATTTGAAGCTCACTTCTTGCAATATCTTCTGACTTGCTTGAGATCTCAAGCATCCCCTTATAACCCAACTTTTCATATAAAAGTGCTTTGAGTTTTTCAAGTTGTTTGCGATTTATTTCTTTATTCGAAAGACTTTCTTTTCGGATATGTTTGAGGAGGCCCATAGTTATTTTGCTCCTCGTCTAAATCTATCAAAAATGCCTTTGGACGATGTTTTTGCTGTTATAAGACCAAGTTCACATAAGAGCTCTCTACCGTAATTTTTAAGCCCACTCATAAACTTTTGCTCGCTCTCTTCAAACTCTGCAAGCTGACCCAAGCGGGCATATTCTTCAAGTTTTGCATCTGCAATAGATAGTGAAGCCAAATTGTTTGTATTTAACCCCTCGCTAATAGAGCGCAAGAAACTTTGGTCGCGCTGTTTTCTTTGGCTTTTGTTTATTAGGTAAAAAATTTTGCTCTGTTCAATTTCAAGACAGCTCAAAAGTTTTTGTGTCTTATCAAGCTGCTCACGTGTATACGAGCGCTCCTCACTTAAGACAATAATTCGCTCAGATTGTTTTAAACAGCTCGCACTCAGCTCACTCCACACGTTTGCTAAATCTAAGACGAGCAAATCGTGCAGCTTTCCTGCCTCGCACAAAAGGTGAGTGTGAGAGCTTTGAACAAGCTCAAGCTCTTCAGGCTTTCTGGCTAAGTCATAAAGATATAGCTTTCTCTTTACTCTTTTTGCAAGCGAAAGGATCTCATCTCCTTTGTGGCCTTGAAGATTAGAAAGATCAAGTTCTTCTTCTAGTTCTGCACATAAACACTGGTAAAGAGGAGAAAATGAACTGTTTAGAGAAAGTAGCCCCACTGACAAGCCCTCTTCAGCAGAAAGGTTTGCAAGAAGTGCAGCAATAGTACTTACCCCGCAGCCACCCATGGGTGAAATCAAGCTTATCCAAGGACAGCTTGGCTCCTTAACTTGTGCTCTAGTAAAAACCTCTTCATATGAAAGCAACTTATCAATATGCGCTTTTGTAGCTCGATACTTAAGTGAGTCAGTAATATCAAGAGACAAAATTGCCACCTCTGAATCAGGGCTGCACTTTTTTATAGAAGCTCCCACATTGAGAGCTTTAACTCCTTCTAAGTCACCAAAAACGAGATAGTTCTTTTTGTCTATACACGCCTCAGAGAGCGCATGTATATGAGAAATACGAGAGATTTTAAGCGCAGGATTAATCTTCAAAAGTTGATGCTCAAACTCAAGACCCTGGCTTTCTTCTGAGACGATATAGAGGCTATTCATCCTTCTCACCTGGCAAACTAAAATAAAGTGTTTTGCTTGCCTCAGCTGCAATAAATGGTTCAACCAGTTCAGGATCTACTGCAAGAGTAATCCAACTAATATCTTTATTTGTCTTACTTTGATAGCTGTCAGTTTGCTTGGATGTCTGAAGCACCTCTACACCATGTGCAAGAAGTGACACTTGTTCAATATTGGAATAGACATCAACCTGCATACCAGGTCTTAAACTGCCGCCCACAGATCTCACATTTGCACTGGATACACTGAGCGCCACCTTCTCGCTCGGCACCTCAAGTAGTACTGCCTCTTCTACATGATGTTTTGTTAGTGGGGTATTTTCAGCAACGGACACAAGAAGGCTTTTGCCAATAAGGTCTTCTCTTGCTTGCACTACCCCCTCAGGTAGCAAGTTTGTATCCCAAACCTTATCTTCAAAATCTTCTTCACTCAAAATTTCACCAGGAAAAAGATTGTGCTTTGCAACATATACCGTTACAGATCTCTCTCCGTAGCCACCATTTTGCATCTGGTCTGAATAGATATCTTGCTTGGCGGCCTGCAGGTATAAAAACCCGAGCACCGCTGCCAATATCCCACTTATAAGTGAAACTATAAGCTTTGCTTTTGACCCCACAATAACCCCTTCAAATAAACTAAGCCGAACACTTCATATGTTTGAGGGGGTAGGGCTATTGTAGGACGTGAGACACGCTCACATAAGCTCTCTATTTAGTTTTGAGTTTTGATATTAATAAAATCCTAAACCCACATTAACGCCTATGCTTAAAGGCAGGATCAATACGTTCTTCGTTTTTAAGCATTTGACTATGGATACTTTTATAGAGCTCAAGTCTCAGTTCACTAATTTTTCCTGAATCTTTAAGCGTTTGCACTGCACAGCCCGGCTCATGGTGGTGGCTGCAATCTGAAAATTTACAATGTTCTGCAGCCTCGCTTATTTCTGGAAATGCACGCTTCAGGCCTACCTCATGATAGATAAGAGGAATTGAGCGAAGCCCCGGTGCATCAATAATAATGCCTGAGTTTGGAATTGAAATCATCTCGCGCGCAACAGTAGTATGTCTGCCTTGGTCGTCGCGCTCCCTAACTGCTTGAGTTTCAAGCGCATCTTGCTCAATAAGGGCGTTTAACATGCTCGTTTTGCCAGCGCCACTCTCACCCAAAATTACTGCACTATCTACCTGAGCCAAGAGCTTACGCAGCTCTTCAATCCCCTTCCCGCTCTTAGAGCTCGTAACGAATACCTCAACATGGTTTCCGAGGACTTCTTTTACGGTCGTAAGGTCTTCTGAGAGGCTTTTATCGTCACGTTTGCGGTCAGCCTTGGTAAGTAACACCATTGCGTCACAATCCGCTTCATAGGCGATTATAAGGGATTTTACCATGCGCTCTAAACTAGTCTGATTGATTGGCTTTTTATTGAGTACTACAGCGATAAGTACAAGGTCAACATTGGCAGCCAAGACCTGCTGGTCTCCCGTATTAGCCCCGCTCCATCTGCCAAATTGGCTTTTTCGGGGAACAATAGCTTCGATAAGTGCTTTATCGTGAGACTCAGGCGTGCTTAAGAGTACCCAGTCCCCCACAGCCGCACGCTCATTTACCTGCTTTACCAGTGAAATAGCATGCTCAGCTCTAACTGTACCCTCACTAGTCATAATAAGCGGGTAGCCACGGTCAAGTTTTATCACACGCCCAAGCGTAAGCGCATCTGGCTCGCTGAGGCTTATACCATATACCTTTTGCGTGGATACGATAAGCTCGCTTAAAATACCCTCAAGCTTATTGCCGCCAAGTTTTTCAAAGCTTGGATAATAGCTTGCCATCTAAGACCCCGCCTTCTTACTAACTGTTTTATAGAAGGCTAAGAGCAAAAGCGCTAAAAGCACAAACCCAAGTCCCGCATACAGTCTAGTTGGCTCAAGGGGCTCCTGAATTGCCTCTCCAGAATCTAAAAGTTCTGCCTTATAGACCCTAACGTCCATCTCGCCTGCTTGATCGTCATCTGAGACCTTGTACACTCCGGTAACTCTAAGCACACTACCCTGAATTCCGTACCTACCAAGGCTTGTGATGTAACGCGTGTAATCATCTGGCACCAAACAAGAAATAGAACCGGTGCCATCATCAAATAAGACCCACTTGTAGCCTTTTGGGCCTTCAATGATGTCGCCTACTGCTTCGGCCTCAAACTGTACAAGCTTTTCATCATAACGAGCGCTCGCCCCCTCAAGCTCGCTTAAACTAACCTCAAACACATTTGAAGTTACCTCACGAGACACCTCAGGAATTACAAGACCCTTGGGTTTTTGAGCTTCAAGTTTTTTAGCTGCATCAGTTGTTCCAACGGCATGTTCAGGAAATTTAGGATAGAGCTTTTCTTGCTCTTCTTTTGGAAGCTCTAAGTGGGCGTATGCACTCGGCACCGCTACAGTGGGAAGACACACGAGAAGCGCTAAGACAATAGTTAGGCTAGCTTTTAAAACCCTATTCATGGCTCTCACGCATCTCTTTAAATTTTTCTTTTAAAGCCTGTGGCCTGAAGGTTACAAAGAGCCCTGCAAAGAGCGCGAGCAGCGCAATAAACTCAAGACGTCCGCCCCACATCTGCAAAATAAAGACCACTTTCATAAGCATAGGCATATCAGCAGAAATAACTCCTGAAGACATACCTGCATTTGAGGTTGCTGCAATTGAGTCAAAGGCTGCATTCATTGGGGCATAACCCAGCGAAACATAAATCATAGTACCAATAAGGTAGGTAATTACGTAGAGTAAAAATACTGTCATAGCGCTTGATGCAGTTTGTGAATCAAGTACGCGCACGCCCATGTGATGATATTTTACGCGAACTGCTGCTCTATCAGGAGAGAGTGCACGCTTTACGTCTGCAATAACTGATTTTACAATCAGTGCAATACGCAGCGCTTTAATACCTCCTGAGGTAGATCCGGTAGAGCCACCAAAACCCATAGCCAATACTATTGCAAACATTACCGCAGGGCCTGCAGCTATAGCAAACTGTGCTGTATAAAGTGTTTGAAATCCAGTACCTGAGATAGAAGAGATTACGGTAAATACCCCGCGGCGCATCAAAGTAAAGACAGAGCCCCCTAAAGCTGAGTCATGAGCAAGTGCAGTGCCCATGATAACCACAACAATAATGGCCCAGATTGCAAGCGTTTTAACCTCAATATTTTTAAAGAACTCCTTAAAGTTACCGCCCCACATAGTAAAGAAGAGCGAGAAGTTCATAGCTCCGCTGATCATCAAAATCATGAGCGTGCTCTCAAATATTACGGAGTGGTAATATATTACGCTATTTGCCATAGGGGTAAATCCACCGGTTGAAAAAGCAGATCCACTCAAATAGAAGGCATGGTAGAGCGAGCGAGAAACACTCATACCTTGAAAAAATCCTGCAATAGTAAGGACAAAGGTTCCTAAAAGCACAAATGCGCAGGTAATAATTATAGAAAATCGAACGGTGGCAATAATGTTTGGCAGCACCGAATCTGACTTACCTTCTGCCTTATAAAGAGAGCCTGCACCTGATGAGCGAGAAAATATTCCCACCGTCATAGCAAAGGCGATAATACCTTGAGCTCCAATAATCATAGACATCAGGCGCCATATATTATGTGAATATGCAAGGTGGTGCGGGTCTTGCAAAATAGAAACGCCAGTTGTTGTGTATGCAGAAACAGATTCAAAAAAGGCGTTTATAAAACTTGCGTGATGTCCTGATAAATAAAACGGAATGGCTCCAAAAAAGGAGATAAAAACCCAGGTAAGTCCGGTAAGCAAAATTGCTTGTCTACCATTTAAACTTGGAGTTTTAAGTTTTAAAAGAAGCATCGCAGAGCCCACTGACATGGTAATTCCCATAGAAAGTAAAAAGTCACATGCCGGCTGCCACTCCCTATTTATAAGGGCCACAAACAACGGTATGCCCATTGCTGCACCTAATAAGATAAGGATAACGCCAAGAAAATGGCCTACGATTCTAAAATCTTCAAGCTGATAGCGGGTCCACATAGCTAGTCCGCAATTCCGTAGACAAAAAATGCAATCAAGTAAAGAAGCAGGATAAAGGCCAAGAGATAGGCAATGAGCTTCAACAAGACCTTAAGCGGGTCAAGTAAAGCTTTAATAGATTTGAAATCATATTTTGGCAAAACTGAAACTTCTTTCTCAATAAAATGCATCCGCATCACTAAAGTGTATCTGTTTTAGTGCATAAACAAAAGTATTTATCGCCAAATGTAAGATAGCCGCCCACCTCATAATGAGGAAGACGACTATATAAAATCTTAAGATTTAAGGATAAGATCAGCTTGTTTAAGCTTCCTTAGTGTAGTCCTTGGTAACGCTTGGGTCGATTCCAACGCCAGGGCCCATGGTTGAAGAT
>JASBYZ010000061.1 GCA_029983705.1 Coriobacteriales bacterium
AAAGGCAATTTGAGTTAAGCGAGGGTCAAGAGACTTTGCATTCTCTAAAATTGAGCTCCAAAATACTGCAGTGTGTGGGTCTGAAAGCACGTTAGCTGCGTCTGCATAAAAGAGCACGGTACCATAAAGACCAAATGCTACACCGCAGGTACATACAATAACGTATTTCCAAGCAGCCTCGAGTGACTTCTTGTTTGAATAAATGCCAACTAAGAAAGCAGTTGCTAAGGTAGTAGCCTCAACAGCAACCCACATTAAGATTACGTTGTTGGTGGTTGCAGCCAAAATCATGGTAAAGAGGAAGACACTAAAGAGTGCGTAGTAAAGTTTTACCTTTCCTACATCAAGTTTTCCTTCTTCATAGTCGTGGCTTACATATGGGAGTGAAAATACTCCAGTTAAAAATCCAACAACACTAATAAGTCCAACAAATATTACGCCAAGCTTATCGAGCACAAACCAGTCACCTAAAGCGGTAAGGGTTTGTCCTTGAAGATTTGATGCAATAGCCGCAATTCCAAAGCCAAGTACTGCAATAATCGAAAGAATGTGAAGTACTTCAAATACGCCCTTAGACTTTGCAGGGATAATAGCCATCAACAGTGCGGCAACGAGAGGGCTAGCTAATAATCCCAGTAAAATTACTGACATCACTTACCCCCTTAGCTCCGTGAGCTCGCCACTATCCAAGCTCTTATATCTTCTATAAATTTGTACTGCCAAAATAGCCATGATAATAACTGCAAACACAGCATCTGTTGCTACACCAATTTCAACAAGCTCTGGAGCTTGAGGAGCAAGGAGTGCAAGCGTTAAGTGTGAACCGTTTTCCATGAGGCAGTATCCAAGAATCTGCTTCAAAATATTTTTCTGAGTAACAATGCAGGTCATACCAATAAAGAAGTGTGCAAGTGAAACTGCAAGAGCAGGATACACGTTTTGAGCACTTGGAATGTTGATGCCTTGTACTACAAAGAAGCAAAGTGCTAATTCAACTACTGCTAAGATTACAAACTTAACAGGAGTAATCTTTTGATCGTAGTTTGAATCAGTTTGACCAATTTTCTTAAATGCGTAAATTAAAACAGCTGGTACTAAAATCACCTTGGTTAAAAAGGCGGTTCCAGACCAAACAAAGAGTTCAGTAGAGCCGGTTGAAAAACCAAGTGCAATAAAGCATCCGATTAAGATGAGAGACTGTTTAGCATATAACTTGGCAGCGCCAACAGCTGTTTTAGAAAGTACCACTAGCATTGAGCTAATAACAAGCAGTGCTGCTAGTACGTTAACAATCATTAATCCTGACATACTTCCCCTCCTATCCTAACCATGCTGCAGCCATAAAGCTGGAAACAACTGTCATAACAATTAACACTCCGAGAACAAATTTGATCTCTCCAGGAACGTCTTGAGCTGAAGCGATCTCTTTTGAAGGCTCGCCCAAAACAGCTCTGTTGATCCACATTAAGAACCAAGCAAAGCATGCAAGGGTTTCAATTAGAGCAACAATCATGATAAGTAGTAATAACCATGAGTTTTGTGCAACTAAGAAACCACCAGCAAAGATTTGGAACTTAGAGAAGAAACCTGAGAATGGTGGAACACCTGCAACAGCCAGAGCTGCGCATACAAAGGCAACACCTACGATAGGCATATTCTTGATAAGTCCGCCCATTCTCGTTAAGTCTCTCATACCAACAGTAAATGCGATGGTACCAGCTACTAAGAAGAACAAGGTCTTAGCAAATGCGTGGTTAAAGATGTGTGACACACCACCATTGAAGGCCATTTGTGCGGCACCCTCTTGTAAGCCCTGGCCTTGTGCAACTGCTAAAGCTGCAACTGAGAGAGCTAAGAAGATGTATGAGAGCTGAGAGATGGTAGAAAATGCAAGCAGTCTCTTCATATCTTTTTGAGGTAGATACTCAATGAATGAGAAGACTAAGGTAATGATTGCACCAATAATACCAACCCAAGCTACTGACTCAGGAATTGATCCTGCTGAATAAATAGCACGTGCGTAAACATATACTCCAACTTTAACCATTGAGCCACCGTGGAGGTAAGCAGAAACTGGGGTTGGAGCGGTCATAGCACTTGGTAGCCACATGTAAAGTGGAAGCTGTGCTGATTTACCCCAAGCTGCAAACATAATGCAAAGGAGCACGAAGATCTTCCAAGGTCCTTCAATTTGTGAAAGAGCAGTAAGTTCAAAGGTTCCCGTCATGATAAAGAGGACTGCAGAAGCTAAGAACATACCAAGGGATGCAATGTGGGTTACGATTAAAGCCTTATCAGATGAAGAATGTGCAGCATCTGATTGGTAGTAACCAATAAGACCCCAAGAACAAGCACCAGTAATTTCAAAGAATATTAACTGTGAGAGGATGGTTGAGCTGTAAGCAAGACCAGCCATAGCACCAATGAACACGAGGAAGAGAGCATAAAAACGTTTATGTCCTACATCTGCATGCTCACGGTTTTTCTCGTTCAAATAACCCTTAGCATAAATAAGTACGAGTAAACCAATTCCTACAAATGCTGGAGCGAGAAGGGTTGATAAATTATCGAAGATAAATCCGATTAAATTTGCGTCCCCAAGGCTCAAGTAATTAAATGTCGTCACCGCTTTGCCATTAGCAAAGTAAACATATGAGTTAAAGAGTGAGGCTGCAAGGGATACGAACGCAAATAAAATTGCGATGTATTTAGCAGAGCTTCTCTTGGTGAGGGCAATAATGAGAGCACCAATAAATGGCACAGCAATTGCAGCTAGAGCGCTAATACTTAAAGTTTCTAAAGCAAACATCAATTATCACCGCCCTAAATTCCAACGATTAAGAAAACGAATGCGAGAGATGCAATGCCAAGTGAAACCCAAATTTGATGGGAAGCGTTAGCAAAGCGAACACGAGCAACAACGTTTTCAATAATTCCAACAATAAAGTAGATAACTAAAATCTCAACAATCAAAATCACAGCTGCTAAAACAACTGAGATAAATGAACCATCTAAAGATGCTCCAAATGGTAAGAAGATAGCAATAAATAAGCCAAGCATTACAAGTTGCTTAAGTCCCATACCAAGTTTTAAGAATGCAAGAGATGCACCTGAGTACTCAGTGAGAGGACCTTCTTGAAGCTCTTGTTCTGCTTCAGCTAAGTCATATGGAAGCTTTCCAAGTTCAATGTAGGTGCAGTATGCAAAGGCAATACCTGCAACAACAAATGCCATAAGGGCTGGAATGTTGCCGGTGAGATTCATAATTGAAATCTCAGTAATTGAGGTAGTACCTGCAAGAAGTGCAACTACGATGAGTGAAAGCATCATACCTGGCTCAACAAGTGTTGACACGATCAACTCACGAACACCACCAACACCCGCAAAAGAAGATGAGGTGTCAATTGATGCAAGTGCAAAGAAGAAACGTGGCACTGCGAGTAAATAAATGATGGTAATTACATCAGCCAAGAATGGAATTGGGCTGTTTGCAGTGAGCAGTGGAAGACCCATAGCAATTGCAAAGTAAGAACCAAGATAAATTGCTGGCATCCACTTAAAGATTGGACCAGCGTTTTTGGTAACCATTTCTTGGCGGGAGAATAATTTTGCAAGGTCATAGTAGTCTTGCAAGATTGGAGCTCCCTTACGGGTTTGGATTCTAGCTCTAAGTTTACGAGAAATACCTGTAAACAGAGGAGTTAATAATAAGAGCAATAATGCTTGAATAAATCCAAGTAATGCGTTGATTAACATATACTATTACCTCCCCTTATAAAATCACAGCGAGCGCTAGTAATACGATAAGCGCGCCAACGATGTACAGTACGTATTTCTGAAAGTCACCAGAAGCAATTCTTCTAATCTTTTCAGACATGCTTTCAACGTCGCGAACAGTGTCATCAACCAAGTATTTATCTGATACTGGCTCAATGTTTCGAGCACCGTTAACGATAGAGTCAAATGCACGAGCAACCCCACCTTTTCCAGATGAGAGGTTTCTTCTTAAGTCGTAGAAGAAGTCGTAGAAGTGCTCAACTCCGGTGGCAAAGGTAGTAGCGGTAACAGCCATTTCAACATCTGGCTTGTAACCGGTTGCCCATGGAAGAGCGACCTTCTCGCCAAATTGGTTTCCACCAAATATGTTGTGGATAAGACGAGCAACTAAGATTGCGATAAGAAGAACAACAGCAATAACAAAGGTTGAGGTAAATGCTGAGCTTGCAGGGTTAACTAAAGCAACGCTTGCGGTCACTTCTGCACCCTGGCTTAGAGCAGTTGCCTTTGCAATTGATGAGAACACTGGAACAATAAAGTGAGCTCCAACACCTAAGATTACGCAGAATACTGCAAGAATGAGCATAGCGATTTTCATAGGAGCTGGTACTTCTTTAGCGTTAGCAGCCTGATCAGATCTTGGGCTACCTGCAAAGCTGACACCATATGCTTTAACAAAGCAGGTAACAGCTAGTGCACCGGTAAGTGCAAGTGCAACAATTGCAACTGCGCTTACGATCATAACTACAATGCCCTCACTCATAATTGAGTTAAAGAGGCCTTGGTAAATTAACCACTCTGAAACAAAGCCGTTGAGTGGAGGGAGCGCAGAAATTGCAAGAGAGCCAATTAAAAAGCAGGTTGCGGTGATTGGCATAAGTCTGCCAAGTCCACCGAGAAGCTCCATGTTCTTGGTGTGAGCAGCAAATGTAATAGAACCTGCACCTAAGAAGAGCAGACCCTTAAATACTGCGTGGTTAAGTAAGTGGAATAAACCACCAGCTAGACCAAGGATTGCAAGTACGTTGTTGCCTGATGCAACACCAACCAAACTAACACCAACACCAAGTAAGATGATTCCGATGTTTTCAACTGAACTGTATGCCAAAAATCTTTTTACATCATTTTCAACTAATGCATAGATAATACCTAACAGTGAGGAAACAGCTCCAAACCCTATAATTACTATCCCCCACCAAATCATTTGCTCTGAACCTTGAAGTAGATCAAAAGCGACCTTAACAATTCCAAAAATACCAATCTTGATCATTCCGCCTGACATCAAAGCTGAGATGTTTGATGGAGCAGAAGGGTGAGCAAGAGGCAACCATGAATGGAAAGGAATCATACCAGCTTTGATTCCAAAACCGATAAAGGTAAGTAGAAATACTGTGCTTGCAAGTACTGGGCTTAATTGGGTTTGTCTAAATGCCTCAAACTCAAGTGAGCCTGCCTGACTTCCAAACATTAAAAAGGCAGCCATAATCATTAAGAGTCCGGCATGAGCCATAACCATGTACATAAGACCAGCATGAGTTGATGCCTTGCTTTGCTCAATAGTTACTAAGAAGTATGAGGTAAGTGACATAAGCTCAAAGAATACTAAGAACCAAAATGCATTATCTGCCAAGACAACAAGTGCCATTGACAAAATAAAGGTATGCATAAAGAAGCCAAAGGTCATAGCCCCTTGTTTCTTATATTCATCCATGTAGCTTAAGCCATAAATCCAAGCAACTAGTGCTAGGAGTGATAGTACAAATAGTAGTAATCCAGAAAGTGGATTAACTAAAAGTGAGAGGCTTGCAAAAGGAAATGGAGTAGCATAGCTTACAAGCTCGCCTTGACCAGTCATTCCTAAAAAGCCTGCATAAATGCCATACAGCGCTGCAACAATACCTATCACACTTGACAAGTTTTTGTTGAGCGAGAAGTTTGACTTAAAGAGTAATGCAACTATTGCACCAACAGCAGATATCGCAATAGATATTAGTACAATGCTTACTGCGCCAAATGTCATAGTTATTCCTCGCCTCCTGTTTGAGAAGTTGAAGAAGCATCCTCATGTAACACTTGGGTTAACACTTCTGCAGCTTGAACTCTAAGCTCCTTGCTTAGGTCGTCTGCATCCTCTTCAGTGACAAATTCAATAGCGTCGGTTGGGCAAACGCGAACACAGTTTGGTCCTTGTGGATCAAAGAAGCAGACATCGCATTTAACGGCAACCGTGTGAACACCAATTTCCCAATCGAGTGTAGGGCTAATGGTTTTTGAATATGTAGGAGTATCAACTGAGATACCAGCTACACCAGAGATTGACGTACCGTCTGGATGTATTGCTCCAAATGGGCAAATATAAGCGCAGAGCTTACAGCCAATACAGTTTTTCTCGTCCACATAAATAAAGTTTCCAAAGTGGTGAATGACTTGTACTGGGCAAACCTCAGCACAAGGCGCTCCCTCACATTGGTGGCACGCACTGATAACTGAAATATCAGACGTTTTAATAACGGAGATTCTTGGATGTGACTGCAAGCCAAAAGCTTTATGCGCATTTGAGCATGCTGCTTGACAGGTGTTGCAACCAATGCATCGTTCGTTATGACCAACAATATAATGGTTCATAGTGCCTAAACCCCCTATTCGGGCACAGATCTTAGACTAACAGGACATGCGCAGGTAACTGTAGTTCACACAATCTACCTGCGCATTAAATCAAATACCGCTTCTCTTAAGCGTTGACTTCTTCTTCAACCTCGTAAGGATGATCTTGAGGGGCTGCAGTATCACTTAAGTACTTCTTAAGTTCTGCGTAATCCCTTTGTAGATCCCTCTCGGCTTGAACTTGGTCAGCAATTGGCTCAAGTTCTACAGCAGCGTACTTAAACTCTGGAGTCTTAGAAATTGGGGCAATAAAGTGTCCGGTCAGTACGTTACAGCTACCAATCCACCATTGGTAAGTCATGTATACGCAGCCCTTATTTGTACGGTCTTCTACGCGTACTCGAGCGAATACCTTACCACGGCGTGACTTAACGTAAACGAGCTCTTCGTCTTTAATGCCGTATTTCTCAGCGTCAGCAGGGTTAACAGTTACATAACCTGGCTCATCAGCAAGAGTTGCAAGAGCCTGGCAGTTACCAGTCATAGTACGTGATGAATAGTGTCCAACCTCACGAACCGTTGAAAGAATTAATGGATACTCATCGTTAACTGGCTCAAATGGTCCCTCGTAATCCTCGGTGTAAAGAATTGCCTTACCTGACTTAGTCTCGAATTTCTTAACGTCATCAGCGTAGAGGTACTTAGCACCTGGATCGTCTTCTGAATAGCATGGCCAGTGGATAAGAGCTGTGTCTGCCATACGCTCATAAGTAACACCGTAATAAATTGGGCAGAGATCTCTAAGCTCGTCCCAAATTTCTTTAGTGTTCTCATAGTGCATTGGGTAACCCATAGCAGTTGCAACACGAGAAATAATCTCCCAGTCATCAAGTGACTCATAGAAAGGAGGAAGTGCTGCATAAGATCTTTGGAATCCACGGTCGCATGATGAGAATACGCACTCATGCTCTGCCCATGAAGTAGCAGGCAATACCACGTCTGCATAGGTTGCAGTCTCGGTCATGAAGATATCCTGTGAAACCATAAACTCAAGGTCTTCTAAGGTCTTTCTCATGGCATTTGAATCTGGCTCTGAATGGATTGGGTCTTCACCCATGCACCAGAATGCCTTGATAACGCCCTCTTCTACCTTGTGGCCTAAATCAGTAATAGCAAAGCCAACCTTGTCTGAGATATGCTCTTCTGGAACACCCCAATATTTAGCAAACTTAGCTCTTACCTCATGATCAGTTACTGATTGATATCCGGGATATACGTTTGGTAGACAACCAATATCGCAAGAACCTTGAACGTTGTTTTGACCACGAACAGGGTTAACACCTACGTTTGGTCTACCTAAATTACCAGTGATAGCAGCTAGTGATGCGAGTGCTCTAACCACTGCAACACCCTGCTTCCAGTGAGTAACACCCATTCCCCAGTTAATAGTTGCGGTAGGTGCCTCTGCATACATACGAGCAGCTGCTCTAATATCTTTAGCTGATACCCCAACAATATCCTCAACACTTTCTGGAGTATAATTCTTTACGGTGTTCCAGAATGCATCCCAATTCTCACAATGTTTATCTACAAATTCTTTATCATAAAGCTCTTCGGTGATAATAGTATAAATCATTGCATTAACAAGTGGGATGTTAGTACCATTCTTCATTTGTAAGTGCATATCTGAAATTCTAGCAGCCTCAATAATACGTGGGTCTACAGTAATTACCTTCGTACCGCGTTTTCTAGCTCTAACATAGTGCTTAGCTACTAGCGGGTGAGAAACTGCAGCATTATAACCGAAGTTAAGAATCAAATCGGTATCGTCAATTTCCTCAACTGAGTTTGACATAGCACCGTTACCTAATGTTGCTGAAAGCCCAGCAACTGAAGGTGCGTGTCATATACGTGCGCAGTTATCGATATTGTTAGTACCAACCACTGCGCGAATAAATTTTTGCATTACAAAGTTTGCTTCGTTACCAGGACCACGAGAAGAACCGGTAACATATATTGAATCTTTGCCATTCTTTTCAATAATTTCATTAAATCTTTTGGCAATATATTTAATTGCCTCATCCCAGCTAACTCTTCTAAAAGGCTGGTCTCTAGACTCACGCATGAGAGGATACTTTAAGCGTGGAGTTAAAATTTTAGTGTCGTTCAAAAAGTCAAAGCCATAATAACCCTT
>JASBYZ010000062.1 GCA_029983705.1 Coriobacteriales bacterium
GCACACCTTACAAGGAAGTCTTTGACAGGCTGGAAGCTGAATTATAAATTAAAGAAGGCAGCTAGAATCTTCTAACTGCCTTCTTTAATTATTTTATGAAGCTAATCTTCGCGTATGATATCCAAGTACACAACCCGAAGCACTTAACAATAAGCCTAAAGTAACTAACAGACTATAATCCACATCTCCCGTCTTAGGTATTCTCTGTACATATGGTGGTTCATATGGTGGATTGTAAGGCGGCTCATATGGTGGCTCCTCAGGTGGAGTACTAGGTGGAGGGGTGCCCGGAGGCGTATTTGGTGGAGTGTTAGGTGGAGGGGTGCCTGGGTTGTTCTTTACCTTTAAAGTAAATATTCCTTTATCTTCACCCTTAGAATACTCAACTTTAAAGACTTCTGACCCAAGTTCTTTTATATAGAGTAGGTCCTCAATTTTTTGTTCACGTACAGTTGCAGGTAAGTTTTTAACGGTATATGAGAAGTTATTTTCTTTATTAAGCTTTACTTTCTCAATAAGCCAGTCAGTGCCATCAGAAAGCTTTCCTCTAAGTTCCACCTCTATTGCCCGTGGAGTAAGTGATTCATCCCATTCTTTTAGGATTTTTACTTCTTTAAGAGGTTTATCTTCACCAAAAATCACAGTACCGTTTGATCCAATGCCGCCGCCTCGAGTAGCAGAAGTATTGCCACTGATAATCACTGTTGCAAGTTTTTTACCTGTAGCATCTAGCTGTTCGTCAGTGTATAGCGCAAGTTCTGACCCATCACCTTTAAGTTCTCCCTTTAATTTTTCTGGAGTAACAAGTTGACCATGAGAATCTTTCCAATTGTATAAAGTGCCACCTAACATACGCTCGCTTATGTTATAAGGAGTGCCGTCGATTTTACTGTGCAAACCCATTCTGTTAGAAGATAGAATATAAATTTCTTTACCAGAAGCAATTAAATTGTTCGTTAACTTATTACTATATAGAGCTACACCATTTGTCACATAAATTGTTGTTTTAGAAATTGGGCAAGCTGCATATCCTGCTCCGGAAATAGCAGCTAAGTTATCAGTGACTAAAGCGTTTTTTAGTTCTAAAATACCATTCGCACCATGGTAAATCGTGTCACCAAATTTAACCTGACTAGGGGTTCCGTTAACATATATTCCGCCTCCGCCAAAGGCAAATTCCGTTATACCTTTTCCTGTGCAGGAGTTGTTAATTATCTTACCGGCATTAATCTTAGCTTTTGATGCATCACCAAAAAATAATTTAGCTTGTACAAAAATACCGCCTCCTGAGGCAAATGCAGTATTACCTGAAACAACTCCGCCGTTCATAACTAAGGTATTAGTTGGACCCCACTCACGACTACCTACACTAATTCCTCCGCCAACTTCTTCAGAGGTATTGCTAGCAATCTCTGAACTACCTCCAAGCTCTAGCGTTGATCCAGTGTCAACACATAAACCACCGCCTGCTGCATTAATAACATCCTGATTATAGACAGCTCTTTTTGCATAATTTTCAATAATTTTTCCACCAGACATTATCATTTTTGAAGCTTTATTTAAATATACTCCTCCACCATTAGTAGCCTGATTATTTTGTATAATTCCACCATCCATTACTACAGAAGCTTCGTATGCATACAAACCGCCACCACGAGTGGAATTCTCATCATCTTTATAATTTTTATTATTTTGCAGTAAAGCCCCATCTTGGATATTGAGAGTGCTTGCGCTTTGAGCAGTAACTAAAGCAGACGTCGCAATAATATTTTCTCTATTTCCGTCGACAATAATATCTTTAAGAGTAGCCGTTTTACCACTAACTACATTTAAGAGAGCATCCTTAAATTTCTCGCCACGTACGAGCTTTGCTTTTGTACCCGAAAGGCTAATGTCTCCTTCTATATCTACCGTTCCAAGCACATAGATAGTTTGAATATTTTGATTTGCTGTGGCTATCTCCTTAGCTTTTGCAAAAGTCTTCACCGGTTTTTCTTGACTCAATCCATCATTATCATCACTACCATTTTTACCATCAAGGTATAAAATTCCTTGATTGCCAGCAGCTTCTGGAGCTTCTAAAGATTCAGGCATAGCACGTGTAGCTGCTAATACTGTTTTAGAGCTTGAGTCTGCCGAACTAGTACTTGTTGCCGATTGCGCACTAAGCGTGTTTGCAGTTGGTGAGCTTACAGAACTATTTGCTTCACTCGCTATTGCTATATCTATAGCTCCAAAGATAGAAATCTGCAGCATCACAATTAATACGAAACTGATCGCTCTAAAGATTCTCCCTCTCATTTAACTCTCCAATTAAATATGAGTAATATAAAAATATAAATGTTACTAGTATAATATCATACTGAGGGAAATAATTCCTTATGATAATTACATTAATTATCTAATCTATTAGGATTAACTAATGATCTTTTGACATCTAAAAAGGCCTCGATTTCTCGAGGCCTCAGATAAACGCTTGTATCTAGTTATTTACACACGAGTGATGTATTTACCGTCTCTGGTATCAACCTTAACAATGTCACCCTGGTCCACAAACATTGGAACCTGGATAACAGCACCGGTCTCTAAAGTTGCTGGCTTTGAGCCACCTTGTACGGTGTCTCCCTTAAAGCCAGGCTCAGTCTCGGTGATTTCAAGCTCAACAAACATTGGAGGCTCTACACCAATGAGCTCATCGCCTGCAAATTGGATAAGAACAATGTCGTTTTCTTTGAGCCACTGCTCTTTATCGCCAATAACCTCTGCAGGAATTTCTAACTGCTCAAAGGTCTCAGTGTTCATAAAGATAAAATTAGTGCCGTCGTTATAGAGATATTGCATCTCTTTGGTCTCGATGCGAACATCCTCAAACTTCTCGCCCGATCTAAAAGTTAAATCATTTACGCGACCGGTCTTAACGTCTCTTACCTTTGTGCGAACAAAAGCAGCTCCCTTACCAGGCTTAACGTGCTGGAATTCAACGATGGTGTAAATCTTACCGTCGATAATAATTCCCATGCCATTTTTGAAGTTTGCTGTTGAAATAGTAGCCATCCGTAACCTTTCTAAAAATGCTTGTAAAACTTGATTGTTCTACATCTTATTTTACAAAATTTGTAGCTCGTGTGTTGAGCTCGTAAAGATATCCATACCATCGTCAGTGATTACGCCGTAATCTTCAATTCTTACGCCGCCCCTACCTGGTAGATAAATACCTGGCTCAATGGTAATAACATGTCCCGGAGCAATGGTGTGATTATCACTTCTGCCAAAGCATGGCTGCTCGTGAATATCAATACCTACTCCATGGCCAAGACCGTGCTTAAAGTAGTCACCGTATCCTGCCTCAGTAATTAACTTTACTGCAAGCTCATGAATCTCTCTACCCTTAATTCCTGGCTTAGCAGCTCTATGGCATGCCTCGTTAGTTTCTTTAACAATCTGATAGATTTCTTTTTGCCACTCAGCAGGCTCACCAATCACAACAGTTCTAGTCATATCAGAGCAGTAATCTCTATAACCTGCGCCGTAGTCCATCAGCACAAAGTCTCCTGCCTGAACCTTTCTTGAGCCTGGCATAGCATGAGGGTTTGCAGTGTTAGGTCCACTTGCCACAATAGTGTCAAAGGCGAGCGCATCAGCGCCTTGTGAGTACATATAGTTATCAAGCTCAGCCTGAAGTTCTTTTTCACTCTTACCAATCTCAATTACAGAAAGCATGTGAGTAAAGGTCTTATCGGTAATAGCTTGAGCCTGACGCATAATCTCAATTTCTTCAGCGTCTTTGATTGCACGCATCTCAACTAGATCACCATGTAGCTGAGTAAAGCTCATATGCAGTGACTCATCTTCTGCTGCTCTAACGAGCGAGCTATAAAATCCTAAAGACATGGTGTCTTCAATAGCAATATATCTTGAATGTGTTTCTTTTGCCTTCTCAACAATAAACTTAATGTGTGAGAGGTCATCCATATCAAATTGCCAAGGGGTCTCATCGCCCAGCTTTTCTATAAAGGTATTGTAGTAACGAGAATCCGTATGAAAGTAGAGCTTATCTTGGGTGATAAAAGCTGTGTGAGCAAGCTCAAAGTCAAAAACTCTCTCAGCCCCGGTAAGCCATCTTAAATCTGGATTGTTACGAATAACTACAGCATCGTAACCTTTTTTGGCTGCAAGTGCGCGTAGTCTTTCAACACGTGTCTTTACTGACATAATATGTGCTCCTTTTTTATAAGGTTTATTACTTTTTATAATCTCTGCGCCTGTGTACGGGAACAAGCTCTCTACGCTCGGCAGCAAAGTCTTCAAGCACGCTAATTAAATCTGCTTGATCTAAGACTACCTCTTCAAACTCCCCTGGCTTATGTGGAAGAAGGAGGCTAATTTCTTCTGCAAGTCCGCGCTTTTCTTGTTCTTCTTCGTTTAAGTTTAAAAACTCTTGAGACTCACCAAGCATTGATACAAAGTAGGTCTCAACAGCCAAATCAATATCAAGAGCTTTGATGCTTAAGGTGCTAAAGAAATCATTGAGCATCTCTTTGTAAGCAGATTCTAAACCTAATTTGTGCTGCGCTAAAGCTAAATCTAGGCGCATGGCATCTGCCATGTATTCACCAGGATAAAAAGTATTTTTATTTACCGATCTCTCAAGCGCTTTTTGCGTATAGTCAGCAAAACAAAGCTCAGGCGTTTTCATAAGCTCTTCTTGTGAGCCTGTCTCTTTTACAAGTTTAGAGAGCTGATAGAGGGCATTTGACATATGAGTTAAATAGCTCAGAGCATCTTTTTGCTTAAGCTTTTCTGCATCCAAACATAAGCTATTAAAGGCATAGGCTGAGTTTGCAAAACAAAAACGAGCCAGGTAAGGATACACATCACGTAAGGTTTTAAGGCCTAAATGGTTTTCAGACTCAAAGTCATAACACATATAGAGTACTTGAGGCTCTTTTGTAAGTGCATCTTTAAGCTTTCCCAAGTTAACGCTTGCGCCTGTAATAGGGGCAAGTAGAGCTGAAAGCGGGTTTGTAGGAATAAAGACAAGTGGAAGGTTAGCGTCTAGAAGATAGGAAATATAAGACCCAAGCTTTAAGATACTCAGAGGTCCGCAGGCGATAAATAAATCAGGATCCATACCCTCTTTTTCTATTAAGCGCTCAAGGACTCTTCCAGCCTCTTCAAAGGTTCTTACCTCATCGCCAAATCGTACGGCATGTAAAACACAGGTGATTCCCGCAGCTTCAAGAAGGTCTGTGACCTCTTTTGCGGTGCGTGGCTCATCAACCTTATCGCATAAGATCGTAACTTTTTTAAAGTCTCCAAGCTCAGAGAGCTTTTCTACAAGAGAGTCTAGAGCACCGTGACCTATGCGGTAGTCAAATTGGTGTGAGGCTTTTTCAAAATGAATGTCTTTGTAACTCACAAAAGCCCCTCTTTCCATAAAAACTCACCCGCGCGATAGGCAACATCTTTAAAACTCATGTTACGAATATCAATTATATAATCTGCAGCCTGCTCATACAGCGGCACTCGATGCTCAAAAAGCTCACGAGTCTCCTCATATTCGCCCAAAAGCGGACGATGCTTCCTTGAGCGAATCTGAGAGAGCGCTCCGTCAAAATCAATATCTAAATACACCACATGCCCAAGCTCTTTAAAGAGCTCAAAGTTTTCTGGGCGCTCAACAATTCCATCTCCGCAACTCACCAGCAATGATTTTTCGTCTCGTAAACTTGTGAGAGCTTCAGTTTCAAAGTCTCTAAAACCTTCTTCACCGTAGCGTGCAAAAATTTCAGATACGCTCAGTCCCTCGTTTCTGCACACAATTTTATCTGTATCTATAAAAGGTCGAGAAAACATTTTGCCTAAGTTTCGGGCAAGGGTTGTCTTGCCTGCCCCCATAAAGCCAATAAACAAAATGTGATCATTGCTTGTGCGGCTTTGCATATCATCTTTCACATATACCTCGCTACACAACGTAATTTTTATTACTCTAAATATTAACAAATATAGCTATCTATATACCTAAATAGATAATAAACCAGCAAATGACAATATATGGGCCAAAGGCTGATGAGCTGCGATGAAGCAAAAGGTTTACGCACACAAAGAGAATGCAGGAAAGTATAAGAAGGATAAGCAAGTCTTCTTTGAGACTTATGGCAAGTATCGATAAGAGCTTGATATCTCCCATCCCTATTTTTGCTTCACGGCTTATAAGCTGTGCTATAAAGCTCACAGACAAAAGTGTTACAAAACTTAGGGCGGCAAACAGCAGCGCTTCGAGTAAGGGCTTATCTTCATACATTACTATAATGCAGGATAAGAGTAGTAAACAGACCAGAAGATGGTTTGGAAGTTGCAAGTAGCACTCATCATATAAGGCAAGCGCAAGCAAAACTAAAAGAAAGCTCAATACAAAAAAGACTCCAGGAAGTCCTGGAGTCTTTAACAGTGCACTCAAAGTTGCAATAAGCAGTGCAGAAATTATTATGTAAGCTGAATCAATCAAGAGGCATCAAGGCTTTCTTGAGCTTCTCGCCCACCTAATACTAATGCCTCAACTTTTCTCAGCTGCACGGTATGCCATAAGTCCACACTGGTAAGTGGCTCAACCAAAATTGAAACTACGCCTGAGAGGTTAGCAGCAACTACATCAGTAAAGATTTGATCGCCCACCATAGCTGTTTCAAGCTTATCAACTTCAAGTCTGCGCATTGCCTCACTCACTCCTATGGGAAGCGGCTTAAGCGCCCTATCAATATAGTCAATACCAAGCGCTTCAGCTTCTTTTGCAATCATTGGAGAAAATGAGTTTGAAACCAGCATTACCTTTAAATCGTGCTCTTTAAGGCTGTGTATCCAAGCAATTACCTCATCACTTGCCTCAGTTTTTTCTCTTGAAACTAAGGTGTTATCGCGGTCAAGCAAGACTGCTTTGATGCCGCGCTTTTTTAAGTCATGCGGGTCTATACAGGTCAGATCTTTGAGGTAGTAGTCAGGGCTTAAGAGACTCATCTTGTTCTCACTTCAGCGTCCAAATACTTTTTTGTACTCTTGTTTTGCTTGTAAAAAGTCCTCATAACTTTCGGTGAAAGTGTGGGTGCCCTCTTTAGAGGTAAGAACGTAATACAGGTTATTAGACTCCTCAGGATTGAGTGCCGCCTTAATTGAAGCAAGCGATGGCGAGGCTATTGGTCCTGGAGGAAGCCCTTGATTTTTATAAATATTGTAAGGAGAGTCAACCTCTAAGTCTTTCTTAGTTAAGGCGTCAGTTTTGCCTCCTAAGGCATAGACTATAGCGGCATCAACTTGCAGGGGCATCTTTTGATTTAAGCGATTATAGATAACCTGAGACACCTGCGGGCGCTCTGCATCCACCTTAGTTTCTCTTTCAATTAAGGATGCAAGGGTGATCACTTGATGAAGGCTTAAGTTGTGCTCTGCAGCAGCACCACTCTTAAAATCAATGCCATCAGTCTCTTTTTTAAACTGATCAAGCAAGGTCCTAATAACGCTATCAGCATCAGCACCTGGCGCTATGGTATAGGTCTTAGGGAATAAAAATCCCTCTAAAGAATCATTATATGCGCCTTCTAAAAATGGATAGTCAGCCACATAATTGCTCGCCTTTGCCTGATTGATAAAATCATCAGCTGAAATACCTAGGGTTTTTTCAACAGTTTGAGCTGTTTGATCTACTCTAAGGCCCTCAGGAATAGTAAGCTTGCTTCCAAGCTCTGCGCCACCTTTTTTAAGTTCTTCTATAACATCTTCAAGGCTTGAGCCTGCAATAAAGCTGTATGCACCTGGCTTTAAGAGCTTATCGTCACCTGATGCACTTACTGCTTTTAAGAAGTCTTCTTTAGATGAGATAACCCCTGCCGATTGTAAAATATCTGCAATTTGAGCAGATCCTGCTCCGTCTGGAATCTCAACGCTTAAGCCGCCTTTTTGATTTTCAGCGAGGCTTTGTTCTGCTGATGAGTCAATTACCTTGTTGAGCTGCTGACTTGCAAAGTAGATAGCACCTGCAAACACAATCAAGACTAAAACAATTGAGATGATAAGAGTCGGTACTGATACCTTATTTTTTGCTCGCGTCTTAGGATATGAGACACGAGATGCTTTTTGTGCACCGTCTTCACGGCGTAAGGTAGTACTTCTTTTTGGTCGCATGAAACTGGATGTGGTATCCGAAGAATCATTAGTTTTAAATCGTTTACCTGGCGTATTGTTTGCCATTTATTTACCTGCTTCGTTATCGAGCCAAGCCTGTAAAAATAGACTTGCTGCTACCATATCTATCTTTCCGCGCATGGCTTTTTCATCCAAGCCCTGCTCTCTCAGGATGCGCTTAGCTTCTTTAGAGCTCAGTCGTTCATCCACATATCTAATATCTAGTTGAGTT
>JASBYZ010000063.1 GCA_029983705.1 Coriobacteriales bacterium
GTCAAAGTAACTACGTCAGCATAATCAACTGGATTTGGGTGGTATCCCGCTGCTACTAAACCTGAGATATGAGCCATATCAACCATAAATTTAGCTCCCACCTCATCTGCAATCTCAGCAAACTTAACAAAGTCAATAATTCTTGAGTAAGCAGAAGCTCCCGCCAAAATCATTGCAGGTTTATGTTCTTTTGCTTTTTTGTACACATCATCATAATCAATAAGCTCAGTTTCAGGATCAAGTCCGTAGCTTACAATATTGTAGAGCTTGCCTGAGAAGTTAACCTTTGAACCGTGGGTAAGGTGGCCTCCGTTTGAAAGGTCCATGCCTAACACGGTATCCCCAACCTTACAAAGGCTGTGATAGGCTGCAAAGTTTGCCTGAGCACCTGAGTGAGGTTGAACGTTAGCATGCTTTGCATTAAAGAGTTTACATGCACGCTCAATTGCAAGTTTTTCAACTACGTCTACAAACTCACAACCGCCGTAGTATCTTTTGTCTGGAAGACCTTCTGCATACTTATTGGTAAGTACAGAACCTGCAGCTTCCATTACCGCAGGTGAAACAATATTTTCAGAAGCAATAAGCTCGATAGAATTTCTTTGTCTATCGAGCTCAGCTTTCATAGCCTCATAAACTTCTGGATCTTGTGATTTAATGTGTTCAATCATAGCCTTGCCATCCTCTTAACGTGACAGTATTAGTGTTCTAAATCCATTATTTTCTGAACGCGACCAGTATGTCTACCGCCCTCAAAATCAGTTGTTAAAAACGCCTGTATGATTTCTTTATTTGTTTCGAGCTCAACAAATCTACCAGATAAGGTAAGAACGTTTGCATTATTGTGCTGACGAGAAAGTACTGCAAAATCAGGACTCACAATATTTACTGCTCTAACTCCTGAAACCTTGTTTGCTGCAATTGCCATGCCAATACCGGTTCCACAAACTAGCACACCGCGCTCAGCCTTCTCTTGTGAAACAGCCTCAGCAACAAGCTTTGCAAAATCAGGATAGTCAACACGGTCATCTGAACTTGGTCCAAAATCTTCTACTTCATGTCCAAGCTCAACGAGGTAGCTCTTAAGCGCTTCTTTTTGCTCAAAACCAGCATGGTCTGAGGCGATTGCTATCTTCATACTGCTCCCTTACTGTGTAAAATGTTTAGCTGTTACTAATTTATCCTAAAGCTCGCTTTACTGCATCATGCCAACCGTCTAATCTTCGTTTTAATTTTATCTTATCGATTTCAGGAACAATTTCTTCTGTCTTGTGGAGCGCTGCAAGCTCTTCTTTACTTGAGTAAAAGCCGCTCGCAAGACCCGCAAGGTAGGCAGCACCGAGTGCTGTAGTTTCAAGCACCTTTGGCCTATCCAAAGACACTTCAAGAATGTCTGCTTGAAATTGCATAAGAAAGTTATTGCCGCAAGCTCCCCCATCTACTGCTAAACGACTTAGCTCAATTGAAGAATCTGCCTGCATAGCCTTGATAATGTCATAAGTCTGAAATGCCATGGACTCTAAAGCAGCCCTAACAATTTGCTCCTTATTGGTACCGCGCGATATACCACAGATAATTCCTCGAGCATCAGGGTCCCAGTAAGGTGCGCCAAGACCAGTAAATGCGGGCACTACATAAACTCCGTCACTTGAGTCAACTGAGCTTGCAAGCTCTTCTGTCTCTTGTGCACTTTCAATAATTTTAAGCTCATCACGCAACCACTGAACTACTGCCCCTGCCACAAAGACAGAGCCTTCAAGTGCATATTGAATCTCTTTACCATCTGAGATACCTATGGTTGTTAACAGCCCGTTTTGTGAGCTTACCGCCTTATTACCGGTGTTCATCAGTAGAAAGCAGCCTGTGCCATAGGTGTTTTTTACCTGACCTGCCTCAAAGCAACAGTGCCCAAAAAGAGAGGCCTGCTGGTCTCCTGCCACTCCAGTAATTGCTAAAGGCTCACGCACAAATTCTTGAGAGATATCTGCAAAGTAGCCACTTGATGCTTGAACCTTAGGCATCATCGATGCAGGAATATTAAAAAGTTCAAGAAGCTCTGTATCCCACTCTAGGCTATGAATGTTATAGAGCATGGTACGAGATGCGTTAGTGTGATCAGTAAGGTGAACGTTTCCCTCACTTAGCTTGTACATAAGCCAGCTATCTACCGTTCCAAACAGTAAGTCTCCAGCCTCAGCCTTTTGGCGCGCACCTTCAACATTGTCTAAAATCCAAGCAATTTTACTGGCAGAAAAATACGGATCACAAATAAGACCCGTCTTTTCACGAATCATGTCAAAAAGCCTTCGAGCTTTAATGTCAGCAATCATCTCTGAGGTGCGTCTGCACTGCCAAACAATCGCATTATATATTGGCTTACCAGTATGTTTGTCCCAGACAATAGTAGTCTCACGCTGATTTGTGATGCCTACAGAAGCAATCTCATGGGGCTGAACATCGCACATAACCATGACCTCAGAAATTACTCCCACGAGTGATGAGAGAAGCTCCATAGGGTCGTGCTCAACCCAAGCTGGATGAGGATAAATCTGCTTAATTGCACGGCTTGCTTGCCCTACTAAATTTCCCGAAGCATCAAATAGGACTGCGCGCTCAGAGGTTGTCCCTGCATCAAGTGCTAAGACATACTGCTTATTTGACATGTTCATCAGCCCAAGAGCAGATATCAAAAAATACCTCTGACCTATCAAGCTCTTGAAGAAGCTCGTGCCTATCCCCCTCATATAACTTGATTGAAACATCCCTAAACTGCATGCCTCGTAAGGTGGTAAAGAGTTTTTCTGGGCCCTTGCCACTATCTCCCACACTATCTTTTGAACCAGAAACAATAAACATTGGGAGATCTTTTGGCATCTGTGCAATAAGTTTTTTACGACATGAGCGCTGTACTAAGACAAAGAGCTCATGATAGCTTGCTGCAGAAAATCTAAACTGTGTGCGCGGATCAGACTTATAGGCTTTTCTGCTCTCAAGGTTATGGGAAAGCCACGCACTTGAATCCTCGCCCGCAAATTTAGCTGCATATGAGCCTAAAACACAGGCGTCTAAAAACTTTGAGCGATAGTCTTTACCGTGAGCTTTTACTAAGTTAAAGCTTAAGGCCTTAGTTACATCCATAAGGCGTGGGCTTTGCCAGCCTGTTCCCATAATTACTGCACCGTCTATTCCTGATGCATAATTTTGAAGATAGACTCTTACTACAAAAGAACCCATGGAGTGACCTAAGATAATATAAGGAAGCTTACCAAAGTGCTCGACCGCAAAGTTTCTTACCTTATCTACATCATTTACTAAATCAAGTGCTCCATGATTTAACTCTAGAAAGCCACGTTCTTTTCCAACTGGCACCGAGTCTCCGTGCATAAGCTGGTCATGCCCTATAACAATATAGCCACTCTTTGCGAGATAGCGAGCAAATTCGTCAAAGCGGTCAATAAACTCAACCATGCCATGTACCAGCTGAAAGATACCCTTATAATCAATTGAGGGAACTCTCCACACAAAGCCATGTAGAGTCGTCTTACCATCACTTGATAGAAGATTAAAACTTTCTTTAGAGATTACTGGCTCGCTAATAAGCCCGTCTTGCTTATGCTCTGTCACGGCACTCTCCGATCAATTCTTCAATTTGTACGCGTGCCAAAGAACCCTGTCTCAGTATCTCAGGAACCTCTGACATAAATGAAACTATGGTAGAAGCATCATCTTTTTTGCATGCTCCCCCATCAATAAGAAAATCTACCTGCTCTACTAAACGCTCATCAAGCTCGTCAAAACTGTGAGGCGCAGGCATGTTATGGATATTAGCACTCGTTGTTGCAAGAGGAGCGCCAAGCTCATCTATCAAGCTACAGATAAGCTTTTCATCTGGTATCCTAAGCGCAATACTCCCATCATCTTTCACAAGGTAGTCAGGCACACTTGGGTGAGCTTTAAGCACCACCGTAAGGGCACCAGGCCAAAAGTTCTCAACAAGTTTTTTACAGCTGTCTGGGATGTCTTGAGCATAGCGCTCAAGATCTTCATGAGAGGAGATGAGAAGCGGCAGTGTTTGACTGAGCTCTCGCTTCTTATACTCAAATATTTTTTTAAGGCTGCCTTGGTTTTTATCGCCCGCCAAAGCACCAATACCATACACGGTATCTGTAGGATAAATTCCTACAGCTCCTTTTTTAAGACGCTCACATAACTGTTCTAGAACGTCAGTGTGTACTTCTGAATACAGGTAAGTTTTTGACACCGCTTAAATCTTTTCTGTTAGCTAAAAAATTCAAGGTTAGGGACGGCGCGCAAAAATAAAGCGTGGTCTCCCAACTAAATCCTCTAATATCTTTACCTCATTATACTGAGAATCTATGAGCTCTTTTGCAGCCTCAAGCTTTTCTTCATGAAGCTCGCACGCAAAAATTCCGCCAGGCTTTAAGAGTTTTAAGCCAAGTTCTTTAAGCTCCCTAAAAATATCTAAGCCATCCGGACCTCCGTCGAGAGCCAAATGAGGCTCAAACAAAGACACCTCTTTTGGAAGCGCCTTCATATATTGACTTGGAATGTAGGGAGGATTTGAAATAAGGAGGTCAAGAGCGCCTTCAAGCTCAGCTTGGACGCTATCTGCCATGTTAGTTTCTACAAGCCTAATGCGATCTTCAAATGAAAGTGCATCTCTATTTCGGCTTGCAAGTGCAATAGCCTCAGGCGAAATATCGGTAGCGATAATCTTTACATTATCAAGCTCATCAGCAAGCGAGCAGCTAATGCACCCACTTCCCACACCCACTTCGAGGGCGAGAAGCTCCTGGGCACCATTACTGTACTCTTTAAGCTCTTCTAAGGCGTACTCAACAAGCATCTCTGTCTCAGGTCGAGGAATAAGTACACCGGGCTCAGCCTTTACAATAATGTGCCTAAAGGCAGTTTCACCACTTACGTATTGTAAGGGCTCACCTTGAACTCTTCTTTTTAAGCCTTCTCTCAGTTGAGCTTTTTCTTCAGAACTTAAGGGTTTATCAAAGTTGGTATAGACCTCAACACGAGAAAGTCCTGTTGCATCTGCAAGAAGCCACTCTGAAGAGAGCCGTGGGTGCTCATCTCCATATTTAGAAAGGAAGCCCACCGAAAAATCGAGGGCTGCCTTAATTGTCCATATTTCTTCTGCTGCCATAAGCCTTCATCAAAACCTAAACAGCGTTAGCAAGACGTTCAGCTCTGTCTGCCGCTGCAAGGGCATCAATTACATCTTGAAGGTTATCTCCTAAAAGCACCCCGTTATAAGTTGAGTTAAAGCCAATTCGGTGATCGGTTACACGGTCTTGTGGGCCGTTGTAGGTCCTAATCTTTTCTGATCTATCCCCGTGTCCAATTTGGCTTTGGCGCTCTGCACCAAGCTCTGCCTGCTGGTCTGCAAGCATCTTGTCATATAAACGAGCACGAAGCACCTGCATAGCAGCCTCGCGGTTTTGGATCTGAGACTTTTGATCTTGAGACTGAACAACAAGTCCTGATGGTAAGTGGGTAATGCGAACTGCAGAGTCAGTGGTGTTAACTGACTGTCCACCCGGACCACCAGATCTAAATACGTCAACTCTGATCTCATCTGGCTTGATATCAACTTCAATCTCGTCAGCTTCTGGAAGCACAGCTACCGTAGCAGTTGAGGTATGAATTCTACCTTGAGACTCAGTTTTTGGAACGCGCTGAACGCGGTGAACACCAGACTCATACTTAAGTTTTGAATAGACCTTATCGCCCAAAACCTTAAATGAGATTTCTTTAAAACCGCCCGCTTCAGATGTTGAGGTGTCTAAAACCTCAATCTTCCACTTGTTTGCCTCAGCAAATCGCTCATACATTCTATAGAGGTCACCAGCAAAAATAGCTGCCTCATCTCCACCCGCAGCAGCTCTAATTTCAACGATTGTATCTTTTTCATCGTTAGGGTCACCCGGAATGAGCATATATTTAATATCTTCTTCAAGCGCAGGAAGCTCATCTTGAAGACCAGAGATGTAATCGTTTAGATTCTTCTTTTCTTGGGCGTCATCTTCTTCTTGCAAAAGCTCTTTAGCTGCATCAATATCGTCAAGAAGCTGCAAATACTTACGAGAAGCTTCCACTATATCTTTTTGATTTGCAAACTCTTTTGAAAGCCTGATGTACTCTTGCTGATCAGACATAATTGAGGGGTCACTCAGCTTTTTCTCAAGCTCTGAATAGGCCTGCAAAAGTTTTTCTAATTTATCACGCATGTTTTTAGTATTCCTTAGTGTGAAATAAATTCTTCGACTAACTGTATAAGGTTACCACGACTTTGTGAGATGATGTTTAAAAGAGCCGTTATAATTACATCAGTCTTAAGAAAACCAAATAGCTTTTAAGGAGCATCAGTTCTATGGCTAAACGCACCTTAGGAATTTCAAATAAAAATATAGCTGCCTGGGTAGAGGCGCTTCGTTTAAGAACGCTTCCACTTGCCGCTGCAGGAGTAATTATTGCTGCAGGTATTGCCCACTATTTTAATTCCTTTTCATGGACCATCTTTATCTTAATGCTGCTGATGGCACTTGGTATGCAAATTCTTTCTAATTTTGCCGATGAGTACGGGGATTTAGCCTCAGGTCTTGATGACGGAAGTAGAGTGGGCCCCATTAGAGCCCTTCAGCGCGGTGATATCTCTAAGCATGATATGAAACGCGCAATCATTATCTGCTCGCTTATAAACTTAGGACTTGTAATTTTGCTCTTAATCGCCTCCTTTGGAGCAAGTCATCCCCTGGGCTATGTGGTCTTTTTAATGCTTGGCTTAGCCTGTGTGGGAGCTGCAATCCTGTATACGGGTGGTCCTAAACCTTATGGATATATTGGCCTGGGCGACTTAATGTCATTTATCTTTTTTGGTTTGATAGCAGTAATTGGTGGGGTGTATCTCTACACCAAAAGCTTTGACGCGAGCCTTATAATACCTGCAGTAGGACTTGGTCTTCCAACAATTGCAGTACTCAACTTAAATAATATGAGAGATGCACGTGACGATAAAAACAAAGGCAAGCGTACTGTTGCAAACATGCTTGGCGATGAAAAAATGCGCTACTATCACATCGCACTTCTAGTAGTTTCTGCCGTATGCTTTTTAGCCTACCTCATTATGTATCAGGCAATTAATTTCTGGATTGTGCCCTTAGCGCTTTGCTTTGGCGTTTGGGGCTTAACATGCTATGAACTGATGCATATTAGACTTGCAAAAAAATTTGACAAGCTGATGAAACCCACCAGCTTGACTACTGTATTTGTTGCAATATTTTTTGCTTTAAGTTTAGTTTTTGCTTAAGCGCGATCATCGCTAAAGGCCTGCTGGCCTGCAGCAACATCACAAGGCATCTGAGCAAAGCTTACCGGCTTTACTCCCGCACGCTCTTTTTCTTCTTCGCATGCAATAATAAGCTTGGTAGCTGCAATAGCACACTCGAGCATGCCAGTATCAGGAGTGTTAGTGGTGAGCTTTTGCATTTGCATTCCTGGCCATAAAATCACTTTTACAAGTGGGTGATTTGGATGAGAGCCAGCCCACTTAACAGTTACCTCATAGGCAATTCCAGCTACAAGTGGAAGCAAGATAATACGAGAGAGCACAACTATCACAAAGCGTGCGATTGGATTAGTTACAGCCCACGCTTCAAGTAGGATATGTGTTGGAACTGCAGTAAATACGATGATTGAAATTAAGATGGTGGTAATTAAAAAGGCAGTACCACATCTCACGTGCATAGTTGAAAACTTTTGAGCATTTTCTGGTGTGAGCTCAAGGCCATGTTCAAAACAGTGAATCGTTTTATGTTCGGCGCCGTGATAGCCAAACATACGTTTAATCTCAGGCATACGCCCAATAAGCCAAATATAAAAGACAAAGATAACTGCACGTAAGATACCGTCAACGATATTCCAGGTAAAGGTTTTATCGGCATAATCACCCACGATTAAGTTGGTGAAAAATGCAGGTAAGACAACAAAACCAACAATACCAAGCAGTAGGCCCATTAGCATAGAGAGCCCAAACTCAGCGCCCGCAAGGCCCTTGCCGCCCTCTTTTTTAGGCTCGCTTGCTTTTTTAGCCTGATACTCCTCATTAAAATGTCTGGTGAATGCTGCCTCGTTAAAGGTGTCCCCCTTTTTCATGGCTTCACGATTTGCTTTTTTAAGAGCT
>JASBYZ010000064.1 GCA_029983705.1 Coriobacteriales bacterium
TGCGTTGTTAGCACCACAGGTAACGATAAGGTCTGAGTTCTCCAAATCGTTCCAGTGATTTGTCATAGCACCACGGCCAAAAATTTTGCCCAAACTGGACACAGTAGAGCTGTGTCATATTCGGGCCTGGTGCTCCATGTTGTACACACCAAGTGCACGACCGAGCTTCCAGGAAACATAGCATTCCTCGTTATCTAAAGCTGCACCGCCAAGCCACATAATGCCTGAAGTGCGGTTTACGATAACACCGTCTTCATCTTTGTGAGTAAAAGTTGCCTCTCTCACATCACGTATCTTTTTACCAATCTTCTTTAGAGCAAAGTCCCAAGTCTTTGTCTCCCAGTGATCAGATTTAGGTGCACGATATAAGACTTTAGTAAGGCGAGCAGGATTAGGAATATTTTCACCAGTAGCTGGATCAAAAATACTTCTAATTCCAAAGATTGCTGCACCCTTAGAACAAGTTCCTCCCCAGTTAACCGGACTGTCAGGGTCACCTTCTGCATTTACAAGGTCTCCCCCGGTGCTTGAGCAGATGATAGAACAACCAACACCACAGTACGGGCAGATGGTAGAAGTTTCTGTTGCACCATCTAGCCTAAACTTAGGCTCCTTTTTAATTGTCCCTCTCACAATTTCTTCTGCTGAAGCATTTTGAGGATTTAGTAGACCTCCTACTGCGGAGGCAGCAATACTAGCTCCTGCTGCTGCAACAAACGAACGTCTTGTAAGTTTCATATATGTCCTTTGCTCCCTATCTGGAACGTATCAAAACTGCGATTGTTAACTATAGTTAACACATAAGCGCAGGTACTTACTTCATATTTAGTATATGAGCCAGGTTTGAAAATTAAAATTATTCAAATCACAGGTACTATCCCTATTATTAGAATATTCTTTTCTGAGAATAATTTTTTGACCCAGTCAAACTAGCATTTTTGCTGCTCAGCAAATTTAAATTCCACTTTTATATCAATCTTTTTAAATATTTAGCTTTATGTGTAAATTATGTTTTAAATCTCATCGCTGCGAACGGTATAAAAATAACTGTGAACGGTTATCAATTTGCATAAAATAATCGCTCAGAACACATCAATTATTGAAGATTCTGAGCGATTTGACCTAATAAAGTATTATTTATAACTGTGAATATACTTAAATTTCGTCTATTCTTAATAGCCAGCATTCCACATCTTGGCCTGCTTCAATCTTTGCCTCTCCCTCAGGCAAAATTACAAAAGCATTGCCGTAGTGTGCGGCAGTAAGAAGTGCTGAAGACTGTGAATATGGAAGGCGTGCTACCCAATTACCTTGCGCATCCTTAGAAACATTGCCGCGCAAGAAGTACTTGCGTGCCTGTCTTTTTGACATGCCCTTTTCAAGGCGCGCATGAACAACAGGACGCTTAAGATCTTTGTGCCCAAGCATCTTTAGAATAAGTGGGCGCAAAAATGCCTCAAAGCCTACATAGCAGGATGAAGGGTTACCCGGAAGTCCAAAGAAAAATGCGTTGCCAATTCTTCCCATGGTCTGAGGATTGCCTGGTCTCATATTTACCTTTGCAAATTCTAGAGTTCCAAGGCTTTCAAGTGCAGGCTTTACAAAGTCAAAGTCTCCTACAGAAACCCCGCCTGAGGTAACAATAATATCGCACTCCTCTGATGCCTGTTTAAATGCTTCAACCGTAGCCTCATAGCTATCTTCAACAATTGGATAAATAATAGTGCGTGCACCACTATCTACCGCTTGAGATGCATTTGCATATGAGTTTGAGTTTCTAATTTGACCTTTACCAGGCTTTTCATGAGGCTCGACAAGCTCTGAACCGGTAGACACAATGCCTACCACAGGTCTTCTGTGAACCTTAACAGTGGTGTTTCCGGTTGCTGCTAAAAGACCAATTGCAGCTACGTCTACTACCTCACCCTTTGGCAGTACAACCTCTCCAGCCTTAACCTCTTCACCTGCATAGCGCACATTTGCGCCAAGCTCTATTGGAGCGCTAATTTCAATGGTCTCGCCAACGTTTCCACCGCCAGAAAATGCCGAGGTCTGCTCGATTTTTATAACGGTATCTGCGCCCTCAGGCATAGCTGCACCCGTCATAATTCTTGCACAGCTTCCTGGTTCAACAGTAATTTGAGGTACACCACCTGCAGGAATAAGTTCTTTTACCTCAAGTGAAACGGGATAATCAGCACTAGCCTTTTCAAGGTCTTTTGCAATTATTGCAAAGCCGTCCATCGCAGAGTTATCAAAAGGAGACACATCAATATCACTTAAAGCATCTTCTGCCAACACTCTACCAAGTGCGTCCATAAAGTGAACTTCTTCTGCCTCAAGAGGTTCACCATACGCCAAAACTTTAGCTAAGGCCTCTTCATAGCTTAAAGAATTTTTATCTGATTTAGCCATCTTATTTATTACTACCTTTCTCCGCCAACTATGCGTTCAGGATGTGTATATACAACCACTTGGTTTGATTTGACGTATCCCACCAAGGTGATGCCAATACTGTTTGCAATTGAAACCGAAAGATCAGTTGCTGCAGATCTTGACGCAATCATAGGTATACCCTGTCTGGCTGATTTTGCTGTAATCTCATAAGAAAGTCTTCCCGTACACAGCAAGACTGCGCGCCTTAAGTCCATGCGCTCAAGCCAAGCTCTGCCAATTACCTTATCAACCGCGTTATGTCTTCCCACATCCTCTCTCACAATCTTGAGCTCGCCATCAAGTACAAGCCCACAAGAGTGAGAGCCTCCAGAGTTTTTATATGCCTCAGACTGCCTGGACATCTCTTGAATCCAGGTGTGAAGGTCAGAAGGTTCAATGTATATGGCCTGGTCAATGCTTGCAAAAGCAGTAACATCATCAATTGACGAGAAGGTCACACCCTTACCGCAACCAGAGGTGATATAGCGCTTAGAAGTTTTGTACGCGAGAGCCTGCTGGTCAAGCTCTTTTGTTTCTACGTAAATAACCCCGTGCTTTCTATCAACGTCTGCACCCTTAAAGTCATCGCGAGAAACTAAAAGCCCCTCTGAAACCAAAAAGCCCACAGCCATATCTGCAAGATCAGTTTGAGTAGCCTGAACTGATGAGATTTCTACCCCATTGAGTTTTATAGTGTAGGGCCGCTCAGTTGGAAGTGCTTGCGCACCCGGCTTGTTGTGAAGAACAGTAATGGCGTTTCCCATACCAGAAGGCTTAGGCTCTCGTAAAGAAGGCTTAATCTCCACTTCTTCATCATAAGCTGTCTCATCAACAATCTTTATATGCTCGTTAGGCTTTTGCTCAAAAGCGCCCCCATCTTTACCACGAGTTTTCTCTAAAGATTTTCTTGAGGTTTGCTCAGATGGAAGGAGCCTATCTCCCCGCTTGAGTTCTTCGTCAATATCTTTTATTTGATCGGGATGGTTGATATTTAAAAAACTATCCTCATACGGGTCAATTTCATGAATGCTTTCCTGACTTACCGCGTCCACTCTTACATATTTAAAAAATGAGATAACACGCCTTCTACCAGTATCAAGAACTTTTTGAACCCACTTGGATACGGCCTCTGTTTTATACATAGCACACAGAGGTTCATTTCCCCTGTTAGAAAGCGGAATTACCACCTCACGGTGAGAGTTTTTAATACGCTTGTAAAACATCTCAAAAAGTCCTGGGGCAAGCCAGGGCATGTCAACGGCGCGTACAAATATATAGGGAGTGCTTGCATGATTTGCTGCAGTAGAAAGACCTCCCAGGGGGCCTTGGTAGGGTATGTCATCAGGCACAATGATTACATGCTCAGGCCAGCCAAGCTCTTTGGTGGCCTCAACCTGATTGGTCACAATAATAATCTGTTCACAAAAGGGCTCAAGTAGTCGTACTGCACGCTTAATAAGTGGCTCACCTGCAAGAGTGATAAAGGACTTATCGGTACCCATACGCCTTGACCTACCGCCAGAGACCACAACACCGGTAACTTCTTTTCTCATTTGAGAAGTATCTATGTCCTTTATCGCCTTTTCTTGCATCTATGTTTCACCATTATTTACCTAGACATTAAACCTAAAGTGCATGACGTCACCGTCTTGTACAACATAGTCTTTACCCTCCATGCGCAGTTTGCCTGCAGCTTTTAGGCCTTGTTCTCCGCCGTACTCAATAAAATCATCATATGAGGCACATTCTGCCTTAATAAATCCACGTTCAAAGTCGGTGTGGATAACTCCCGCAGCTTGTGGGGCCTTATCGCCCTTATTTATTGTCCAAGCTCTTACCTCTTGAACGCCAGCCGTAAAGTAGGACTGAAGACCTAAAATCTCATAGGCTGCCTTAATTAAGGTATCAAGACCAGACTCTTCTACACCAAGCTCTTGGAGATACTCACGTGCCTCTTCTGGCTCGAGCTCAGAAAGCTCTGCCTCTACCTGCGCACAAACCGCAATTGGCTTTACTCCATCAATTGGATCTAAATCTTCACCAAGCATGTCTTCATCAACATTTGCAAGATACATGATTGGCTTCAAGGTTAAGAGATGCAAATCGTATAAGAGGTCGCGCTCTTCATCACTCATATCCATGGTAAGCGCGCGCTCATTGATGTTAAGATGCTCAAGGAGTTTTTCTACCAGTGCTACCTTTGGTTGAAGTTCTTTATCTTTGCGTGCTTCTTTTTGAAGACGAGGAAGGGCTTTTTCAAGCGTTGCAATATCTGCGAGTACAAGCTCAGTTTTGATGGTTTCAACGTCACTTGTTGGATCAACTCTTCCGTCAACGTGGACAACGTCAGGATCTTTAAAGTATCTTACAACTTCACAAATTGCATTAGTCTCTCTGATGTTTGCAAGAAACTGGTTGCCTAATCCTTCTCCTTCAGAGGCACCTTTAACAAGTCCCGCAATGTCAACAAACTCAACGGTAGCAGGCAAAATCTTTTGAGGATTAACAATTTTTGCAATCTCTTGCAGACGTTTGTCAGGAACGTCTACTACACCAACATTTGGCTCAATGGTTGCAAAAGGGTAGTTAGCGGCAAGGCCTTCTTTTTTAGTAAGTGCAGTAAAAAGGGTTGATTTACCTACATTTGGTAGACCAACAATTCCAATTGAAAGTGACAAAACTCTACTCCTTATAGCTGTTTACAGAAGATTTAGGCTTATTAGCCGGTAAATTTTTGCTTAGGTATTCATTCTACTTCTTTATTTGAGTATTTTAAAATTCCTTTAACTATTTTAAGGGTTTATCATTCGTACGCTTTGAAAGGAGATCTGTCATGGCTAATCCAACAGACTCAAAAAGCGCCAAGATAACACGCCCTAAGTTTACCGGCGGGTTGGCTTTTGTTTTAGCTGCAGCAGGTTCTGCTGTAGGTTTAGGAAACATCTGGCGTTTTCCGTATTTGGCCGCTCAGTATGGTGGAGGAATCTTTTTACTCACCTATATTATTTTGGTGATTACGCTTGGACTCACCTTCTCCCTTACCGAAAACGCTCTAGGACGTATGACTGGTAAGTCCGCAATTGGTGCCTTTGAGAGTTTTGGAAAGAAATATAAATGGATTGGCCTTTTCATCTTTCTCATTCCGGTCATTATTTTCCCTTACTATTCACTTATTGGTGGATGGGTTACTAAATACTTTGTTACCTATGCAACGGGTGGATCATCAATCGCTGCACAAGAAGACTTCTTTTCCTCCTTTATTTCAAGCCCTCTTGAGCCTATGTTTTGGGGACTCTTATTTATTCTCTTTTGTATCTTTGTGGTATGGAAGGGCGTAGAGAGCGGAATTGAGCGCGCTAATAAGGTTATGATGCCAGCGCTTTTTGTGCTCTTAATTATCGTAACCATCTATGCCTTAACCTTGCCTGGGGCTATGGAGGGTGTGAAGTATTACTTTGTACCTGACTTCTCTAAATTCTCTTTTGAGATGGTACTTGCCGCGATGGGGCAAATGTTTTATTCTCTCTCACTTGCTATGGCAATCTTAATTACCTATGGCTCTTACCTGCCAAAAAGTGAAGACCTTGAGTCCTCTGTTCTAAAGGTAAATTTGATGGATACCTGTGTTGCCTTCCTTGCAGGTTTAATGATTATACCTGCGGTATTTGCAGTACTTGGTCCAGAAAACTTAAACTCAGGCCCAGGACTTATGTTTGTAACCTTACCAGGTGTGTTTGCGTCAACTCCACTTCCTGGTCTTATGGGTGCATTTTTCTTCTTGCTCGTAATTTTTGCAGCAGCTACCTCTGGCATCTCTTTGTTTGAGTCAATCGTATCAATTTGTACTGACACCTTTGGATGGACGAGAAATAAAGCCTGTTTGATTATGGGAATTATCGCCATTGTTATGATGGCTGCATCCTCTGGTGGATACGGACTTCTAGACTTTGTAACAATCTTGGGCTTCCAAATCTTAGACTTCTTTGACTTTATCTCTAACTCTGTAATGATGCCTATAGCTGCAATTATCACCTGTCTCTTTGTGGGATTTGTAGTGGGAACTAAGGCTATCGATAAGGAGATTTCACAAACTTCTAAATTTGTGACCAAGCCTTTTTACAATGTGATGTTGAAGTTCATCGCACCAGTTTTAGTAGCCCTCATTTTGATTTCAAACATTGTAAGTGCGCTCGCTGGATAGGCAAAACACCACTGAGCTCAGACATGATAAAAGCCCTAGTTGTTCATACAGCTAGGGCTTTTTGATAGCTTAAAGTCTTATGTGAGACTTATCTATTTCTCATGATTGTTTTAATCTCTTCTTCGTTAATGCCAACCATAGCCTCACCAATATTTTTGCTTACCTCAGCAATAATTTCTGGCTCATTATAATGCTTGGTAGCCTCAACAATAGCCTTTGCACGCTTTTCTGGATTACCAGACTTAAAGATACCGCTTCCTACAAATACACCCTCAGCGCCCAGTTGCATCATAAGCGCAGCGTCTGCTGGGGTAGCGCATCCACCTGCTGAGAAGTTAACAACTGGAAGCTTTTTGTTGTCATGAACGTATTTGATGAGCTCGTATGATACTTCCATATCTTTTGCAGCTCTGTAGAGCTCGTCTTCTCTTAAGGTACTTACCTGAGCAATCTCAGAGTTAATTTGGCGCAGGTGAGTTACTGCATGAACTACATCTCCAGTACCTGCCTCACCCTTAGTTCTGATCATAGAAGCGCCCTCTTCAATACGGCGAAGTGCCTCACCTAAGTTTCTTGCTCCGCACACAAAAGGAATCTTAAAGCTCTTCTTGTCGATATGGTATTTCTCATCTGCCGGAGATAAAACCTCGCTCTCATCGGCCATATCCACACCAATAGCTTCAAGCACCTGAGCTTCTACAAAGTGACCAATTCTTACCTTAGCCATCACCGGAATAGAAACTGCAGCCATGATATCTTCAATCATTTGTGGATCAGATGACCTGCTCACACCGCCTGCAGCGCGAATATCTGCGGGAACTCTTTCAAGCGCCATAATTGCACTTGCGCCTGAAGCCTCAGCAATCTTTGCTTGCTCAACGTTCATAACGTCCATGATGACGCCGCCTTTGAGCTTCTCGGCAAGATTCTTATCAAATTCCTTCATAAGACCATCCTTACTATTAAATTTTCTTATACATATTTTCCTAAGTATACTAAATCCTTTCTAAAAATGTGCTCTAGATGTATAAGTTTTACGTAAATTGACTCAGAGCTCTGAGTAATATCCTAGACTAGGCAATCAAGTAAAGCTAATGGGAGGGCAACTTGAGCATAGATCAAAAAATTATAGAGACCATGAGAGCGATGGAGCACATGCCAAAGGCAGGCTCTAAACGAGAGGCGCTTTTGTTTGAGCGTCTAGAGGATGAAGAGATTCTTCAAGACTGCGCCACCCTTGGCTTGATGCTTGAGATTTATTGTAAAGGCCACCACGATGAGTCTGAACGAGAAGAGGTTAAGAGCCCAGCTTCTCTTCTTGGGGCCTATGAGGGACGACATACGCCAAAACTATGCAAGTCTTGTAATGCTCACTTAATTTATGGGGAGACGCGAAGAGCGCTTTGTCCCTATGACCCCAAGCCTAATTGTAAAAACTGCGAAACCCACTGTTACAAGCCTGATGAACAGGCTTTTCAGCGTGAGATGATGCGATACGTGGGACCCCGAACTATGCTCTATCCACACATCTGGAAAGAAGCTT
>JASBYZ010000065.1 GCA_029983705.1 Coriobacteriales bacterium
CAATAAGTTACTATGCTCAGCATCAGTTAGATAATATGGATTCTCAGCGCAGCATCTACCAAGAGTTTGATTCTGCAGCACCGGGCTGGACCACCTCTGAAGAGCGTGCGCTCCTTGGTGCATTTATGTTTAAGGGTGATGACCTAGATAAAAAGGTGTCTGTACTTTCCGGTGGAGAAAAAGCTCGCCTTGCTTTAGCTAAGCTTTTGGTAAATCCTGCACCACTCATCTGCTTAGATGAGCCTACTAACCACCTTGATATTCAGGCGGTTGATATTTTGGAACATGCGCTTAAAGATTTTCAAGGAACAATTGTTTTAATCTCGCATGACCGCCACCTTATTAAATCTATAGCAAATAAAATTGTTGAGGTTAAAGACGGGGATATTAGGGTTTTTGACGGGGACTATGACTACTATTTATTTAAGTCTGAACAACTTGATAAACTTGAAAGTGAAGATAATGAGCCTCGTCAGCTGAGGCAAAAAGAAGAGGTCCCAGCACAAGAGCCACAGACTTCAGGTCCAAAAACTAAAGAGCAAAAACGTGCTGAAGCTGAGGCAAGAAAAGAACTTAATAAAAGAATTGGTAAGCATAAAAAGCGTGTAAAAAAAATTGATGAGCTGTTGCCTCAAAAACAAGCGCGCTATGATGAGTTAATGAAGCTGATGGCAAGTGAGGAGCTTTACCAAGACAAAGAAGCCTTTAGTTCAACCATGCGTGAATATAACAGCCTTAAGTTGGAAATTGAAAGTTTAGAAGAAGAATGGCTTGAGCTTTCAAGCATTATAGAAGAGGAGCTTTCATAGGTGAGTAATCAGCACTACAGCGGTAGAAACTATTCGCGCCAGCATGTGCAGGCTCGTAGAGATCCACGCTTTGATACTCCAAAACAAAAACGAGTCAAAGATCCGCTTTCTATAGGACTGCAGGTAGTGGCTGTAATCTTTAGGGTCATCGCTATTGTCTACAGCCTGCTTACCATCTTATCTTTTTCTGGCTTTATTATTTCAAGCTTTAAGCTTTCTACCTTTATTTTTCCCTTTACTGCGTTTTTACCAGACTTTTTAGCGGGTAGGTGGGTGCTTCCATCTCCACTTGATGGTCTGTTTAGAACAGATTTTGCAATTTTTAGTGCCGTATTGTTTGCTTTAGATGCATTACTTATCAAGATTAAGGAGAATCGTGGCTAATACAGAAGCTCGCGCGTTTTTAATTGTGCTTGATTCAGCTGGTGTTGGTGAGCTACCTGACGCGCATAAGTATGGTGATGAAGGTTCTAATACGATTGGTAACACTGCCCGTGTAATGGGTGGACTAAAGATGCCTAACATGCAAAAACTGGGCCTTGGCAACCTTACAGATATTAAAGGGATAGATCCTGTTGAGGCACCTCAAGCAGTAATCTGTAAAGCAAAAGAGGTGGGCGTTCAAAAGGATACTGTGGGTGGTCACTGGGAGCTCATGGGCTTTCCTATTATGAAGGCTTTTGCTACCTATCCTAATGGCTTTAGTGAAAGCTTACATGAGCACTTTGTAGAGGTAATGGGTACGGACTGGCTTGGGGGTTATCCAGCTTCAGGTACGGTAATTATTGAAGAGCTGGGCCAAAAACACTTAGAGAGCAAACTGCCTATTTGTTATACCTCAGGAGACTCTGTATTTCAGATTGCTTGTCATCACGATGTTATGAGTGAAGATGAGCTTCATAGCTTTTGTAAAAAGGTACGAGAAGAAGTTTGCATTGGTGAGGATGCAGTAGCACGCGTTATTGCAAGGCCTTTTGTAGGAAGTAAGGGAAACTTTGTGAGAACTGGTGGCAGAAAAGACTTTGCGCTTGCTCCTCAACGAGATACCTTACTTGACGTTTTAACTCGAGAGGGTGTTGAGTGTCGAGGCATAGGTAAAATTGGTGATGTTTTTACCCTGCGCGCGCTTATAAAAAGCCCACATACAGATAATAATGAGCAGGGTATGAAGCTTATAGCTGAGGCACTTAAAAAACCAGATCTTAAAGGATTTGTCTTTGCAAACCTCAATGACTTTGACATGCTTTGGGGCCACAGAAACAATCCTGAAGGCTATGCTCACGGTCTTGAAGAGTTTGACAAGTTTTTACCCCAGGTATTAGAGGGGCTTCGTGAGGGAGACCTCCTTATTATTTGTGCAGATCACGGATGTGATCCAACAGATATTTCAACAGATCACACAAGAGAATACATTCCAGTTATCTCACTCATTAAAGGCAGTCATGCTTCTGCTCATTTAGAGGACCTTGATACTTTTGCCTCTGTTGGTGCTACGATAGCTGAACACTTTGGTGTGAGCTGCCCGGGAGATGGAACATCTTTTTATGAGGCGCTCCTCTAGATTATAAGGTTTTTTTAGATGAATTTTATACAAGGACTTTTTGCGGGCGGGCCAACAGACGTGCTCATACAGATATTAATACTTCTTGCTACCTTAGTACTTGCTATGGTGGCCATTATCATCCATGAGGTATCACACGGCTATGTTGCCTATTTACTGGGAGACCCTACTGCTAAAAATGCAGGAAGACTTACCGCAAATCCTCTGGCACATATTGATCTTACCGGTACTGTTGTCCTCCCATTAATCATGGCAATTATTGGTGGACCTATTTTTGGTTATGCAAAGCCGGTGCCCTACAATCCAAGTTATTTTCAAAATATTAGAAAGGGCGAGCTTTTAGTTGCACTTGCAGGTCCTTTTTCTAATCTAATTCAAGCGCTTGTAGGTGCCCTTATTTTTAGACTCTGCACAGGACCTTTAGCAGCCTTAGGTATAAGCGCAGATATTTTAGGAATTATTGCAACACTTGCCATGCTTTATGTGCGCGTAAACCTTGTACTTATGCTCTTTAACTTAATTCCGCTGCCACCGCTTGATGGTTCAGCCATTATCGCCCCATTTTTATCCGATAAGGCTCTTAAAAAGTATTACAGCATCCAAAGCTATTCTATGGTTATACTCTTAATTGTGCTCTTTTTAGTTCCTTATGTAACAGGAATAAATCCTATTGGAATCTATCTATCATGGGCACTTAATTTATTTATGCCGCTGCTCTTGGGCGCATAAGATAGCTATAGGAGTTTAATTTGAGCTACTATAGAGACGTATTGTTAATGTAAGAGAGGGAAGTTTTAATGTCAGAACAGGCAAAGCCAAAGCGTGTTTTAACTGGTTACCGACCAACGGGAAAGCTCCATTTGGGGCACTGGTTTGGTAACTTAATGAGCATGCTTGAATTTCAACATGAAGATTACGAGCCATTTTTCTTTGTGGCTGATTGGCATGCGCTTACCTCTAACTGGCAAAACACCCAAAATATCCCACAGTTTACTGAAGATATGGTAATGGATTGGTTGGCTGCGGGTCTTGACCCAAAAAAGACCGTAATTTATCGCCAGAGTGATATTCCTGAAGTAGCTGAGCTTTCTTTGTACATGTCTATGGTTACACCTATGTCATGGTTAGAACGAGTTCCTACCTATAAGGAGCAAAAGCAAAATATTACCGATAAAGACCTATCCAATGTGGGCTTTTTCTTATATCCAAACCTCATGAGTGCAGATATTGCCATCATGCGTGCAGACGCTATTCCGGTTGGTAAAGACCAAGAGGCACACCTTGAGATTAACCGTGAAATTGTCAGAAGATTTAACGGTACCTATGGTGAGGGCATCTTAGTTGAGCCACATGAAGTCTATGCAAAAGATGGTCAAAAGGTTCCAGGTATTGACGGAAGAAAGATGTCTAAGTCATACGGTAACTCAATTTATTTGTCTGACACAATTGAGGATATGAAAAAGAAGGCTATGCAGTTTATGACTGACCCTGCACGAAAGCTCAAGACAGATCCGGGAGAGCCAAACATCTGTCCGCTTCATCAGGTTCATAAACTTGTAGCTCAAAGCCCAGAAGATATTGCTAAATGGGAAGAGTGCTGTAGAGCTGGAAGCTGCGGATGTGTTGCTCATAAAAAGGCTTTTGCAGAGGACATTGCAGCATACTTTGAGCCTTTCCATGAGCGTAGACAAGAGATTGAAAAAGATTCCGACTACGTACGAGACGTATTAATTGATGGTGCTAAGCGTGCAAAACCAATTGCAGAAAAGGTTATTTCTGACTGCAGAGAAGCTATGCACCTCAACTACACCGGTAAATAAGATAGTTACTAGAAGCGTGCACCTACATGGCTAGTTCGTATAGAGTTAAAACCCAACTTTTTGAGGGACCCTTTGATCTCTTGTTAAGTTTGGTATCTAAACAAAAGCTTGATGTAGGTGCACTTTCTTTATCAGAAATTGTTGAGCAGTACCTTGAAGAGGTGCAGGCACTTGATGACATTGATTTAAATGTTGCAAGTGACTTTTTACTTGTAGCCTCAACACTTTTAGAAATAAAAGCGCGAAGTCTTTTACCTGAGGGAGAAGAAGTCCTTTCAGATGAATACGACGATCTTGACTTTGATAACTTATCTGCAGATGAGATAAGAAACGTGCTTGTAGAGCGTTTAATTGTGTATAAGCAGTTTAAAAACGTCGCCTCAGCACTTAACTCTCGCATGCTTCAAGAGAGCTATATGCACCCAAGAACCGCAGGTCCAGACAAAGAATACTTAAATGTTATGCCAGATTATTTAGAAGGCATGACGCTTAGGTCGCTTGCTGTAATTGCTGCAGACCTGCTGGGACGCCGCCAAGACTTTTTGCTAGAAGCAGAGCATATTGCTCCAAAGCGTATTCCGATGCAAACACAGATGCAAATAGTTTCTCACCTTATAAACCAGCGCAAGACTACAAGCTTTAATGAGCTTTTAGCTAAGGACGCAGATGTAGAAGAGCTGGTAGTAACCTTTCTTGCAATACTTGAGCTCTTTAAACAAAATGAAATTTCAATTAAGCAAGATGAGCTTTTTGGAACTATTGAGCTAAAAAGTTTGGAGGCTTAAAACATAATGACTGACAAACTAGATTCACTTGAAAATGATAAAAAAGGTGCCATAGAAGCGCTGTTGTTCACCTCATCAGATCCTGTATCTGCAATTGAGCTTGCTCGCATATTAGAGATAGGACCAGCTGAGGTCATTGAGATTTTATCTGATCTCTCAAGTGAGTATGAGAGTGCAAACAGGGGCTTTCAGCTCAGAGAAGTTGCAGGGGGTTGGAGAATGTTTTCTCACCCGGCATACCATGAGTATATTGAGGCCTACGTACGCTCATGGGATACCCATAGACTCTCTCAAGCTGCGCTCGAAGCGCTTTCAGTTATCGCCTACCACCAGCCAGTTTCTAGAGACGGAGTAAAGGCAGTAAGGGGAGTAAACTCTGATGGAGTAATTTCTTCTCTTGTTGAAAAAGGCTTAATTAGAGAAGTTGGAAAAGAGAAGTCTTTAGGCCAAGCTGCTTTGTTTGGAACAACTCAGGCCTTTTTAGAAAAATTTGGACTGCGCTCAATTAAAGAGCTTCCGCCACTTGAAGATTTTGCCCCAAATGAGGAGGCTAAACAGTTTATTAAAGAGCGCCTGTCTGCCCAGCCATATCAATCAAATATTGATGAGTTAAGTGAAGAAATCGATGAAGAGATAGATGAGGAGCTGTAGCGCTTAGCACATGTCAGATCCAATGCCACAAAGAGATCCGCATACAGGTGAAATGATAGTGCCCATGCGTCTGCAAAAGTTTTTAGCCCGCTCAGGCGTTGCCTCAAGGCGCGGCTCAGAAGACTTGATGACTGCAGGTAGGGTGAGGGTGAACGGTGAAGTTATCACTGAGCTTGGCTCTAAAGTTGACCCCTCTAAAGATGAGGTGCGTGTGGACAATAAGCTGGTAAGCTTAGCAGACCAGCACGTCTACATAATGCTTAATAAGCCAGCGGGCTACATTACCACAATGTCTGATCCACAAGGAAGACCCGACATATCTATCTTTGTACCAAGTGATGAGTATCCAGGGCTTTTTCCGGTAGGAAGACTTGATAAGGATACCACCGGAATTTTACTTTTTATGACAGACGGTATTTTGGCTCGAGATCTTTTGCATCCTGGTATGCATGTGGATAAAACCTATCAGGCAAGTTGCAGTGGTATTTTTACAAAAGCGCAGCTTAAGCAACTTGAAGAGGGTGTCAAGCTTGAAGACGGACTTACCTCACCCGCTCAAGCAAAATCTATTGATGAAAAATCCCTTGAACACCCCAAGCAAGCTCAAGTTGCACTTGATGCGCTTATAAAAGCTAAAGACAAACGCATCAGCCATATTGAGCTTACTATTCATGAGGGTAAAAAGCGTCAGGTTAAACGCATGTGCAAGGTACTTGGACATCCTGTATTAGCGCTACACAGATCATCATTTGGACCGCTTAAATTGGGTACCTTAAAAGAAGGCTCATATAGACGCTTAAGCCAAAAAGAAGTTGAAGACTTAAAGTTTGCTGCCTACGGAAATGAAAGCCCATTTGAAAAACGAGAGCGCCTTAAACGCGAGCGTAGCCAAAACCTATAAGGAGAATTCCCATGTCGTTATACCTGGTATTAGGAGGTTCTAAGTCTGGCAAGTCAGATGTTGCACAAAACTTTGCAAAAAGACTAGAAACTCAAGGAAGAAGTGTTGCTGTAGGAGTATTTGGAAACCCTACAATAGACCCAGAATTTAAAAAAAGAATTGACGAGCATAAGGCTAAGCGCCCTGAGAGCTTTAAGACTATTGAAGCCTATGAAGATCCCTTTGATATTTTTGAAGCATCCAAAAAGCAAGTACTACTTGTAGATGACCTAGGTTCTGCCCTTGGTGCACTAGCAGATAGAGCCTTTGCTCAAGAGCAGGTGCACCTAGAAGATGAGGAGCTCAACAAAATTTATGCGAATAAGCTCAGAATTGAGCTGCGCCGTTTTGTTGATGAGCTTTTGCGCCGTCCAGAGATAACCATCGTTGTATCATCTGAACTTGGCCTTTCACTGGTACCACCTTACGCAGCCGGAAGATTATTCTCTGATGCAATGGGCCTTGCCAATCAGCGCCTTGCTGAAAGAGCAGCTCATTCCTACCTTGTTATAGCAGGTAGAGTACTTAATCTTAAAGCATTACCAAAAGAGATTGTATAAATGACACAAGCAGAAGAATTTGATTCACTTGTAGCTCGCATCAAAGACCTTGATGCGAGCTTTCTTGCAAAAGCTCAAGCGCGCCAAGATAGTTTAATAAAACCCTTAGGAGCGCTTGGAAAACTTGAAGACATGGCTGTGCGTATTGCTGCTATGCAGCAAAGCCTCAGCCCTCAACTAACTCATGCAGAAATCCACTGCTTTGCAGCAGATCACGGCATTGCAGAAGAAGGCGTATCAGCATACCCTCAAGAGGTCTCGGCACAAATGATAGATGGAGTTGCTGCCGGTCTTGCTGGAGTATCAAATTTGGCTAAAAGCAGTGGTATAGAGGTGAGAGCCTATAATGCGGGCCTTAAAACTATGCCAAAACACCCATCAGTAATAAATCACCCTATAATGCTAGGTACACATAATTTTTTACATGAAGATGCACTCACTAAAGATGCAGCGCTTGAGGCTATTTGTTTTGGAGCGCACGAGGTGAAGAAGGCAGTTTTTGAGCGCAAACTTGATATTTGCGGTCTTGGTGAGGTGGGCATTGCAAATACTACAAGTGCTGCCGCGCTTATCGTTTCACTTACTGGCTGCAGTGTAGAGGAGGCTACCGGTAGAGGTACCGGTCTTGATGATAGGGGACTTGCTCATAAGGTAGCTGTTATTAAGCAAGCACTAAAAGCCCGTGAGCCGTATGGAAAAGATGGCCTGGATCTTTTGTGTCACTTTGGAGGTCTTGAGATTGCAGCTATGGTGGGCACTATTTTGGGTGCGTCTGCTCTACAAAAACCTTTTGTAGTTGACGGTCAAATTTCTGCAAGCGCACTTCTTATCGCCCATAAGATTTGTCCAAAGGTCCTCAACTACTGCTTTGTTTCCCATAAATCTAAAGAGCCGGGTTTAATGATAGCGCTCAAACACCTAGGACTTAAGCCCTACCTTGATCTAGACATGCGTCTTGGTGAGGGTAGTGGGGCTGCGCTTTCAATTTCAATTATTAAGGCCGCTTGCATGGCCATGAGTGGTATGGCAAGCTTTGA
>JASBYZ010000066.1 GCA_029983705.1 Coriobacteriales bacterium
AGGGCAGCTACTGCAAGATCTTTATCCTTTTTAGAAAGACTTCCAAAAAATCCCATCTGAGCAGTTCGCCCCATAATGACCACGTCTAATACCGAAAAGGCAAAGGGCGCACGTGAATGTTGAGGAACATAGACAACCTTTTTAGCAAAGTCTTGATTGGAAAAATCTTGTATATCTTTACCGTCAAGTAATATTTGGCCAGATACCTTAGGCATTAGATTTAAAAGTGTTTTAAATAAGGTGGTCTTACCCACTCCGTTTTTACCAAGCAAACAAAGAATAGTTCTTTTTTCTAAGCTGAAGTTGATATCTTCTACAATAGCGGTATGGCCAAAACCTACGTTTAAATCTTTTGCAACTAGACTCATTCTGACCAGCTCCTTTTGCCCTTAAAGATAAGGTAGATAAATACAGGAGCTCCAATAATTGCAGTGATAATACTGATAGGGATTTCACCAGAACTTAAGGTTCTTGCAAGGGTATCAACTATAACCATAAAGGTAGCTCCTGCCAAAATTGAGCATGGAAGCAAGACTTGGTAGTTAGCGCCCACCAAAAAGCGGCCAATATGTGGGATTACAAGACCAACCCAACCAATAATGCCGCAAAGTGCAACGGTTGTTGCCGTAAGTAAGGTGGCGCATAAGATAATTGTGAGTCTAACGCGCTTAGTGTTTACACCTAAAGCCTTTGCCTCTTCTTCACCAAAGGCCATGACGTTTATTTTCCATCTAAGCGCAAGCAATGGAATCACGCCAATAAGAAAGCAGATAAATAAAACTAAAACATTATTCCAGGCACCAGTTTTTGCAAACGATCCCATAAGCCAGAAGGTAATTTATGGGAGCGCTGTCTCTGGTGGTGCTACGTATTTAATAATTGAGGTAATAGCTGAGCACAGAGAAGAAATTACGATACCAGCAAGAATTAAGATAAGAAGGCTGCCGCCAGTATTTCTGCTTGCAGCACTACTTATAGCAAGCACCAAAGCGATTGCTAAACAACCAGTTGCAAAGGCAAAACCCTGAATCTCGAGTGAGCCAAGTGAGAAAAGAATGGCAATACAAGCACCAATACTTGCACCTGAAGATACTCCTAATATATCAGGAGATACCATTGGGTTTTTAAAAAGTCCCTGATATGCTGCACCAGATGCTGCAAGCGCAGCGCCAGCAAGTAAAGATAAAAACAGGCGGGGTAGGCGTATTGCAAATAAAACAGCCTGGTTTTGGTTGGTATTGATGTCTTGTCCTTGTATGGTGAGCAAAACAGCTTCAAGAATTTCACTTACCGGCATATTATAGCGGCCAATAGAAAGTGAAATAAGAATTGCTGCTATAAGCAAGGCAGCAAGTCCAACAAATACAATAAATTCTCTGGTATAACTTCTTTTTGCTTTCTCAGCCACGCAACCTGCCTAACTACTACTAGTTTATTTAAATGTAAGTTTATCCTTTGCAAAGTATAAAGTAGAATTTACATAAAAGCTAGTATAGTTAGGCGAACTAAACAAAAAGAGCGGTAGAATTTTTTATCTTGCAGCAAACAGTTTCTGAGCGATGATATAAAAGCATGCAAAACCAGCTAAACAAATTAAGGCATTAAGCAGTCCAAATGCCCCACCAGAAAATCCTATTTGAGAAAGCTCTAACAAAAAAGGAGCTACTACAATAACTATAAGCGCTTTAGTTCTGTAAGAATCATCTAAACTGACAGCTTTAGCCAACAAATAAGCTGCAGGTGCAAACACCACAAGATATAAGATTTTTTTGAGTGCTATATTTACGCTCATAATATCTGCAGCCTCAATCACAGATGCAATGAGATTGAACTCTAAAGAAAAATGCATCCCACCATGCCAAAACGTAACAAAAAGCAAGAGCATTATTACAATATATGCAATTGCATAAAAGAAATACCTGTATGCATTTGGCTTTTTAAATTGTTCACTCGAACAAAGATGTAATTATTAAAGTTTGCTTTGATTTTGGTAAGTTAAGCATTTGCAATCACCCTGCTTTCCGGCTTAACTTTAAAAATTTCTAAACCTAGCCCTAGAAGTGATACTATTCCGATACTTATAAACGATGTGAGAGCTATGGATGCTTTGTCTTTAAATATTAGATAATCAATATTCCCAAGGTATTGACTCGGGTTTAAGATGCCCAAAAAACTCTTAAAGGGACTAAGCATTACAAGAGCAATAATAGCTACTAATGAAAATGCAATCATAAGTGCAAAATAACGATTACTTATAGAATTTATTTGAGTGAAAATAAGAAGAATTACCGCTAGAACTAATGCATACATAATTATAAATTTAGCAAATTCCTTTAAAGCAGAGCTAAGAAGTATGTCTGTAGAACTTAAAGGTAACTATAGGATAAAAAATATCCCCTATCCCATTTTGCAAAGCTATGGCAATAAGCGGCAGTACTAATACAAACATGCTAGAAAGAAATGCACAGAGATAAATTTTTAAATAAGAACTCAGTTTCTTGCCTTCTTGCTTCTTGGTATCATACATTAATATAAATATAATAAAAGTTGCAGGTAATAGGATAATTATACTTACAGGAAAGTTTTTTAAAATATATAAGAGATAAAAAATTGAGCTGGATTCACCAAGCGTGTTATAAATTTGTACGTGTGGGTCGTCTCCCAATAAAAATAGCGTCTTTGATTTAGCTTGAGTGAGTATAGGTTCTGCTCCAACAATTGATCCTGATTTTTGAAGCTTATATACTTGAGCTTCGTATTGTGACAAAAATACTAAGTATTCATTGTCGTTAGATGCTAAGGCATTACGCAGTGAATTAAGCCTTTCGTTTACATTTTTTTGAATTTGTATAGGTGCGCCCTTATAATTTCCAAAACTAAGTGCGTCATTTTCTCTTTCATACACTTCTTCATAAAACTCTTTAGAAATATATGAACCTGTTAGGTGAGGGGAATCTAAAAAAGGTTTATACAACACTAGAGAACAAAATATAACAAGTATGCCAAGGACGATATTATGAACTTGTTTTCTTAAAGGAGTCATAATTCACCTCCTTTATTTTAAACTTCAATATTTATTTATTATACTAATTGATTATATAATATTGCTAAGCATTTTCCTTTTGCTATATGAATTTGTGCATGCTTTTTAGTAATAAGATTAGATACGCCTTTACCTGAAAGTTTATCTAAATCCTTGTTCTTTAAGTCCCATTTAAAGCCTTTTAAGCTTACGGTAGACTTTCGCGTGAAGCTAATAAGAGAGAACGTCTCCCCTTTTACGTCTTTTAAATGAAGCGAGTTTGTTTGCTTGGCATCTAAAATCCAAGCATCTAAATTAGGCTCAGTAATTGCCATGTCAAGGTGGCTATTAGTAAAGAGTGCACCATATGCTGCAAGCATATGATCTATTCGGTTTCCAAAAATATTGGTGATCGTAATAAAGAGCTCTCCAGAATCACGATTAAGCTCATTAATATAATCTAGGGCAAGCTCAAAATCAGTAAAGTCTTTATCACGTTTGTATTCACGCACTTCTTTAGCGTTTGAGAGGGCATATGCCTTGCCCTCATTACTTACTGAATCTTGATCACCAATAAATACATCAAGTCCAATATTTGCTTGCATGCATACATCAGCACCTGAATCTACAGCAATGATTAAATCATGTCTTGAAGCTAAATCCTGATAAAATTCAGAAGGACCAGCTTGAGGAGAACCTGAAATAAGTAGAACTCGCTTCATAATGCCTCCTTTAATGATGCTGGTAAATATGGTCGAGCGGGCCAGAACCTCTACCAATATTCATCTGTGAAGCAATAGCACCATTAACGTAATTTTTAGCACCCTTAATTGCGTTAAGTGTTTCCTCTCCGCGTGCTAAATTGCAAGCTATCGCACTTGAAAGCGTGCAACCTGTGCCATGGGTGTTTTCATTATCAATGCGCTTTGCCTCAAGCCAAACTTCTTTTCCATCTATAAGCACAAGGTCAAGAGCGTCACCTTGTAAGTGGCCACCTTTAAGAACTATCGTTGCCCCTGTTAAATCACTTAACTTATGTGCAGCTGCTAACATATCTTCTTTGGTCTTAATGCTCGTATCACTTAAAACTGATGCCTCATACAGATTAGGTGTAATAACACTTGCAAGCGGCAGCAACAGATTTTTTAAGTTATCGAGTGCTTCTGTATGCATTAAGCTTCCACCAGATTGTGCAACCATAACTGGGTCTAGCACAACATGCTTTGGCTTATATTCTTTTAGTTTATCGGCAACGGTTTTAATAATCTCAGGACTTGAAAGCATACCTATTTTAACTGCATCAGGCACAATATCAGAAAAGACAGAATCTATCTGAGACGCAACAGTCTGGGCTGGAATATCAAAGACCTCTTGAACGCCAGTGGTGTTTTGAGAAGTAATTGAGTTTATAACGCTCTGGCCATAAACGCCGTGTGCCAAAAATGTTTTAAGATCTGCCTGAACCCCAGCACCACCAGATGAGTCCGATCCTGCAATCGTAAGCACAGACTTAAGGTACTTGTATGGAGACATTTTTTGAGGCAGCGTCGCATATTCAACCTCAAGTTCCTCTAAACTCTCAACGTATACATCACAGAGATCTCTAAGCTCTGGCTCTTGGTTTGCACTTGACCAGTCCTTAACCGCAAGCACCTTATAGCCCGAATGCTTTGCAGTAAGCGCTGCATGGTAGGCATCCTCAAATACCCACGTATCAAGTTTTCTTGTACCAAGATGCATGAGGGCTACATCATAGACATCAGAGTAGGTTTTACCTCTGCCAATTTCTTCTACAGAAATGATGGCTTCAAAATATTTTCTGATTCCCAATCTATCAATTGCAAGCTCAAGCTCTAAGAGTGGAGAGGCTGAGGCAACTGCCATCTTAATTCCTGCTTTATGCATAGACTCTAAAAGCTCTAAGGCTCCAGGCTTTGGCATTACCTCATGTCTATATGCCTCTGTAATAATTGCTCTCAGATCAGTTGCAATCTTTTCAAGTGAATCCTCTAAGAAATAATCTTTTTTAAAGAGCGCAATCATTTCTGAAAAGCTTAAGGTTCTTGAGACCTCATCAATATCATCTTTAGGGGTGATATCTCTTTGCTTTAAATAGGTTTTAAGCACCCCATACCACACGTGCATTGACTCAAATAAAGTTCCATCAAAATCAAAAATAGCACCAGCTAGTTGGATAGTATGTGTTTTTGAACTAGACACTTAAGCTCCTTTGCAGCTTGCGTTTTATCATCCTGGTTAAATATTGCAGATACCACCGCAATGCCATCTATATCTATACCTTCAAAGTTTGAAATAGTAGTTTTGTTAATGCCGCCAATAACAACGATTGGAATAGTTACGCTCTCACAGATTGCTCTGAGCTCATCCATCCCAACAATGTCTGCATCAGGCTTGGTTGCCGTAAAACTAAATGATCCTACACCCAGGTAGTCTGCACCTTCTGACTTAGCCTTAAGAGCTTGCTCTTTAGTTTGACAAGACACACCAATAATTGCACTTGGACCTAAAATTTCACGCGCCTCAACAAGCTCCATGTCATCTTGGCCTACGTGTGCTCCTACCCCAAGCTCTTTTGCACACATTACGTCATCATTAATAACAAAGGGTACGCCGTAGCTTAAACATATTTCTTTAATTTCTCTGCCAAGGGCAAGACGCTCTTGGTGTGTGGCATGCTTTTCTCTGAGCTGTACAAAGCTAACTCCACCTTTAATGCTCTGTTCGATAACATCTTTAAGCCTCTCACCTGGCTTAAGCCACTGAGAATCACTTACCGCATACAGCTCTAAGTCTTTTGGATTAACGTTGCTCATAATCTGCGTTCTCATCCAGTCTTTCTGCATCCATAAGGTAAAGCTCATCTATAAGGTAGTTTGAGAAAGTTGCGTTACCATGTCCGCGCTCGAGCGTAAGCTGCTCTGCACGCTCACCCGCAATACCAAAGGCACAAAGTGCGGCAAGAGCTGCTGAAAGCTGGTCTTTTGGATTAGCTGCAACATAGGCGGTAAGAACACCTGAAAGCATGCAGCCAGAACCAGTAATCTCACTCATCATTGGAGAGCCGTTATATACCGCAAAGGCTCTAAAGGGATCAAGCACTATATCAATCTCACCAGTTGCCACAATAATAAGCTCATACTGTGCTGCCCACATTTGCATCTGCTCAATTAGGCTATCAAGATTATCTTCTGTGGCCTTATCGGCAATATCTGCATCCACACCCTTAGTCTGAGCCTCATCGGTAAAAAGTGCTTTAATCTCTGAGAGATTGCCCTTTATGAGGCTAACTTTGTGGGTATCAAGAATGCTTTTGCATAAGTTTGTTCTATACTCAGTAGCTCCAGCTCCTACTGGATCTAATACAATAATGTTTGAGCCTTGTGCCTGGGCTTCAACAGCCTTAAGACAAACTTCTTCGTAATCATTTGTTGGAGTGCCAATATTTACGTTGAGGCCAGATGCAATGGCAGCCATGGCTTTTACATCCTCGATTGCCCCGTCTGTCATAACTGGGGATGCGCCGGAAGCTATAATTGCATTAGCAACATCATGTACGGTAACGTAATTAGTGATATTGTGTACCAGCGGTGATTGTTTGTGAACTTGCTCGAGATATGAACCAAGGTTTTGCATGATAGACCTCCATGTTTGTATAGCCGTTCTAAAAATAGTCTATACCCTCTTGGACCTATATTAGATATTTTTAAAGTAAGATTTAGTAAAACTTCTTAAAGGATGCGTTTCGTGGCTTTTTTCATTGGTGCAGATAAGATGTCTTACAGCGTTCCAACTCAGGAGCTTTTTAAAGAAGTTTCCTTTGGTATTGAGAGCGGCATGAGGCTTGGTATTGTAGGTAAAAACGGAGACGGTAAGTCAACGCTTCTCAAGCTAATCTCCGGAAATCTTGAACCTGATGACGGAAGAATTTATAGAACTAATAACATTTCTGTGGGCTACCTTGGCCAAAAGGATAATCTGGATGACACAGACAGCGTGGCGCATGCCATCTTTGGTGACGTTCCTGAGTATACTTGGGCCTCAAATCCTAACATTAGAATTTTACTCAACGGATTAGTGTCAGATATAGACTGGACCGCTCAGGTAGGCAGCCTATCTGGTGGTCAGCGCAGGCGAGCTGACTTGGTTCGCGTGCTCAAAGATAGACACGAGATTGTACTTCTTGACGAGCCTTCTAACCACCTTGATATGCAGACTATAAACTGGCTTGCCTCCTACCTCAAAAAGAGGTTTTCATCAGGAAATAATGCGCTTGTTATGGTGTCTCACGACAGGTGGTTTTTAGATGAACTTGCCTTAGAGATGTGGGAGGTTCACGACGGCATTATAGAACCTTTTGAAGGTGGATATTCTGCCTATATTCAGCAACGAGCAGAGCGCGACGCCTACAATCAAAGTCTTGAACAAAAGCGTCAAAATTTCTTGAGAAAAGAGCTCTACTGGCTTACCCGAGTTCTTCCAGATGCTGCAAAAAAACCTAAATTTAGAATTAAAGAGGCCGAGGAGATCTTGGCTAACACACCTGAGCCAAGAAATAATCCTGAACTCATTAAACTTGCTCAAAGTAGGCTTGGTAAAAAAGTTATTAGCTTTAAAGATGCCTCTAAACGCTTTGATGATTTAGTGGTTTTAGATAAGCAAAGTTTTATCATTGGCCCTGGTGAGCGCATAGGAATTCTTGGTGCAAATGGAGAAGGTAAGTCTAGCTTACTCAAGCTTATAGAGGGCTCCATTAAACCCGATTCTGGCCATATTAGCATTGGTAAAACTGTTGAGATGGCTTATTTAAGTCAAAACTTAGATGAGCTTAAGGGTATTGAACCTATGCAAATTCAAGAACTCTTAAAAAACTATAAGCAGTTTTATGTGGTAGGTACTGAAGAAAAAAGCATTGCTCAAGTGTTTGAAGACCTCGGATTTAGCGCAAAGCAGAAGCTCTCTCGCGTTAAAGATCTCTCAGGTGGACAACAAAGGCGCCTTCAGCTTTTGCTTACCCTATTAAAAGAACCTAACGTGCTACTTTTGGACGAGCCAGGAAACGACATGGATACAGACATGCTTGCTGTTATGGA
>JASBYZ010000067.1 GCA_029983705.1 Coriobacteriales bacterium
TTAACGCCACTGGCAGGAGCATCATAACTTGTATCAATATGTGCAATAAGTCCAAGGCGAGGAGCATCTTCAAGGCCTTCACTTCCGTCAATTTTTGCAAGCACATAAGAGTTTTTACTTACTTCAACATCTTTTGCGCCTAAGGCTTTGAGTTCTGATTCAAGTAGGTGAGCTAGGTCAAACTGAATTTGAGAAGAAGGAGTCTCTTTCTCGTTGTTTGGGTCAGACTGGGTATCGACTTGAACGTAGCGCAAAAAGCGCTCTAAGACATCAGACATATGTGCTCCTAAATCTCTACTAAACTGCAGGTAATTTATATGTATACCTTTAAGTTTAAATTCTCTAACATTTTTTGTAAATCTCCCTTAAAATAATTGACAATGTAAGTTACCAATGGTAAACATGAAAGGTACTTAGAATTTAGAGAGAAAAGTGTGGAGGTGTCAATGGAGACCGTGACTGAGGCTTGTCGCTTAAGTGATGTAGAGGTTGGAAAAACCTACAGAGTAGAAAGCGTAAATGGTTCAGGACCTGTCAGAAGACGCATCATGGATATGGGAATCACAAAAGGTACCCAAATTAAAATCCGCAAGGTTGCGCCATTTGGTGATCCAGTCCAAATCAACCTTAGGGGATATGAGCTTACTTTCAGAAGAGCAGACGGAGAAAATGTTCTTCTCGAAGAAATCGCTTAATTCTTCTAACAACAGTGTTAATTCAATAGTGCTCTGTACGAAGGAGTAAACAGACATGCCAATTACCATTGCTTTAGCTGGTAATCCAAACTCTGGTAAAACAACGCTTTTTAATGCGCTTACCGGCTCAAATCAATACGTAGGAAACTGGCCTGGCGTTACCGTTGAGAAAAAAGAAGGTAAACTTAAGGCCGATAAATCCATCACATTAACCGACCTTCCAGGTATTTATTCACTATCACCATATTCACTCGAAGAAGTGATCGCTCGCGATTATTTAAAAGGTGAGAAAGGTGCATCCCCAGATTTAATCATCAATCTCGTAGATGCTACTAATCTTGAGCGATCACTTTATTTAACTACCCAACTTGCTGAGTTAAATATACCTATGGTGATCGCATTAAACTTCATCGACCAAGTTGACAAGCGTGGTATTGAGATTGATGCAAAGGCTCTAAAAGACATTTTGGGCTACCCAGTTGTAGAGATTTCAGCTCTTCACAACAAGGGTGTAAACGAGCTAATTCAAGCAGCTAAAAAGTCTGTTCAGATGCCAAAGCGCACTCACTACATCGCTCAATTTGACGAGAAGACCGAAGAGGTATTAGGTAAGATTATCAAGGCAGTTCCTAAGCTTGATAATTCTCCACTTGCACGTTGGAATGCAATTAAATTACTTGAAGATGACGGAAAAACTGCAGATTCTTTAAGCTTAAGCGAGAAAGAATACCACACGGTAGAAGCACTTGCTGATGCACTTAAAGAGTACCATGGCGATGACGGAGAGGGTATTATCTCAAACGCTCGCTATAACTACATTGAGACCGTTGTTCAAAACTATGTTAAGACAACCACTGCAGACACAATTTCTGCAAAAGTTGACCGCATTGTTACCAACAGAATCTTAGCTATTCCAATCTTTATCTTGGTAATGACAGCAATTTACTACATTGCTATTAAACTTGTGGGTACTCCACTTTCTGACTGGGTTAACGATGTATTTGTTGCTGAGTGGGTTCAAGGAAATGTACAAGCCTTCCTTGAGGCTAACAGCGTAGCTCCATGGCTCACCTCACTTATCTGTGATGGTATTATCGCCGGTGTTGGTGCACCACTTGGATTCTTACCTCAGATTGTTACCTTGTTTATCTTACTTACTATCCTAGAAGATATTGGATACATGGCTCGTATCGCATTTATCTTAGATAGAATCTTAAGAAAGTTTGGTCTATCTGGTAAATCATTTATTCCAATTCTTGTTGGTACTGGTTGTGCAGTTCCTGGAATCATGGGAACAAGAACCATTGAAAACGAGGCTGATAGACGTATGACCATTATGGTTGCACACTATCTACCTTGCTCAGCTAAGTCAGCTATCGTGTCCCTCTTTGCATCAACCGTACTTGGTTACTGGTGGTTTGCTCCACTGTGCTACTTCATGGGTATTGTTGCCGTAGTTATTACCGGTCTTATCCTTAAGAAGTTCCCAGCTTTTGCATCAGACCCAACCCCATTTATTATGGAGCTTCCTGAGTATCACGTTCCACGTATCAGCTCAGTACTTCTTACTACTTGGGATAGAACTAAGGCATTCTTAATCAAAGCAGGAACTATCATCTTGCTTGTAGTAGTAATCTTATGGTTCTTACAAAACATTACTGTTGCCGGCGAGTTTGCTCCATTTGGAGAGAGCGATGTAGACTCACTCTTATCAGCATTTGGTAAACTTGTGTCTCCTCTCTTTATTCCTCTTGGATTTGACAACTGGGTTGCATCAGTTGCTACCTTCACGGGTATTGCTGCTAAAGAGGTTGTAGTTTCAACCATGGGTATGTTCTCTGGTATTAGCGGTGGAGATGCAGATGCTAATGCGCTCAGCATGGTACCACTCATCTTTACTCCAGCATCAGCATTTGCATTCATGATGTTTAACCAGTTCAACGTACCTTGCCAAGCCTGCATTGGTGCTTACAGATCAGAGCTTGTTGATAAGAAGTGGATTGCATTTGCAGTTACCTTCCAAATGATTTTTGCTTACGCTCTATCATTTATCATCTATCAATTTGCTCATGTAGCATTTGAAGGCGGCCAGATAAACGCTATGACTATCATTGCTGCGGGTGTATTTGTATTGATGTTATATCTCATGTTTAGAAAGCCAAGCACTAAGGCTCGCTCACTTGAGTCACAATACAAGAGCTCTGTGGCTCATGCAGAAATGCATAAAGATTAAGGAGTTGTTTGAAGATGTCTGCCGGTACTATTATAGTAGGATTAATACTAATAGCCATTATTGCTTTAGCTATTAGACATGTTAGAACTAAGGGTAGTTGCGCTTGCGGAGATTGTGCGCAGTCATGTAATGGTTCATGCTGTGAATCTACCGATAATTTTGATAAACTTCTAAAGGATATTGAAAAGCAACACCAATAGATAGAATACATGCTTCATGAATAGCATGTAGAAGGGTGAGTATGATGATTTTAGACTACGATCTATCTCATGCACATGAAGATTATCTAGAGGCTATATATCTACTATCAGAAGATTCTGTAGATGAAGGTGTTAAGTCGGTAGATATCGCTCACCAGCTTAATGTGAGTAAGGCGAGCGTTAACAAAGCGCTTAATGTGCTAAAAGAGGCAGGATATGTAGAGCAGGAGCACTACGGAAAGATTACTTTAACCCCTGAGGGTATTGAGTATGGTAAAGAAGTGCTTGACCGCCACAGACTGCTTAGAAGCTTCTTAATACACCAGCTGGGAGTAGACCCAGAAGTTGCTAATGACGAGGCTTGCGAGATGGAGCATGCCATAAGTAAGGATACCGTTGATAAATGGATTGCTTACCTAAGGCGCTGCTCCGACTGTGAGAAAAATAGAGAGTTTCTAGCTAAAATTCAGGAAGCGCCTGAGAACAACTAGCCAAGAAACAAAACCAAGTGTTAGTGCTGGTGCAATAAGATAGTTTTTTGTATCAGAAGTTTTTGGAAGGGCTGAGATATCAGATACACCACCTGTGTCTGTATCTTGGCCCTTTTTGCTGTCATCTTTTGGATCCTCTAATCCTATATTGCTCCAAAAGTCATTATTATCAGATGATTTTTTAGGCTTAGTATTGTTACCCTTTAAGTTTGTGCCTTTTGAGTTGTCAGGATAGCTTTTTGGATCCTTTGGATCAGTTCCTGACTTGATTTCAAACTCATCTGTGTAACCATCGTTATCATCATCTGGGTCTTCTATATCAGGCTTGCCGTCTTTATCAGTATCTCTGAGTACACTCAGTTTAAATTGGTCTTCTTTGAACATATCTTTGTGCTCAGCTCTAATTTTTGGGCTATAAACTCGTACTTCTTCGTCTTTTTTCCAATCAGTAATAACGGGCTCACCATATAAGTTCTGGTTTTCTTTACTGAGGCTAATTCCTTTAGGGATGTAGCTTACCGAAAGGTGTGCCTCAAGAGGACTTACCTTAATTTTTAGAGGCTCCATACTTTTATGTTCAATCACGCGTGTATCTTGAGGTGCTTTGAGCTTAAGCTCCTCTTTAGGTAGGTCTGTTTTTTGAGGAAATGAGTTTTTATCCTTTGGGTCAGTTCCTGCTTGTATCTCTTCTTCATCGCTAAAGCCGTCATTGTCATCATCGACATCATCAATGTCTGAGATGCCATCTTTGTCGGTATCTCTTAGTACCGTGATGTGGGAGTTTGCCTTGCTTGTTTGCTTGTCCTCAGGATTTTGAGCTACAAGTTCAAGCGGGAGCTTTCTTTTCTCTTCCGTTTTGCCCCAGTCATCTATAAGAGGGATGCCTGTAACTTGCTTTTTTGTTTCATCAAAGCTTATGCCTTTGGGAAGTGTCTTCTCAGTGATCTTTGCGCCTTCAGGGCTTACGCGAATGTGCATATCAGGAATGGCCTTATGTTCTAGGATAGTAAGGTCACTTAAGCCTTCAATCGTGAGCGCTTCTTGTTCAAAACTTACATCTATAGAAAACTCAGTGCTTTGCGGTTTTACGATTGGAGTATCAGATACAAGCTTGATTTTTTGGCTTGCATCGCTATACACCTCATAGTGCGGAAGGTCTTTAAGAGGGGTGAGTGTAAAGGTCTGCATTCCCTGAACAAGAGAATCTTTCTTTTTTGTGAGATAGAGCTCAGTGCCTGGGCCAATTTCGCTTAGCGCCTTACCTTGCTTATCGCAGATTACTAAATCTGGGCTTGGGCTTGTAATCCTTCCCTTAAAAAGTGGTCCGCCCTCTAGCTTTCCTATTCTTTTAATTAGGGTAGTATCGTTAAGTTTTGTCCACTCCTGTTTTTCTGTTGAGAGCTTATAAACATAGGGGTTTTGTCCCTCTGAAATCTTATAGAGCTTTTGTACAAGCGATAAAAACTCAGCTGCATGCTCCTGATTTGTAATGTTTACATCGAAGTAGTGAGAAGCATCAAGATTAGATCCGCTCTCTCGTTTGGTAGACCACAGGGCAAGTTGTACTGCAAAGTTAAACTCATCTTCACTTAAGTGCTGAGGCCTCTCCATCTCTTGGGCGGCATGTAAAAGAAGCCTTTGGCCTAGGTTTACCTCTGAGCTCTGTTCAAAATTTGCAGCCTCTATTGCCTCTTTAGGAAAGCCATCATGATAAACTTCTAACAAATATGCTTGTCCCTTATTGCCTAAGCTTAGGTAGTTGGCAGTAATTGTTCTGCCGGCAACATCATGCTCTTTGCCTTGTTCCCATACAGATCCTTCGTATTTTACTTTGTGAGTAGCTTCTACGCGTGCTTGTGCATTTTGTGCGTATGCTTGTGTGCTCATACCTACATAGAGGCAGCCACTGAGCATCAGGCCACAAGAAAGTGCGCAGGTCTTTTTTACTAAGGAATGCATCATCTCTCCTCCAAGATGTACGTTTATAAACCAAAATCCTGGAATATAGCGTATGAAGTGATGTGCAATTCAATCTGAGCTAAAAATTAGTAAAAGCCAAAGGGAAACTTAAAGAAAAGATAATGTTCTATAAAAGAAGGACGACCCGGAGGGGTTCCGAGTCGCCACGCAAGGAGGTATTGAACGTATTCGTTCAATAAATATGTTTTAATTGGACAAGAAGGGGGCTTGCCAATTAATAAAAGTTGGATAAGGGATTCCAACTATAATTGTCGGATAAGGGGGTTCCGACTGTCGGTTAAGGGGTACCGACAAAAGTAGTATGCCAAAAAATGAAAGAGAATAACACCTTGATGTTTACTATTCTTAACAAATCAACAGTATCTACAAATTTACGGCTTCTAGCAGCACTTATCTACACAAAATGTCAACTTTTTGTGTGATAAGGATTACATTTTGTTTGATGTGAGTATCATATACCTGTTCAAAAATTTAAGAAGAAGGAGGCAGCAGTGGCAGACTTAGCACTCAGACTTGGAAAAGACATGCTGGTAGTAGATGGTTCTATGGCAACGATGCTTGAAAGTCAGGGGCTTGATATATCAGATTGTGTCGCGTTTTATAACATCAGTGATGAAGAGACTGTTCAGACCATCCACAAACTTTATAAGCAGGCGGGTGCAGATTGTATTAGCACCAACACCTTTCAAGCAAATAGAATAGCACTTCAAAAATTTGACCTTGAAGAACAGGTAGAAGCTATCAATACAAAGGCAGTTAAACTTGCAAAGTCTGTAAAGCCTCAGCACGTGCTTGCAAGCGTTGGACCTTTAGGAGTTATGGATTACCCTTCTGTTGATAGATCTTTACTTGAAGGAGCGCTGCTTAAAGATATTGAAGAAAAAGAAGCACTTGCCACATCAGTATTTACTGAACAGCTCAAAGCCCTTCTTTTAGAGTCACCAGACGCTATTTTGTTTGAAACCTTTACCTCACTAGATGAGGCAGTCTGCGCAGTATCCTGTGCAAAGTTACTTACAGATCTTCCAATTATTATGTCTTTTAGCTTTACGAGTGAGGGAAGACTTCCTTTAACTGATGAGACAGTTGAGGAGGTAGCTCAAAATTTTGAGCGTATAGGTGCTGATGTCTACGGTATGAACTGCATGGCCCATGAAGAAATTGTTAAGTTTATCCCACAGTTTAAAAAGGCAACAGATAAGCCACTTCTCGTAATGCCAAGTGCAGGCCTTCCTCAAACTACTTCTTTGGGCGATAAAATATATCCGCTAAGCAGTGATGATATGGCTCGCTATGCAAATGAATATAGAGATTTGGGCGTTCAATTTATAGGTGGTTGTTGCGGTACACAAGCTGCACACATTGCTGCGATATTTTCTCAAATACATAAAAAAGATGTTAAGGTGCAGTAAAATAAGACGATTAACTTTAAAAGCGTTTTATGGAGGATTTACATGTCCAATAAAAGTTCTAAGCTAAAACAAGTAATTGGTGGTGCGGCGCTTGGTCTTTGCCTTGCAGTGTCAACCCCAATGATAGCTCCTGAACTTGCACAGGCACTCGATATTATCGCGCCTACACGTGCATACTATAAAGATGTTGTAATCACGGCCGATCAGCCATTTTATATGCGTGCTGATTCTGGTTCTAATTCAGCTGAAATCAAAAATGGTCCTCAGCTTAAAAAAGGTGACTTTGTACACGCAGAAGGTATTTCAAAGGACCAAAATTGGGCCTATGTAAGATTTGAAATGCAGCCTGGCTGGATTTCAATTTCTGCAACTAAGGAAGTAAACGGCATTAGCGAGACTGCCTATACTCAAGAGGATGTCAAGCTCTACCAAAGCCCTGACAAATCTGGCGAGCTTACCACCATTCCAAAAGGTGAGCAAATCGTTTTAGACGCAGACAGCGGCTCTGGCACCAAGCACACTCACTTTGATGGTAAGTATGGTTGGGTTGAGTCAGATAAGCTTAGCGCTGAGGCTCCAAAGAAAGAAGAGCCTAAAGAGCAAGTTCAGCCTACTCAAGCTCCTGCAAGTGAGGTAAGTACTGCAGCAGTTTCGCAGGCTCCTGTAGAAACTAAAGAGGTAGGACTCTTAGAGTACATCCTTAAAAATCCAATGGTGCTTTTGGTTGGTGCGGTTGCACTTATCTTAGTTATTGTAGGTATAGCTGCAGCTCTCGTATCTTCTAGAAAGTAGCTTTTGCAATATCGCCCTCATCGATAGCCTCATCAAAGTATGCAAGATAAGGCTTATCCTTGAGGGCTCTAATAATTGGATCTTTAGCGGTTCCAAAAGAATACTCCCGCTTTACATTTATCCACAACTCAGCGTGCACTCCGTAGGTATCAATACGGGTTAGTTTAACTGCAGAAGGATAGATTTTTCTATCAAGTAAGTAGTCTTCACCAGCCTTATAGGTGGTGTCGATAATGTCCTTACTTACCTCATCGATATCAATATCTGGTTTTAAGATAAAGCTAATAGCAGAAAATGATTCAAGGCTTACCGGAAGTTTTACTA
>JASBYZ010000068.1 GCA_029983705.1 Coriobacteriales bacterium
GGGAATGGAGGTACCTGAGGTGCTACTCTCAGGAAACCACCAGCACATCAAAGAATTCAGAAGAAAAAACGCAATAGAGAGAACGATTAAACGTCGCCCCGACCTTATCGCCCACGCAGATCTAACACAAAGTGAGCGAGAGGCAATCTTACGCGGCGAATTCAGTTATAAGGAATAAGATAGCTATGAAGCAAGCACAGCACAAACAGTCCGAAAAGCAAAGCCTAGGGAGAACCCTCTTAGAATATGCGCTGATTGTTGCCGTAGTGGTAATTATCATGGTGCCACTTCGCATATTTGTTATTGAGCCCTTTCAGATTCCTACCGCATCAATGGATCCAACCATTGAGGTGGGAGACAGAGTCTTTGCAGAAAAAATTAGTTACAAGATGGACGGTTATGTAAAACCTGGTCAAATTGTTACGTTTAAAGACCCTGCAAACCCTGATATCACCTTGATTAAACGCGTGATTGCTGTGGGCGGTCAAAGCCTTGATTTACAAGACGGAAAGGTAGTAGTTGACGGAGTTGCCCTCGATGAGCCCTATACTCACGGGGAGCAAAGTTTTCCGCTTTCTACAACCTTAAACGGTCAAGATATGAGCTACCCTCTTGTAGTGCCCGAAGGATATGTTTGGGTAATGGGTGATAATAGAGATAACTCAGCTGACTCACGCTATTTTGGTCCTATTCCATATGAGTCAATTTCTGGCCACGCCTTTGTGACGTACTGGCCAATTAAAAACATAGGATTACTTAAGTAAGGGAGAGACCTTGAAAGATCAAAGCGATGTTTTATCATTTCAAGAAATCATCTTGCGCCTCCAGACGTACTGGGCGTCAAAAGGATGTATTGTATTGCAGCCCTATGATACTGAGGTAGGTGCTGGAACCTTTCATACCGCTACAACCTTAAGATCTTTGGGGTCTGGTACCTGGAATACCTGCTATGTTCAACCATGTAGACGTCCTCAAGACGGAAGATATGGTGAAAACCCTAACAGACTTCAGCAGTACTATCAGTTTCAGGTAATCATGAAGCCATCACCTGAGAATTCTCAAGACCTCTACCTTGATTCACTGAGAGCTATTGGTATTGAGCCTTCTGAGCATGACGTGAGGTTTGTAGAAGATGACTGGGAGTCTCCAACGCTTGGTGCTTGGGGTCTTGGTTGGGAAGTTTGGCTAAACGGTATGGAAGTTACTCAGTTTACCTACTTCCAGCAGGTAGGAGGTATTGAGTGCAATCCTACGCCACTTGAAATTACCTATGGTCTTGAGCGCTTAGCAATGTACATTCAAGGCGTTGACTCGGTATATGATTTGGTATGGAATACCACGGGCGATAAGCACTTTAGCTACGGAGACGTATTCTTAACAAACGAGCAAGAATTTTCTACCTATAACTTTGAAGTTGCAGACGTAGACATGATGCGCCAAAAGTTTGACGACTACGAGCGTGAGTGTCACAGAGCTCTTGAGAGAGATCTTCCGCTTCCAGCCTATGATTGTGTACTCAAGTGCTCACACTCATTTAACTTGCTTGATTCTCGCGGTGCAATTTCTGCAACCGAGCGCACTCAATATATTTTGCGTGTAAGAACAATTGCAAAGCTGTGTTGTGAGGCCTATATGGCAAAAGTGCTTAAAGAACAGGGAGGTCAAAACTAATGTCAAAGCAAGTCTTATTTGAACTTGGATGCGAAGAACTTCCAGCTCTTGACCTCATTAAGGCAACTAAGCAGTTTGAAGAGCTTATAGTAGCTGCCCTTAAAGATCAGCGTCTACACTATAGTGAGCTCAAAGTTGACTCAACACCTCGTCGTATTGTGGCACAAATTCAAGGACTTGAAGATACGAGTGAAGAGCTTGCTCAGCGCTTTAGAGGACCTCAAGTTCAGGCCGCATTTGATGCGTCTGGAAACCCTACCAAAGCAGCCCTAGGCTTTGCGCGTGGTAAGGGAGTAGAAGTAAGTGAGCTTGAGCGCGCTTTTGAGGGCGAGAAAGAATATGTGTTTGCAAACACTAAACTTCCTGCAAGGGACGCCGCTGACATTCTTTCGGAGCTTTTTCCAAAGGCAGTATCAGACATCTCATGGCCACGTTCACAAAAGTGGGGTAGTACCAGTGCTACCTTTGCGCGCCCTATTAGATGGGTGCTCGCACTTTTGGATAAAGACGTGGTAGGCATGGAGATTGCCGATCTTCACTCCTCAAATATCTCGTATGGAAACCGACTGATTGCTCCAGAAGCATTTGAAGTTGTAAGCCCAGAAAATTACGAAGAGCTTTTAGAAGAGCACTTTGTTGTCTTGTCATTTGATAGGCGTGCACAACTTATTAAAGAGCAGGTAGCTGATCTTGAGAAGCGTGAGGGTCTTGTAGCAGACCTTCCAGAGCACACCTTTAACGAGGTAGTTAACCTTGTTGAGTGGCCTACGGTAATGCTTGCCCACTTTGACAAGGAGTTCTTGGCAATTCCACATGAAATTATTACTGATGCCATGTTAGAGCACCAAAGATACTTCCCGCTCTATGATACAGAAGAAAACTTATCCAACAAATTTATTGTGACCTCAAACGGTAATCCAAAGTTTGAGAGCACAATTGTTGAAGGAAATGAGCGCGTAGTGCGTGCTCGTTTATCTGATGCAGCATTTTTCTTTGAGGAAGACTTCAAGCTTGCGCTTGAAGACTATCTTCCAAAACTTAATAAGCTTGCTTTTCATGAGAAACTCGGAACTGTGCTTGGCAAGGTAGAGCGCATGCAAGATATTGTGTCTGAGCTCTCAGCTGTATTTAATGATGAAAAGCTTAGTCAAGACGCAAGCCGTGCTGCAAAACTTGCAAAGGCAGACCTTGTTACCAGCGCAGTTGTTGAGTTTACCTCGCTGCAGGGTATTATGGGTGGCTACTATGCAAAGATTCACGGTGAAAATGATGAGGTAGCACAGGCAATTTCTGAGCACTACAGACCTCGCTTTGCAGGAGATGTGCTCCCACAAAATAGAGCAGGTAAGTTAGTTGCACTTGCAGATAAGCTTGATACCGTTGTAGGTATTTTTGCTGCACATCAAGGACCTACCGGCTCATCCGATCCATTTGCAGTGAGAAGAAGCGCTATTGGTATTATCAACATCCTCACTGAGCTTCCTGAACTTTCCTTAGAAGAGGCGCTTAAGGCGGGTATTAATGCTTACGTTAAGCAAGATATCATTGAGATTAATCCTACAGAGCTCCTAGATGAGCTTGCAGATTTCTTTACTACAAGAATGTCTGTTATGGCAAAAGATAATGGCATTAACACAGATAGTATCCATGCGGTATCAAATGCTTTAGGCTCAACTATCTTAGATCCGCTCGACTTCTTTGCGAGAGCTCATGCACTTGATAGTGCGCGCTTAAGTGATGAGGCAAGTTTTGAAAACTTAGCACAAGCCTATACTCGTGCTAAAAACCTCTCTGATCCAAGTCTTGGTGTCAAGCTTAACACAGAGCTCTTTTCGCCAGTTGAGCAAAAGCTCTATAACAGCCTTGGTGAGCTTGAAGGAAAGCTTGCAAGCCTCATTAAAGAAAAGGATTACAAGAGCGCATTTGCAGAGCTTGCAAAGCTTAAAGATCCAATTGACAACTTCTTTACAGAGGTATTAGTTATGGATGAAAATCAAGAGTTAAGAGAAAACCATCTACGATTATTAAACGCATTTACACAGGTATTTGAGGGAATAGCAGATTTTTCTGAACTAAACACCAAGTAAGGTTGTAATTGGATGCTTAAAGAAGACTTAAGTTTATCAGAACGAAAAGAAAAGCATGTCCCTACCGTGCATGTAATTTCAGACTCTTTGGGAGACACTGCAGCAGATGTAGCACTTGCTGCAGCCTCCCAATTTTCTGCGGGCGCTGTCCATATTGAGCGCCTTGCTAAAGCTCAAAATATGTCTGAGATTAAAAAGTTTTTAGACAGTGCACAAAGCTATATTGATAAAACCGGCCAAGACCCCTCCAAGCTTGCGCTCTTCTACACCATTGCAGATCCCATTTTGCGCGAAGAGCTGAGGTGGGAACTTGAGCAGCGAGAGATTAGAGGTCTTGATATTTTAGGGCCTGCAGTAGATGCACTTGCTGCTATTACCGGAGAGATTCCTTCTGGAAAGTCTGGAGTTCAGCGCTCAACTGATGCACGCTACTTTAGGCGCATTGAGGCTATGGAGTATTCGGTAAACCACGATGACGGAAGAAATACCCACAACCTTGATGAGGCTGACATCGTTTTAATTGGTGTTTCTAGAACATCCAAAACCCCACTTTCAATGTATTTGGCCTTTCAAGGCTACAAGGTGGCAAACGTACCCCTAGCTATAGGTATGGAGCCTCCTGCAGAGCTCTACGATATAGAGCCCTATAAAATTTATGGATTGCTGTCCACCCCAGAGGTCTTATCGGAAATTAGAAATAGGCGTTTGGGTAGCGATAGAGCGCGAAATGCTGCAGGTTCGTATGCCGATAAGAGCGAGATATCTGCAGAGCTTAAAGACGCTCGTGACTTAATGAGGAGGCTTGGCTGTATTGTTATTAGAACTGACAACAAAGCAGTTGAAGAAACAGCCCAAGAAATCCTCAAATATTACGAGGCGGCGGTGCGAGCCCGAAATGAGCAAGCATAAGTAATTTGCGCTATTATTACATTTGATATTGTTAAGCAAAATTTAAGTCAAGTATGAAGTTAAAGGAGAAGAGAGTGTCTGAAACAAAGCGTGTGTACGCCTTTGGCAAAGATCACGAAGGTAATAATGTTACCGAAGGTTCAAAAGACATGAAGTTTACGCTGGGTGGCAAGGGTGCTAACCTGGCGGAAATGGCAAAGATTGGCCTTCCAGTACCTCCAGGATTTACCATCAGTTGTCAAACTTGTGTTGAGTATGCAGGGGCTGACAATACTTGGCCTGAAGGCGCGCTTGATGAGATTGAAAAGTATCGTGAAGATCTAGAGCAGCGCATTGGCAAAAAGATTGGCGACTCTAAAGATCCTTTACTTGTATCTGTAAGATCTGGTGCTGCATTTTCTATGCCAGGCATGATGGATACTGTTTTAAACCTTGGCTTAAATGACGAGTCAATTCACGGACTTATTGAGCAAACCCAAAACGAGAGATTTGCTTGGGATTCTTATCGTAGATTTATTCAAATGTTTTCAAAGGTTGTTATGGACGTTGACGGAGACCTTTTTGAAAACGCAATTACCGCTAAAAAATTAATTGCAGGAGTAAAGCTTGATAACGAGCTTTCTTCAGAGCAGCTCCAAGAACTTGTTGAGGAGTTTAAAGAGATTTTCTCAGAAGAAGTTTCTGACGAGAAGGCCCCTGAGCTTGTTCAAGACGGTAAGGTTTGCTTCCCACAAGACCCAAGTCTTCAGCTAAGACTTGCAATTCAGGCAGTATTTGGTTCTTGGATGAATGACCGTGCGGTAATTTATCGTAGACAAAACAAGATTTCTGATGAGCTTGGCACTGCAGTTAACGTTCAAGCTATGGTATTTGGTAACAAGGGTAACACCTCAGCAACTGGTGTTGCGTTTACTAGAAACCCAGCAGATGGTACCAAAGAGTTTTATGGTGATTACCTGGTAAATGCCCAAGGCGAAGACGTAGTGGCAGGTATTAGAAACACCGAGCCTATTGCCCACTTAAAAGAGGCAGAAGGTCTTGAAGAGGCTGGTAGAGACCTTGAAGAGGTATTTACCATTCTTGAAAATCACTACCGCGACATGTGCGATATTGAGTTTACTATTGAGCAAGGTAAGCTTTGGATGCTTCAAACCCGCGTGGGTAAGAGAACCGCTGCTGCTGCACTTAAGATTGCAATTGAGATGGTTAATGAAGGACTTATCTCTAAAGAAGAGGCAGTGCTCCGCGTTGACCCAGCCCAGCTTGACCAGCTCCTTCACCCACAATTTGATACTTCAGCAGACTACGATGTAATTGCAAAGGGTCTTAATGCATCTCCTGGTGCTGCAGTGGGCGGCATCGTATTTACCGCTCAAGATGCTGTTAAAAAGACAGAAGCGGGCGAGAAGGTCATCTTAGTAAGATGGGAGACCAACCCTGATGACCTAGCCGGCATGATTGCTGCAGAGGGAATATTGACCTCACATGGTGGAAAGACCTCACACGCTGCAGTTATTGCACGTGGTATGGGTGCTCCTTGTGTATGCGGTGTTGAGGCACTAAAGATTGATGCTGCAAACAAGCTTGTTTCTGTTTCTGGAACTGACATCGTACTTCATGAAGGCGATATGATTTCAATTGACGGTACCACCGGTTCTGTTGTACGCGGTGCTGTTGAACTTGTAAATCCTGAGCTTTCTGGCGACCTTGAGACCATTTTAGAGTGGGCTGATGAGGTGCGCGATATGGATGTAAGAGCTAATGCAGATAATCCAGAGGACGCAAAGATTGCTAAAAACTTTGGAGCATCAGGCATTGGTCTTTGCAGAACTGAGCATATGTTCTTAGGTGAGCGCAAAAACATCATCCAATCATTTATCCTCTCAGAAGATGATGAGTCACAAAAGAAGGCACTTTCAGATCTTTTAGATGCTCAAAAGGGAGACTTCTTAAAGATTTTTGAAGAGATGGACGGTAGAAGCGTTACCGTAAGACTTCTTGACCCACCACTCCATGAGTTCTTAGATGACCCAAGAAAACTTGAGGTAGAAATTACCAAGCTTAAGGCTGAGGGCGCATCGGAGGAATTAATTGAGCAAAAGCAAAAACTACTTGCTCAAATTGATCAGATGACAGAAGCAAACCCTATGCTTGGACTAAGAGGTTGTCGTTTAGGTATTCTTCACCCAGAGCTTCCAAAGATGCAGGTAAGAGCTATTGTATCTGCGGCATGCGAACTCAAGAAGGCTGGAAAAGATCCTAAGCCTGAGATTATGGTTCCGCTTGTATCAGTAAAGCCTGAACTTCAAAGCCTTCGTGAGCTTATCACTGAAGTTATGAAAGAAGTTATGGATGAAGAGGGCGTAAGCCTAGAGATTCCTATTGGTACGATGATCGAGCTTCCACGCGCTGCTTTGAGCGCTGATGAGCTTGCTGAGGTTGCAGACTTCTACAGCTTTGGTACCAACGACTTAACCCAGACTACCTTTGGTTTCTCTCGTGATGACGTTGAGGCTAAGTTTATCCCAACCTACCTTGCTAAAAAGGTATTACCTTATAACCCATTTGAAACCGTTGATCCTCGTGTGGCAGAGCTTGTATCAATTGCCTGCTCAAGAGGTAGAGAGACTAACCCTAACATTCATTTAGGTGTTTGTGGTGAGCATGGTGGAGACCCAGACTCTGTAAAGACCTTCTACAAGATTGGTCTTGACTACGTTTCTTGCTCTCCATACCGCGTTCCACTTGCTCGTCTTGCTGCTGCCCAAGCTAAGCTTGAAAAAGAGCATGAATCTAGTGATAATCGCTAAAGCTTTTAGCTAGATATTGATTGCTTTTGAGCCTCGCATTCAGATTGTTTGCGAGGCTCATTTTGTTTATGTCAGAGCCATTAGTTAAAGTGGGGATATACAAAACAAACGCGAGTAATTAGGAGGTGTCTCCATGGACACTAAGGCAGTATTTAAAAAACAATATTTAGAAGAACTTGAGGCACGAGAAAATCTTACGCTTGCCCCTGCAGCCCAGCTTTCAAAAGAGACTTTGGGAAGAAACTATGAGGCAAGTCCAGAAGATATGCGCCCCGTGTATCAACGCGATAAAGATAAGATCTTACACTCAAAGGCGTTTAGGCGTCTATCCCATAAAACACAGGTATTTTTGGCACCTGAGGGAGATCACTACAGAACTCGTTTAACACACACCCTTGAGGTGTCTCAAATAGCACGCACGATCACCCGTGCGCTGGGATTAAATGAAGACTTAACTGAGGCTATTGCCTACGGTCATGACCTAGGCC
>JASBYZ010000069.1 GCA_029983705.1 Coriobacteriales bacterium
TTGCCGTTATGTTTGTTCTTATCACAGCAGCTATGATTACCTGGCCAATTTCAACTTTTGTGCTTAAACCTCTTGGCCTTGAATTTATGAGGACGGTTGTGTTTGCCCTCGTAATTGCAGGCGTTGTTCAGATGGTTGAAGCGGTTATTAAAAAGACCTCGCCAAGTTTGTATGATTCTTTAGGAATATATCTGCCACTTATTACTACTAACTGTGCAATTTTAGGTGTGGCGCTCACAAACGTGGATGCAAACTACAGCTTTATTGAGGCTATTGTTAATGCGCTTGGTACGGGTATTGGCTTTTGGATTGCCATCGTACTCTTTAGCATTATTAGAAAGAATTTAAAAGAGGCTCCAGTTCCAGAGCTTTTCAAAGGAATCCCTGCAGCCCTTATAGCTGGTGCAATTATGTCACTAGCCTTTGTTGGATTTTCTGGTGTCGCTGAAGGTCTCTTTAGTTAATAGATTGGTTTAGTTGATTTTATGGCAAATATCAACAGTGTTGGATATGCAGCAGCGGTAATGCTTATTGTGGCATTGCTTTTAGGCATAGCCATACTCTTAGTATCAAAGAAATTCTATGTAAAGCCTGATGATGCTGTAGATGACCTCTTGGATATCTTGCCAGGTGCTAACTGTGGTGCCTGTGGTTATGTTGGTTGTGAGGCCTATGCACAAGCCCTTGCCGATAATCCCGAGAGCGTATCGGTAAGCCTTTGTACGGTAGGCGGACCTTCTACGGCAGAGCATATTGCTGAGTACTTAGGACAAAATGCTGAAGACTTTGTTGAAGAGATTGCATCAGTAAGATGCATGGGCTCAAGAGAGTTTACTCAAAATAGATTTGAATATACGGGCCTTAAGAGCTGTGCTGCTGCAAATGCCTTTCAATCTGGTCCTTCAATATGTGAGTACGGGTGCATGGGCTTTGGTGACTGTGTTGAGGTATGCGACTATGACGCAATACATATTGTAAACGGTGTAGCTATAGTTGATCCCGATAAGTGCACTGCCTGCAAAAAATGTGTTGGTGTCTGCCCTAAGCAACTGATTCATATGGTTCCTAAACATGAGAAATTGCATGAGGTACGCTGTGCTAACTTGCTGAGTGGTGTACTTACTAAGCAGATGTGCTCAATTGGCTGCATTGGCTGCAAAAAATGTATGAAAGTATGCGAAGATGATGCCATAAGCATGCGTCTAGGCGTTGCAAGCATTGATCAAAACAAGTGCACTCAGTGTGGCAAATGCTTTGAGGCTTGCCCAAGTTCTTGCATTACTGAATACATGATTTATCGGGTAGAAAAGAAGCCTGAGAAAAAGAAGGAGCGTCCTCAAAAAGTAGAGGCAGCTACTAAGGCCTAAAGGAGCAAAAAAGTTATGGAATCTGAAGCACAATCTATACAAAAAAGCCCGCTTTTTCAGGAAGAAAGTCTTCTTGGGGCGCATTTTGAAGTAGATGGCTTCGTTGAACTTGCAAGCTCGTATCCAAATAAGCTGGGCATCTCGGCACTTTCAGATACAAAAGCGTATCTAGCAGATCTAAGCTCACTAAATGTTATGACAATTAGTGGTGAGGATGCACAGATTTATTTACAGACCTTATCGACAGCAAATATAGAAGGTCTTAAGGGAGGAGAGAGTAGTCTCGCACTTTTTTTAAATGCGCAAAGTGAAATTATTGACTCAGCCCTTATCTTAAAAAATGATGAGTTTAATTTTATGCTTATAAGCTTGCAAGAAAACTTTGAGGAGTTTAGAGCCTGGCTTGAGGCTTATGCTGCCCTTGATAAAGAGGGGACTAAGGCCTTTCCAAATCTTGAGCTATCCTATCTGAGCTCTCAAATTAGCGTTCTTGCGCTTGGAGGCGGGGTAAGTGAGCATGTTTTATCAGATTATATAGACACTCAAGCACTTCCAGCTCAAGAACATTTTTCGAGCTTACTTTTAGACGCAATTCCTGCTGTAGTGATTAATGTAAGTCAGCTCTTTAATCATCCTGCATACATGCTCATGCTACAAAATACTGATGTGGTAAGACTCTTTAGGTCGTTTATGAGTTTTGAGCATGTTGAAAATGCAGGGCTCAAAGATATTTATCATTATCTAAGCGAGCAACACCCTGAGCTTGCCTCAATTTATCAGGCCGATTATCAGAGTGCACATTCAAGCGCATATAAAAATTACCTTCGCAAAAATAAAAATTACATCGGTGGCAAACTAATAGAATAGTCTGCAATTAATCTCTTTGTCTTGGGGTACAATAGAACAGTCAAGGTAAGGTTGAACCTAAAACATTTACGGAGGTAACAAAGTGGGAATCGCAGACAGCTTCAAAAACTTTTTTGAATCATTTGACGCAAACAACCTGGAAGACACTATAGTAGACTATATTGTAAACCAAATTGATGAAGGTAAAGTACTATCTGAGATTATGGATAGTCCATTTGTTAAAAACAGACTTAATGATGCTCAGCGTGATCAAATTCTCAATAACCCTGAGATTGCTCAGGCTACCTTAGATGAGGTAAAATAGGTATTTAATTCACTTCGCGCTGGCAAATAAGGTAAGGCGCAAGAAAGCAAGAAGAGATGGAAGATCTGAAAAGACAGTGTCCAGTATGTGGCGCAGAGATATCCTATGATGACCAAGCTTGTCCGCACTGCAACTTTAAGCTTGCAGGTGCTACCCAAGTATTTTCAGGCCTCACTGGTGATATAACTGTGCCACAAGCAAATAACAATTCTAAATTTCCAGTGCTAAGAGTCTGCAAAGGCTCTTACGCTGGACAGGTTTTCAAGCTTACAAAAGACTTAATTACCATAGGTAGAGACCCAGATTGCGATGTTTTCTTAAACGATATGACGGTATCGCGCGAACATTGTAAGCTAGAAAAACGCTCTAATTCAGTGTATTTAACTGATATGAATTCGCTTAACGGTACCTGGGTTAACGGTGCTGTTGTGTCTGAGGCTGAGTTGTTTGATGGCGCAAGTTTACAAGTTGGCACCTTTGTGATGGTGCTGGAGATGAATCCGTAAGTTTAAGAGTTGAGCTGCTATGGCAAAAGAATATAAGACAATAGGAGAGGTAGTTAAGCTACTTCAAGATAAATATCCGGGCTTAAGCTTATCCAAGGTAAGGTATTTAGAGGATGAAGGATTGCTCAATCCTTCTCGCTCTGCTTCTGGCTATAGAAAATATAGTGAAGAAGATTTTAATCGCCTTGAAAAAATACTCTACTATCAAAAACAGTATTTTTATCCTCTCTCAGTTATTAAAGAAAAACTTGACGAAGAGCCTCCAAATCAGCAGGCAGTTATTGATGAGTCAGACCTCGACAAAATTAGTCTGCCTGATGAGATCTTAAATAAAAAGCATCCCATAGAAAATATTCCTTATCTTATAAATGTTGAAATCGGGTTTTTGAGAAAGCTCAATGAGTTTGGCTTAATTAAGTTTGAGACTTCTCCAAAAGGTCGAGTGCTTATTGACGGTAGGGAATTAGAGCTCGTGCTGTATTGCTATGAGCTTAAGCGATTTGGTATAGAGCCTCGTCACTTAAAGCTCTATCAAACCTACGCTCACCGTGAGTCTGTCATGTTTGAGCAGGCGCTTAATAATGTAGTTACTAAGCTCTCCAGTGAAATTGATGATGAAGAGCGTGCTAAGTTTTATACCACCTATAAAACACTTGAGCACTTAACGGCAAATATTAGAAGCGCCCTTATCAAAAAAGACTTACGCGAAGAGTTCAAACATCTAAATCTGTAACTAATACTAAGGAGATTACTGTCCATGTTAGAGCAATTTGATTTTGAAAAATATATTCTAGACATTCCTGATTATCCTGAACCAGGAGTTGTATTTAAAGATATCACCCCACTTTTAGCTGACCCTCGCGCTAATGCTACCGTTATAGACACGCTCTCAGACCATTTTCTTGGTAAGGGTGTTACTAAGGTCTTAGGTGCTGAGGCTCGCGGCTTTATCATTGGCGCTCCAGTTGCATACAGACTCAACGCTGGATTTGTTCCTGCAAGAAAGCCAGGAAAGCTTCCACGTGAGACCTTGAGCATCACCTATGACCTTGAATATGGTAAAGATTCGCTAGAAATTCACAAAGACAGCATCACAAAAGATGACGTTGTTTTGATTGTTGACGATGTTTTAGCTACCGGTGGTACCGCTTCTGCAAAAGCTCGTTTGTGCAAACAAATAGGAGCTAAGGTGATGGGTTTTGCCTGCGTTTTGGAACTTGACTTCTTACACGGTAGAGAAAAAATTAAAGCAGTAAGTGACTTTGAAATTCTTTCTCTTGCTCATGCAAAATAAAAATATAAGATAAATCATTCTTTCTTCATTAAATGCGCAGATGACTTAGTTATAGTTGCATTAACTCCTGAAGAAGATGATTTGAAAGAGGAGCAAGAATTTGAAAGTACAGACTATTTCAAGAACTTTTGTTGCACTTGGTATTGGAGCAAGCTGTGCTTTAGGCCTTGGCCTCGTAAACGCACAACCTGCGCTTGCTACATCCACCCAAGCTCAACTTCAATCTAAAGAAGCACAGGCCGCACAAATTAGAGCACAACTCCAAGAGCTTGGTGCTCAGGCAGATACTACAAATGACAAAATCTATGAGCTTGAGACTCAACTCAAAGAAACTGAAGAGCAAATTGCTCAGATTACTCAAAAAATCACTGATACTAAACAGGAATTAGAAGATACCCAAGCTAAGCTTGCTAAACGCGTTTCAGCATCTTATAAGGCTGGTAACACTAATTTTATTGACGTATTAGTGGGTGCAAGTAACTTTGATGACTTTGTATCTCGTATGCACTACGCTCAGTCTATCGCCGATAACGATGCTGACATGATCAAGAAGTGTAGAGAGCTCAAAGAACTACTCGAAGAGTCTGAAATTTCTTTGTCTCAAAGAAAAGAAGAGCAGTCTCGTTTAATTGCACAAAATAAAGAATCTGTAGCTCAGCTTCAGTCTTATATGGATGAGTCTCAACAAATACTTAACGGTATTGATCAAGAGATTTCTCAGTTAATGGAAAAACAGCGCCAAGAAGAAGAGGCACGTAAGCAAGCGGCTTACCAAGCTCAACTTCAAAAGCAGGCACAAGAGGCTCTAAAAGCTCAAGAAGCTGCAGCTAAAGCAGCTAAAGATGCTGAAGCTAAACAAAAGCGTGCAGCAGAAGAGCTCAAGCGTGCCCAAGCTAATGGTGCTAACAAACAAGCTATTGAGCAGGCAAGGCGAGCTCAAGAGACGGCTGAGCGCCAAGTTCAAGCTGCACAAAAACAAACTAAGGCTGCTGAGTCTAAGGTAAATAACGTTACCAAGCAAGCTGGGGGAAATGCCTCAATTGTTGAAATTGCTCGCGGATTTACTGGTGCAAGTTATCGTCAACCATATGAGGGAGTTGACGGTGGACTTGACTGCTCAGGTCTTGTAACTGCGGTATATCAAAAGAAGGGTGTTAACCTTCCAAGATCTTCAGCCGCACAATATGCTGCCTCTCAATCACAGGGTTGGGCAGTGAGCCAAAATGACCTACAACCTGGAGACTTAATTTTCTATAAGAAAAATGGTTCAGACAAAGTTGGTCACGTTGCAATCTATACCGGTAACGGTAAGGCTATGCAAGCCTACAATCCTGGCAGACCGGCAGGAGAGGGCTCTATGAACATGGATAACTGGAGCATCGTAGGCTACGGTAGACCAGGCGCGAACTCCAACTAAGGCAGCTATGAACTTAAATAGATTTACACAAGAAGGTAAAATCCTTGCAATAGTTGCTTGCCTTGCATGTTCGGGCTTCTTTAGCACAGCTGCTTATGCAACTGATGTTAAGGTTGATACCTCAAACATTCATGGAGAGGCCTCTGACCAAACCAAAGAGGCCTTATCAAAGGCAGAAACTGAATATAATAAGTCACAAGAGGTCTTAAAACAATACACTGATACCGCTGAGCAGCTCGCAGAGCAGCTCTATCAAACCCAAGAGGACCTTGCAAAAACTGAGGAAGTAATAGAGGAGACTAAGAGCGAAATTCAGGTCTCAGAGCTCAAATTAAAAGACGCTCAGGGTGTCTTAAGTGAGCGTATTGCAGCAAACTATAAAACCTCTGGACTCTCTATCATTAACGTCTTACTCGGTGCCTCTGACTACAATGACTTTGTATCCCGCATTTATTACATGGGAAAAATTGAGGAATCAGACGCTGAGATAATTCAAAAGGTAAAAGATATAAAGACCTTACTTGATGAGCAAAAAACTAAGCTCGAAGCCCGTCTTGAAGATCAAAAGAAGCTTGAAGCTCAGCTCAAAAGTGATCAGGCTAAGGCAGAGGCTATCGTAGAAGAGCAGGCCAAGTATGTTGAAGGCCTTTCAGCAGATGTAAAAGCTCTTTATGAGAAAAAAGCTCAAGAAGAGGCTGCCGATAAGGAGCGTAAAGTTCAAGCTGCTTTAGCTGCCGCTGAGAAGGCAGCACGTGAAGAAGCAATTAAGAAGGCTGCTGCAGCACGAGCAAAACAGGGCGCAGCTACAAGTAGTGGTCGCGTTTCAGGTAAGCCTTCACCAGATGTAGTAGCAAATGCTATGAGATATCTGGGCTCTCCATACTCATGGGGAGCAACAGGCCCTAATGCCTTTGACTGCTCAGGACTTACCTCAAGAGCCTATGCTGATGCTGGTATATCAATTCCGCACTCATCACGCGCACAATACAATTTAGTTTCTTCTAAGGGCAATTTAACTAGAGACGTAAGTCAGTTAGTTCCGGGTGACTTAGTATTTTATTACAGCCCGGTAAGCCATGTTGGAATCTATATTGGTAACGGGAAGATCGTCCATTCACCAACCTTTGGACAAACCGTACGTGTTGATAACGTAAATGTATGGGGTGCCTTTGTTGGTGGCGGAAGCGTCTTATAATTATCGCTAAACAAAAAATTAGTAAGGCAGAGTGTCTCTATAAAAGAGTAGAAGTTCTGCCTTTAACTATATACTATAACTTTACATAAGATATATTATCACGTATATTATACAGTTTTACTATATGAATAAAGCTTCAGTTTATAGACATGAAAAAACGCCTTAAAATACGAGCGATTCTAAGGCGTTTTAAGGGCCGTTAAAATTTAATTCGACCTAATACTCATGGAATTTGAGCTTACTTAGGATCAACTTCTTCGCCTGCGCTAAATTTGTCGCACACTGATTGAAATTCTTCACTGTGATTGCGCTTTAAGTCATTAACATATTTTCCAGCCATGGTTGCTGCAATTGCACCATCACTTGCGGCTGTGACTAATTGACGAAGACGTTTTTGTCTAATGTCTCCGGCAACATAGAGTCCTGGAATATCAGTTTCCATTTCATCGTTGGTAATTGCGCCGCCACCTTGATCAAGTTCAACAAGACCCTTAATAATATCTGACTCAGGAACATATCCTGTAAATACAAAGATTCCAACTGAGCCAGGCTCAAAGTCTTCTACATAGCTCTCTTGAGTTTCTGAGTTTGTGAAATGAATCTTTTCTATCATCATTTCACCTTCAACCTTATTTATTTTAGTATTGAAGCGAACTTCAATTTTTTCATTTTCTAATACATCGTTTGCAATACTAATTGGTGCTGAAAACTCATCACGTCTAATAATCATGGTAACTTTTGAGGCAAACTTTGTGAGGTACTCAGCCTCTTCACATGCTGCAAAGCCTCCACCAATAACGTAAACTTCTTTATCTTTATAAAACATAGCGTCACAGGTAGCACAAAAACTTACGCCTCTACCTTTG
>JASBYZ010000070.1 GCA_029983705.1 Coriobacteriales bacterium
CCATGTGTGAGCATGCTGAAGGTGAGCTTGGTTATTCTAATGACCTTTGTGCATATTCACGTATCAGTATGGCATTTGCAGATCTTGGCAAAACTCCTAATGGCGAGCAGGACATGCCGCTACCGGACTTTGTTCTATGTGCAAACAATATTTGTAATTGCATGATTAAGTGGTATGAGAACTTAGGCGAGATGTTAGACATACCTGTAATCATGATTGATATCCCTTATGGCGAGGATTATGAACCTGATCAAAAGAGAATAGATTATATTCGTGGTCAGTTTAAAGATGCTATTAAGCAGCTTGAAGAGATAACTGGTAAGAAATGGGATGATGAGCGCTTTAAAGAGGTTATGGAAATCTCACAGCGCACGGCTACTGCATGGCTTAAAGCTGCAAGCTATGCAAATTATAAACCATCTCCATTAAATGGCTTTGACCTCTTTAATCACATGGCTGTTGCAGTTACTGCTCGTGGAACTATTGAGGCAGCAGAAGCTTTTGAACAACTTGCTGAAGAATATGAGCAGGCGGTAAAAGATGGTACTTCAACTTATAAAGTTGAAGAGAAAAACAGAATTCTTTTTGAAGGAATTGCATGCTGGCCATACTTGCGTGCTACAAGTGCGCCATTAAAAGGAAACAATATAAATGTAACAGCTACAGTTTATGCTGCAGCTTTTGGCATTAAATACAGCACCATTGACGAAATGATGGCTGCATATGCGCTAGTACCTAATTCAATTAATCTTGAGCGCGCTGTGGCTCTTCGTGAAGATGCCTGCCGCGCAGGTAAGGTTGATGGAGCTCTAGTACATATTAACCGCTCATGCAAATTATGGAGTGGTATTGCTCTTGAAATGGGCAGAAGACTTGAAAAGAATCTTGACATTCCTGTAGTTACCTTCGATGGTGACCAGTCTGACCCTCGCAACTTTATTGAGGCTCAATATGATACTCGTGTACAAGGACTGGTAGAGCTCATGAACGAAAAGAAGGGAAACTAAGATGTCTCAAGTTAAAGAAGTAGTTGCAGAGCTTTCAGAAATTGCTCAAAACCCTGGTAAGCAACTTGATAAATTCATCCAGGATGGTAAGCGTGTTATTGGTGTAAGTCCTTATCACAATCCAGAGGAGCTTGTGTATGCTGCAGGCGCTATACCATTCGGTGTTTGGGGCGCAGTAGGTCAGGCTATTGAGGCTCGTCAATATTTCCCTCCATTTTACTGCTCAATTTGTCAAATGAGTTTAGAGATGGGTCTCACTCATAAACTTGATCAACTTTCAGGTATGATGATTACCACCCTTTGCGACACACTTAAAGCTTTTACTCAAAACTGGAAAGCTGGTGTTCAAGATGTGCCCCTTATTTTTGTATCACAGCCTCAGAATAATCAGTGTGAAGCTGGAAAAGAGTACGTATTACGTTCATACACTGAAGTAAAAGACAAAATCCAAGAGTGTGCTCATCACATTATTTCTGATGAAGAGCTTAGAGCTGCTATCAATTTGTATAACGAATGGCGTAAGGCTATGCGCGAGTTTATCGAATTAGCAGGTAAGCGACCAACTGTGATTTCCCCAATTGAACGTGCTCACGTAATTAGCGCAAGCTATTTTATGGATAAGGCAGATCACCTAGAAAAACTCAAAGAACTCAATGAGGCTTTATCTCAGGAACCTGAGTCTTTAGGAGATTATAAGCCAATTGTTCTTTCAGGAATTTATCAAGATATTCCAGCGATTTTGGACTTACTGGAGGAGCATAAATTTACTGCTGTAGCTGATGATTTAGCAAAAGAATCAAGAAACGTTGCCGTAGATGTTCAAGATACAGGTGATGCTCTTCCAGATTTATCTGCTGCTTTTTCAAATGTTGAAGCTGATTCTTTAGTTTATGACCCAAATAAAAAGCACATCGATAAAGTAATTTCGCTCGCACAGGATAATGATGCAAAAGGCATTGTAATTTTGCTTGCAAAATTCTGTGATCCAGAAGAATTTGATGCACCGCTTATTGTAAAAGCGGCTCAAGAACAAAATATTCCTGCAGTTGTAATTGAAATTGATCAGTCAACTGAAAGCTATGAGCAAGCAAATACTAAGCTTGAAACTTTTGCTGAGATTTTAAATTAATTATTAGATAAAGGTCCAAGCCTCTAGAAGAGGCTTGGACTTGGGAAAGGTACTATTGTGGATTTTGCAAAAACTGATGAGCAGGAACTCCTTATTGAGAGTATTGAAGAATTTTGTAGCCGCTACTTTAACGAAGATCTCATTGAAAGCATGTATGAAAATGGAAGTGTAACCGATGAGATTTTAAAGGAATACCTTGAGGCCGGCTTTGGTTTAATGGGAATACCTGAAGAGTATGGTGGAATACCTTGCGATAAAGTTACTCTTGGTATTTTAACTGAGGAATTCGCTCACCATGCAGGCTGCGTAACTTCTTTCCTTAATAATACGCTCGCTATGTCTGACATGATTGAGTTTGGCTCAGAAAAGCAGATTGAATTCTGCATGAACGCATATATGGAATCTGGTAAACCAATTTTTTCACTTGGTTTTTCAGAACCTGCAGCGGGATCTGACAATCAAGCAATGACAAGTGTTACTAAAAAGCAAGCTGATGGGACTTACATTCTAAATGGTCAAAAAACTTGGGTTACACAAGGTGAGCTTTTACCTTATGTTTTAGTTGTTGCTAAAGATGAAGATCCATCACGTGAAAATAAGAGCATGTCTCTTTGGCTGATAGATAAAAACACTAAAGGTGTTTCAACTGCACCTCTTCATAAGATTGGCCAACAAATAATGCCTTTCTGTGAGATGTATTTTGATGACGTTGTATTAACTGAAGACATGCGTGTAGGTGAAAAAGGCGTAGGCTTTGTCAATCTAATGAAAAACTTCGAGATGGAGCGTTGTTTGATTGTTGCACAATGTTTAGGTTGTGCTCAGGCAGCTTTAGAAGATGCTGCTCAATACGCCACAATGCGTGAAACTTTTGGCAGACCTATCGCAAACTTTCAACTTATCCAAGAAAAGCTCACGGATATGGAAATTGCCTTAGAAAATACAAGGAACCTACTTTACAAGACACTTTGGAAAATGGATCAAGGGGAATCAGTGCGCTTGGATTCAGCATTGGTAAAAAGATATGGTCCAAAGGCTTGCTACGAAGTAGCTTCTGAGGCTCTTCAAATATTTGGCGGTTTAGGTTTTACTACCGAAAAACGCGTTGGCAGAATTTGGAAAGACTTACGCGGTCATATGATAGCTGGCGGTACAGACGAAATCATGGTCTACATTGCTGGAAGACAAATAACAAAAAAGTATCAAGCTTAGAGCAGTGCTACACAATTATTTAAGGGGATAGCATGTCTGCTAAACATTACTTTCTTGGTATAGATATAGGGTCTACAACGTCAAAATGCGTAATAGTAGATGATAAAAATAATATAGTTGGTAAATCTTTAAAAACTGGTGGTGCTGGTACTAAGTCTCCTGAAGAGGTGGTTCAGGAGTCTTTAAATCAGGCACAATTGTCAAGCAAAGACGTCGAGATTTCTTGCGCAACGGGTTACGGAAGAAAACTCATTAACTGGACTGATTATGAATTATCTGAACTCTCATGTCATGCAATAGGTGGTAAATACCTCTTCCCAGGCGTTAGAACCATTATCGATATTGGCGGTCAGGATGCCAAAGTATTAAAGCTTGATGAACATGGTTCGATGACAAAATTTATCATGAATGACAAGTGTGCAGCAGGAACAGGAAGATTTTTAGACATGATGGCGAATGCCTTTGGAGGTAAGTCTTCTGATTTATCTTCATATGATGAAAAGTCAGAGTCAATAGCACAAATATCTTCTACCTGCTCTGTTTTTGCTGAGTCTGAGGTAATTTCAAAGCTTGCAAGTGGCGAAAGTCTTCCAAATATAGTTGCAGGTGTTCACGAATCAGTAGTTGATAGAACTGTAAGTTTAGTAAAACGCGCGGGAATTGTTGAGCCTGTAGCTATGACAGGTGGTGTAACACTAAATACCAGTTTAGTAAAACGTTTAGAAAAGAGGCTTGATGTAACCATACATACTTCACCGATTGCACAGTACAATGGCGCTTTAGGGGCGGCGCTCTATGCTAAGTCTAAATTTGAAGAATAACTCGACTGGTCTTGCCGCTAATACTTTAGTCGAGCGCAATACCTGTGCAATAAGAAGTCATCTTGTTTTAGCACTTAAAGATTTTTATTTGTTTAGCCCAAATAAAGTATTAATAAATGATTCTGCGAAAACAATGACTTATGGTGAGGCATATATTAGAAGTTTAAAGCTTCATAATACCCTTAAGGAGCAGTATCAATTAGATAAAGATGATTGGGTATGTGTCATCACAGGTAACAACGCATGGTTCCCACTTGTACTATCAGCTCTAGAGCTTATTGCTTGCAATCTTATAGTTTATCCAAATGATAACGTGTATGTTGAAGTTGACGATTTTTTAGATCATTCAAAATTAAAAATGATCTTTACAGATAATGAAAAGTTAGCTGAGCACATTAGCGAGACACTACACTTTGAGAATGTTGTTGTTTTACAGGAATATTCTCAATATAAAACGATAAAGGACTTAAGTAAGTTAGGCGAGATTTCGACACCAGAAAAGCATGAAGGCAATGACGTGTTGAGCATTTCTCTTTTAACTTCAGGTAGTACGGGTAAACCAAAGATTATTATACTTAATGCCCATTCATTTGTTTTGAGCAGTACTGCTCTGGCTAAATCAATTGAAATTAATAGGAAAGATAAGTGCTTTATACCAGTACCCTTCTTTCATACTTTTGGCATAGTGGCTATTTATTCTTCGATTCTTTCTCAAGCGAGCATAATTACCTTAGAAAAATATAAGGTACACCAATCACTTGATATGCAATCGGAAAATCAGGCAACCGCATACTTCGGTGTTCCTACGATGTATATACGTGAGCTAAAAGCAAATAGCCAAGATGATTGGAGTCTAAGCTCTCTCTGTAAAGGTGTTATTGCAGGATCGTATTGTCCGCCACATCTTTTTGAAGAATATGAATCTAAATATAGGTGCAAGTTAGTTCAGAGCTATGGCATGACTGAAACATCTGCGACTCTTACAAGTACCCAACTTTATGACTCATTAGAAGTGCGAGCTCAAACTGTGGGAAAGCCTATTGCAGGGGTAGAAGTAAAAATCGGAGATTTGAGAGAGATTTATTGCAAGTCTCCTGCGCTCTACATTTACTATATCGATGAAAATGGCGTACATAACCCAAAGCTAGATTCAGAGGGTTGGTTTCATACGGGTGATGTGGGCAGGTTTGATAAACAGAATAATCTTGTGATAGAAGGACGCTTGAAAGACATGATTATCAGAGGAGGGATAAATATTTTCCCTTCAGAAATAGAGAATGCCTACTCTGAGCATCCAGACATCATGGAGTGTTGTGTTATCCCTTACCCCGATGAAGAGTTGGGCGAGCGTACATGTTTGTGCGTGCATCTTCGCGAAGATAAAGAGAGTGCTTATGATTTGCGTCAATACGCACATGGTCGTATTGCAAAGCAGAAAATACCTGATTTGGTTTTGAAGTTTGATAGTTTTCCACATCTAGCCAGTGGTAAATTGGATAAGAAGTTGATACAAACTTCTGCGCTTGAACAAATCAATAGTATTCGTAAAGAAAGTTAAGGTCCATTACTATGCCAGCTATAAAAGATTTATCACAATTATTTAAAGATATAGATGACTTTGCCGAGGAACATTTCTCAGAAGAGAAAATTCAACAATGGTGCAATTGGGGAGGCATGCCTCCTGAGGTCATTCGTGCTTTTTACCAATCAAATCTTGGTAGCTACATTTCTGCTGAAAATTTAAATAAAAAAGACTCCTTTATTTATTGTGCAGCGCTTATTGCACACCTAACACGTAAGGCGGGGACAACCTTGCCACTACTTTCAGAAGTACTGTCATTTGTACTACTTTCGTCCTTGCAGCAATATACTTCGCCAAAGGTCTTTAACGAGTTAGTATGTAAAGATAAACGCATTGATTTCTGTGAAGCTTTTTCTGAGCCAGGTGCAGGTACTAGCGCTTTTGCAATTAGAACTGAGGTTTCTTCTGAAAATGGTCAGATTTATCTTGATGGTGAAAAATCGTTTGTAACTTCAGGCGAATTTATGTCTCGTGCACTTGTGCTTGCACACGATACCATCTATGGCCAATATGATGGTGGAATATCTTTGTGGCTTGTAGATTTAAATCAAGCGGGCGTGACTAAATGTTCTATCAATACAATTGGCCAGGAGATGACAAACCCTTCGGCAATTATTTTTAATCATGTATTACTTGATCCAGACTATCGCATAAAAACACAGGGTGATTTGGATAGTGTACTTAAACGCCAATTTAATTTAGGTAGATTGCTTGTCTGTGCTTCTAGTTTAGGACTTGCTCTTGCTGCGATGGACGATGCAGTGCATTACGCCTCAAAAAAGCAATCAAGTGGCAAATATTTGTATGCTTTACCACAAATTCAGGAAAAATTTGCTGATATGCTTTCAAAAATTAAAGCCATGCAAGCTCTTATTTTAAATGCTGCAAATCTAGCACATAAAAATGATTCTGAATTTGTTCTCGCTACTTCATTAATGAAATATTACGTACCTCGTGCAGCGAGTGATGTAGCTTCTCAAGCACTTCAAATTTTTGGAGGAGTTGGCTACACCAACCAAATTCGTGTAAGCAGAATCTGGAAGGATTGTCGAGGTAATCAAATAGCTCAAGGTACAGATGAAGTAATGGTTCATTCCATATCTAAGCAACTTATCAGAAGTTACGATTCAGTTTTACAAACATTATAGGAGAAAAGTATTATGAAAATTTTAGTTCCAGTTAAAATCGTTTTGGAAAGTGAAGACATCCAAATTAAAGGAGATAGGAGTCTAGATTTTTCAAAGGCGAAACCAAAACTGTCAGATTATGACTGCAATGCTTTAGAAATTGCTGCTCAAATTGGCGATAATGGTGTATACGCTTTATCAGTCGGTGGAGAAGCCCTTAAAGATTCTAAAGTGAAGAAAAATATTTTGTCACGTGGAGTTGATGAATTATTTTTAACATGCGATAGCGCATACGAAGACCTAGATGCTTATCAAACTGCCCAAGCCCTTGCAAAGCTCGTAGAAGAGGCGGGCGAATATGATTTGATTATTTTGGGGGATGGGTCAGCAGACCGCATGGCTCAACAGGTTGATGTGCAGCTTGCATATGCACTTAATTTACCAATAGTTACTGCAGTTTCTCATATTGAAGTTGAAGGTTCTAAGCTTAAGCTTACAAGAATTCTAGAGGATAGCATACAAAATATTGAAGTTGAAACTCCTGCAATAATCTCGATTGTGCCAGATATTGCAGAGCCACGTATTGCTGGAATGAAAGATATTCTTGCTGCAGGTAAGAAGCCTATGCATGAAGTGACAACAGAACTTGAAGCTACTCAAAGCGCTGAGACCGTATCAAATCTTGCGCCTGAACAAGTACAAAGACAACAAAATATTAAAGATGCTTCTGATGAGTCTATCGCTGAGTTTGCCCAGGCACTCAAGCAAGCTGCAAATCTTTAGTAGCAAGTTTGAAAGGATATTACTTATATGAAAACGATTGTTATTGCACAAACTTACAATGGGGCTCAAGCATTATGTTCAGGGCTTAGAGAAATTT
>JASBYZ010000071.1 GCA_029983705.1 Coriobacteriales bacterium
TGTGGACTCTAATAGAAGAAGAAAGCTCCTGCTTCATAAAAGTCAAATTAGGTATTTGATTGGCAAGACTCAAGAAAATGGGCATGCCTTAATTCCGCTTGCAATGTATTTTGACGAGAATAACCGTGTCAAGCTTTCTATTGGTCTTGGCAAGGGCAAAAAGCTTTGGGATAAGCGTCGTGATATGGCAAAGCGTGACAGCGATAGAGAAATCAGACGAGAACTTAAGATGAGAAATCAGTAAGCGCGCTTTTTTATTGGAGGAGTTTTGGACGAGCGTTTTGATGAATCAAATAATAAGCCTGAGGAGAGCTCTCAGGAGTTAAAGAAAATTGATTCACAAAGGTATATTCTGCAAGAAGCTGGTCCAGAAGAGCAAAAGCGCACTCCTTTTCAGGAACTTGACGGGACTCCAAGTCCGTATATGAATGGAGCTTTGGGTCTTGACCGTAGAAGTGAAAGTTCTCACTCTACAGGCTCAATAGATGGCACTAAAGGCTTTAGTAGCAAAACAACAATTATATTAGCCTTGGTGCTCACGGCTTTAATAGCATTATTAGCCTTCATTTTATATGCTCGCTTTACCCATCAAGATGTCCCTCGCTTTGATTACTTTGTATCAAACAATCAAGAAGCATTTAACGAGAGCCTTAAGCGCTCTAACTACAGCAACAATCAAATATTTGCATTTGGCTCTAACTATGTAGCAAGCCAAATTCCCAATAACTCTGAAGAAGATAAAGACATAGTTGCAAGTCTTAAAAAGCAGTTTTCTGTTCAAGATATGTTTATGAGCGCTATTAAGGGCAACGGACTTGTTAAGACCTTTGATACCTTAAGGGCAGGCGAATCAATAGGTCTTACCGTATGTTTAGCAGATCAGTTTGCAGATCTTCTTAAAATTAGGCCTCCTGAAAGGGATAATGATTTAGATATCAGGCTTGCTATTTTTAGTCAATCAGTTAAGACTGATAGACTGGAGAAGAACTTAGAAGACTTCTGCAAAGACCAAGGACTTCTAGAAGGTAAGTCACTTAATGATTATGTCTTAAGTGGTGAAAGAAAGCCTGGAGAAGTCTACTATGGTGGCCAGCTTGAAAATGGAAACAGCTGGAAAATTATCTTTAGAGAAGGTAGTGAAGAAAGTCAGATTTTACTAATTATTAGCGATAGTATTGACACAATCACTTGGCTAGGGGATAAAATATAGGAAGAATTATCAGTTTAGATGAGGGAGACTTGCGCGTGGGAATCGAAAAGAAAGCATTTCACCAGTTAAGTTATGGTTTGTATCTTGCCGCTGGCGAGTATGAGGATAAGCGTGCTGCCTGTGTAATTAATACGGCTGTTCAAGTGAGCTCTGATCCGTTTCAGCTTATTATTATCGTAAACAAAGATAATCACACCCATGAGCTTATTGAGAAATCACAAAAATTTGTTGTGATGACACTCAATCAGCACTGTGATATGGACTTTATTAAAAACTTTGGATTCCAATCATCTAAAGATGTTGATAAATTTGCAGCGTATAAGACTGGTTCTACAACATCTGGCTTAAGCTTTGTAGATTGCAATCAAGTTTCAGCAGTATTTGAATGCAAGGTCACTGGCGAGCTTGATGGTCATACCCATAGCATTTTCTTAGGCGAAGTTGTCGAGGCCTTTGAGCATGACACGACAGAAAAACCTCTTACCTACAGTTACTACAGAGGTACGCTCAAGGGTAAGACTCCGTCAAAAGCTTCATCATATGTTGGGGATGAGCCGGAGCACACTGAATATGAAGGTGCTCAAAAGGGAATACACAGATTTGAATGTCAAATATGCGGTTACGTATATGAGACAGAAGAGGAAGAGCTTCCAGAGAGCTTTATTTGTCCTTTGTGTAAAGCTCCAAAAGAAAAATTTAAGAAAATCGCTTAAATTTTTCTGGGGAGAATATTTTATTGGAGAGAAAGGTATTTAGATGAACAAGTTTAAATGCATGCTTTGCGGCTATGTACACGAGACTGAGGCAGATGAGCTTCCAGAGGACTTCAAGTGCCCTGTATGTGGCGCTCCTGCTAGCCAGTTCAAAAAGGTTGAAGAGTAAGTAAAAAGAACTCCCCTTGCAAAATCTTATAAAGGTTAAGCAAGGGGATTTTTATTGCCTAAATCCTATAGGGCTGGCTTATTAAAATTCTTTTCCGTCAAGCATGTGCCATCTAACTCTAAGTGTGTAAGCTGAGGTTTTAGCATCGCGGTCACGAGTAAATACTCCTGAAGTTTTAATTGGACTCTTCTGGCCTTTAGCAGCAAGCTTGTAATCAGCCAAACTGCCTAGTACCTCACCAATAATATATTCATTAGCGTCAAAGTTATATCCAAGCTGTGCGAGAGCTGATACTTGGAAATCTTCTGAGTAAATATCTTCAAAGTATGAGCGAGAAGCAGCTGGAGCCTCTGGGGCAAAGTTGAACGCAAGTAGTGGCTTGGTGTGATCTTTGCTTATCTCATTAAACTTAGCGATATAGTTTGAAATAAAGCTTGCCACATCTGAAGCTTCCTTATTGCTACAGCACATGTCGAGTACTAATACATCACCATACTCAACAAAATCTTTTGTCTTAGATGCACCGCACTTTACAAAAATTGGTCTATGAGCAGGGTCAAGCTCTCTGATGAGGTCAATACGCTCATCGAGTTTATCTTTTGTATCCTCGCAGGCATGAATCATCCAAGCAACAAGAGAAGGATGGTTTTGTTTGATGCTGATTTGAGCTTTAAGAGCTTCTGTATCAAAGTTTGAGATACCTTCAATGGCAAGAATTCCATTCTTATCAGCCCAGTTTAAGAGCTCTTCTGGAAGCTTTGAAGTTGTTGAGGTGATGCAATTTGCGCCCATCCAAATCATAAGCTCAATATCATGTGCAAGCTGGGTGTCGCTTACGCTTCTGCCGCTTAATGGATAATCCTTGATATAGTTAAAGCCGTGGAGCTTAACAGGATTGCTGTTTAGAAGCAGCTGGTTTTCTAAGATGATTGAGCTTCTAATACCAAGTTGCTGCTCATAATAGTCATCGCCAAACTCTACGCAGAAGGTGTAAAGATAAGGCATATCAAGAGACCACAGCGTTGGTCTATCAAGCTTGAAGCTATCAGTAAGTTTATCTGACTCAAATACCTTATCGCCCTTGAAGTTTTTAAGCACAATCTTTACCAGAGCTACCTGCTCTTCACTCGTAATTACTTCGTATTCGCACTGAGCAAAGTCAACGCCACCGGTTGCAAGGGGAGTAATGCCCTTGGTAATAAACTTGATTTCTTTAATGTAGTTTGAAGGACGAATTTCAAGAGAGACTTTTCCGTCAATACCCTTATAGTCATAAAGTTTAGAATCACTTGCCTTGCCACTAACGCGAACGCTTAAGAGCTGGGAAGTTCCTTCTTTAAGAGCATTTGTAACGTCAAACTCAAAGCTTGACTCAGCGCCCTCATGACTGCCCACTTCTTTGTCGTTAATATAAACATGTGCAGTGTGGCTAACCGATTCAAAAACTAAAAATGCTTTAGTATTTTGGCCAAGTTTTGGAGCTATAAATGATCTTTGGTACCACACAGGCTCCGTATTCTGGTGAATATCAAGGTTTGCAGTGATGTCGTTATAGGAGGCAGGAACTGGCATAGGCCTTGCAGCGTAGAGCTTTGACTCCATCCAAAGGCCATCGACACCCTCGTTATCCTCGTCTAATTTAAAATCCCAAATACCATTTAGATCAATTGTTTGTCTAAAGTTTTGCTGTGTTTTAGCAAGCATAGCTCTCCTCAAGTCTGTTTATCATAGTGCTATCTTTCTTTCTACAAGTTTAACGCACATCAGTGGAATAGTGTGGGCTAAACGTGGTATAGTAACTAATCCAGTTAAAGACTGGAATTGAATCTTGAAAACGCTCGAAATTTTGAGCTTCTCTTTTGAGGGGGCGACTGGTTTCGACATGATAGTGCAAAGAGAGGAAGCAAGTCGTGGTCGCCTTGCCACGTTAAACAGGGGCACTTGTCAAAAATAAATGACAACAATAGATTTGCCCTCGCTGCTTAAACTTTAGTTGCAGCGACGTCTCGTTAGAATTTAACTCCGCTTCTAGCCATAGACGCCATTTTTAGGGGTTTGCACCAAAGGACGTAGTCAGTATGCCTTTGACTAAGATAGAACTGACTAGGTATTTGCTCGTGGTCCACCATATAGGCAGATACCAAAACTTTTATGGTGGATAAGCTTGTAGAAGCTCTTAATGTTCTAGCATGGACCGGAGTTCGACTCTCCGCGCCTCCACCATTTCGATAAAAACAGTTTATCAACGGTAGAGTTGATTTTTTTCTTTCGCAGTAGAATATTTATAAAAGCTTGATTTTGGGGAGTTCCAATGGCTGAGAATTTTAAAGAATTCAAACATCAAAAGAATTCTAATCTGAGTTATTTTATTTTCATAGTATATTTACTTCTTTTAATTTGGCTTATACTTTTTAAATTTGATTTTGCACTTCCACAGTGGAGGCAATCAAGCATAAATTTAATTCCGTTTGCACAGTCAATGAGTGTTAATGGAGAAATAGTCTATTTTGAATTGGTTACAAATGCTATAGCATTTATGCCTCTAGGTATTTACATGATGGTATTTAATAAGCCATCTAATTTGCTTCTTAAAATTGTCACTGCTCTGTTATTGAGCTTATCATTTGAAATAATTCAGTATGTGTTAGGCATTGGTGTTAGCGATATAACTGATGTCATAATGAATACGCTCGGTGCAGTTCTTGGCATAATATTCTATATGGTTTTATCAAAATTTCTCAAACGTTCATCTGAAAAGATTATTAATATAGTTTTGCTTGTGCTAATTGTTGCTTTCTGTGCCATATGGTCATTTTTATTAATTGCAAATATGTAACTGTAAACTTAGTTTGATATCTTATTGAAAATTAAAAACTAACTTAAATGGCGTTTTAACTTTTATAATAATGGATTTTGGGGCATCTCCATATGTTTCTTTAAAATCCATGATCGTTGCACCAGCAAAGCCTCCATCGGGATCTCCATACATAACATCAATATGGCCATCTGCTAATTCTGGCACAGTGCAATTACCCAATTGATAGTACCCATACCCTACGTATAAAGTATCAGTGAGGGGTTCATATCCCAGTCTATTTTCTTCATTAATGAAATAAGTTTTCATAATTGGTTCCTTGGGTTAATGTAAATAGTCTCACCAGAAACAGGCTTACCGTTGTTTCTTTACTAAAATTCATAGTATCTCATGCGTGCTTTAAGGTCTCTATTGATATACATCTTTAAAATAAAACCTTAATTATATGAGGAGTCTTGTAAGTGCTTTTGTTTCACTGGAATCCATAGACGTTTAGTTTCTTTTGTGGGGATGTTTAAGTGTGGAATCAAGAATGTTGTAGTTAGAAGATTTAAGCATTCGATATAAATCTACATATATAGAGTTCCAAATGAAGTCCATAGAAGGGTTGTTCATCAAAGAGGCTAAATCTATATTGTTGAAAAGACTTACCTGAATAATGTCATTAATAAATTTACAGCGACATTGAACTAAAGTAGTCCAAACGTCTTCATGTACTCTGCGGTTGCCCAAGATGTACTTTAAATCATGCTCGATTTCCTTTTTCCATAATTTATCAAAATAGCTAATAAGAGTGTAGTTGGTTGGACTAAACACTTTTTTATATACTTCATATCTCTTGTTTAATACGCTTAATAATGCATTGAAAAAAGGGCCACTATCAATCATGTGTGCTCCCGCTTCTATAAAAGTATAGTAAGCAAGTTCACCAAAATTTTCTGATTTATAAATCACAAGGTTTTTGCCAGGGACAATCTCACGCAATTCCTGATCTAAATCTCTCATAAAAAGATAGGCACAAATATCAAATTTGTTTGCAAAGTAGTAATAAAAGGTGTTGCGATTAAAACCCGCACGATTGATGAGATTAACTATTTTTATATCATTAAGGCTAGAGCTGGTAATCTCTTCAATAAATTCATTAATCAGCAAATCGAGAGCACTATCTTTTGATTTCATGTTACATGGAGCCCCCTTATCGTTAATCTCCCTTTATTAATAATAATAAAAAATAGTCTAAGTTTGATACAAACAAAATGAAAAAAAGCTCAAAGCCAACCAGACAAAATCTTCACAATGTCTGTTATTTACTCTACGAAAAGAATACATAATTTATATCAAGGGAGCCATGTCTTATGGCAATTCATCATAAGGAGGATAAATGAGTGAAAAAGAATATCCATTAAAAGGCGTTAATGTAGTAGAAATGGCAACGTTTATCGCTGTCCCTTGCGCTGGTAGATTACTTGCAGATTTAGGCGCAAACGTAATCAAAATTGAATCTGCAAAAGGCGATAACTTAAGATTTACCGCTCCTTCAGAAGGTAGACCACTTGATCAACAGGAAAACACCAGCTTTGATATGGAAAACGCAAACAAAAAAGGCATTGTACTGGATTTACGTACTGACAAAGGTAAAGAGGTACTCTACAAACTTCTTGATAAGGCAGATATTTTCCTTACCAATTGGCGTCCACAGGCTTTAGCTCGCCAAAACCTTACCTATGTAGATTTAAAAGAAAAATATCCAAGTCTTGTATACGGTAATATCACTGGCTATGGAGAAGTTGGACCAGATAAAGATTTGCCTGGTTTTGACTTCACTGCTTTCTTTGCACGTGGTGGATGGTCTGGCTCACTATATAACAAGGGTACCGTACCTCCAAACTGGATTCCTGGTTTAGGTGATCATCAAGCAGCAATGATTTTAGCAGCTGGTGTTTTGGCAGCACTTTATAGAGCAAAAACCACTGGTGTAGGTGATAAGGTTTCAACCAACCTTCTTCATTCAGCAATCTTTATGCAACAAATGCTTATCGTTGCAAGCCAATATGGTACTGAATTTGGTGGTCAAAAGTATCCAATGGACAGACGCACTGCTGCTCTTCCAACTCAGACACCATTTAAGACTAAAGATGATAGGTTCATTCAGGTTATGACACCTAATTATGACTTATATTACAACAAACTTGTTACCGCTATGGATCGTAGCGATCTCGTTGATGATCCTGTTCTTGGCAATCTTCCTGCAGCATCTAAGGCTGGCCGTGTAACTGAGATTTATGACATCTTTACCGAAGGCTTTGCTTCTAAGACTGCTGAAGAATGGAAGAAATTATTACAAGATGCAGACATTCCTTTCTCAGTTTGCCAGACCTGGGACGAAGTTCTTGCAGATGAGCAAGCTTGGGAAATTGGTGCATTTAAGAAAATGGAATATCCTCGTGGTACTAAAGCTTTGGTTTGCCCTCCAATTACACTTGAGCATACTAAGGAAGCTCCATACGAAAAAGGCCCACGTCTTGGTGAGCATACAGAGGAAGTGCTTGCTGACTTAGGTTATTCAGATGACGAAATCAAAAAAATGTTAGAGGAAAACGTTGCATCAGGTTTAGTTGAGGGTTTTTAACTCAATTTCTAAGGAGAGAGATTTATGTCAGAGGTAACTGAGGAGAAGAAGCCTGCTAAAATTGTTATTCGCGAACTTGCTGCAAAAGCATATTCAGATGCTTATGAGGCAAAGCAGCGCGGAGAAAAAATTGGTTGGTGCGCTTCTAACTTCCCACAAGAAATTCCAACAACTTTAGGTATTAAATGTGTATATCCAGA
>JASBYZ010000072.1 GCA_029983705.1 Coriobacteriales bacterium
ATTCCAATAATGAGAGCTACAGGAACCTCCCAGTAAGCTATAGTTCCATAGTCAGGAGCTGGAAGATTTCTGCCTGCTAAGAGTAAAAATCCTAGTGCAATAGGTCCGCAGACAATCCAGAGGAGTATTGCACCAATCCAGTTAAAGGTAGTAAATTCAATATTTAACTGCCAGTTTGATAAAGCTGGATCCATAACACCAATAGCGTTTAATACGATGACAAAAAATGCCGCACCAATACTTGCAAAAATGAAGTTCCATACTCCACGTGCAGTAGTATCAGCATCTTTGCGATAGCCATTAAAGAACATGGATGCACCATATAAGAAACCAGATGCAAGACCAAAGGCGTCTCCAATAGCCTTCATAGGAAATTCTGGGGTTGAAGCCTCAAGACTAAAGTCAATACCAAACTGACCTTGAACATTAAAGCCTACTAAGTTATTGGCAAATAACATACCAATAAATACTGCGAGCAAGCACACCCATTGAAGTGGTGAGATAGGTTCTTTTCTAAAGATTCTTGCAAGCAGTACGCAAATTACCGGGCCAATATAAATAAAGAGCACAGCATTTGCAATGGAGGTAAGTAAGGTGGATGTAACATAGCATGCAAGAGACATACCAATCATCAGTCCACCAAGTGCAATAGCTGGGGTAAGTTTGAGCTTCTTAAAGACATCTACTTTTTTAGTAATAAAAAGTAGTGCAACAAAGAACACGACACCCATAAGCATACGGCCTAAGGCCATAAATGCACCTACACTGTCACCTGCGTTAAGACCAAGACTTGCATCGAACATATCTGTTCGAGTAGCCCACCTACTGAATAATCCTACAAGGCCCATACCAGTAGCAGATATTAACATGGCGATTACGCCAATTTTACGATTCATAGTATAATCTGTTGATTTTTCAGAGGAGCCTTGAGTTACTTTGTTTGTTTCAGACATATTTACTCCAGTGATTCGCAAAATTGAATAATCTCTTGAATTAAATAAGCAAGTTCAGTAATAATCTGAAGTGAGCCCTTTATACGCAAAGACGTGCGCATCATACGGATTACTCAATTTGTATGGCCTAGACTTTTACCCTCATAAAAGTCCAGATAGTATAAAGGGCTTAAGTTCTTATTTGAGAACTTAAGCCCCTAGTGTTCATAATAGTTTACTAACTATTGGACCAATCTCTATGAAGAGAAATTAGTCATTCCACATCTCAGGATGAATGAGAGTTGAATCTTTTACACGGTTAGGGAAGTAGTCCTCGCAGCCGCCCTCACGATAAACGTCAGCGGTTGAGCAGTGTAGACCTCCACCAAATGCGTATGCATCGCGGATATCAACAGGGATTACGTTCATGCCTAACTTGTCCATTTGCTCCTGTTGGTGAACCTCAGAACCCTCAACAATAACAGTCTTAGGATCAAGAACTAAGCAGTTCATTGATAGCCATACTGAGCTGTAGCAAAGGGCTGGTGGCTCATCGTGTGCAGGTTGAGCTGCATCTACGATTTCCCAATCATTTGCGTCGAAGATAGCACGTTGCTCTTCTGGAAGTGGACGCTGTGGGTTGTTGATGATTAAACCTGGACGAAGTGGTACGAAGGTTGCATCAATGTGGATTGGGTATGGGTCACCTGGGAAGTTTACTGCATGTACACGAAGCTCTGGATAGTAACGTTGGAACCATTCCATAGCAGTGCGGTTGGTGGTTAGACCGTGTTGGATAAAGAGATCTTTACCCATGCGCATGACGTCTGCTGCGTCCCACATTGGCTCTACTTCTGTGGTAACGAAGTCTTTGTTAGCGGTGCGCTCTAGGCGCTCTTCGAGAGAAATTTTCTCGTCATAGTAGTTGTGCTTGTATGATTTATCAGTTAAGCGAGGACGAGGTGCTTGAGTCCACTTGAACTCTGGATCCTCATCAAAGTACTTCTTCATGAGTGGCCAGTAAGCTAAGTACTCAAAGTAGCGGCAACGGAATGAGTTTGCTGATGCCATGATCTCATTACCGATGGTAAGGAGGATATCACGTGGAGGCATGCAGGTCATCATTGAGTCGTTTCTAAAATCTGGAGTACCAATTGCTTGGTTCCATTGGAGAGGAGTTGGGCGGTCAACAACTACGCCGCGATCCTCAAGAACTTTAACGAGTCTATCTAAAGCCTCGTTACCTTTCTCTACGGTTGCTAGTGGACGAGGTCCCCACATACCGCGCATCTCAGAGTCTACAGGAACTTTCTCAGAAGTTGCTGGCTCCTCTGGAGGAATAACTGAGTGATCACAAACACCAACAATAACGTGCTTTAGTGGATCCCAATCGTTCCATGAGTTAACAATCTTTGCCATAGCTACGTCCCTTCATGGAGGTATCACCCTCCGTCGAACTGATAGTTACTATTTGATAACTAGCGTTAGCAAATATGAACTTAAGTGATTTACATCACTTCGTTCTGTCTTAACTACATAATACTACTTATGGAAATCTTTTCAATGATTTTTGGGAACTTTATTGTATATTTTTAAAAATATTTTTTAGGGCTTGAAATTTGGAAAGTAATATTATTTCCCGTTTTACTGGGCTTTTTCTAACGATTTTTATTTTTTATAATTTTCTAAAATTTATAATATGCAGAATTATCCTTTTATTCCAGGATTTTATTGCATAATTATTGCGTATTAATCATCTTTAGTAAAAACCGCAGGTAAATATGGGTGATGTTTTGTTTAAGCTCTGCAGCGCTTATTGCTGTTCATCACTTGTAGAAAAGTCTAACCTGTCTATTTTGTCAATCAATTCTGAGCCGCGATCATTAAAGAGCAAGGCTTCACTTAAGTCAAAATATTCTGTAGATCCGTTTTCGTTAATAAATTGCATAGCCTGCTTATGTGAGGCTAAATCTCCTACTAACATGAGCATCTCCTTATTAACACCAAAGGCACCTTTTACAAATTTCAAGGTGTTTGAAAGAGTTTTACTCATCTCTTGCGTTAGATGTTCAAGTTTGTCTCGCTCTGCCACAAAGGCTTTTTTTGCTTCATCAAAGCTTAAGTGCTTAGAACTTGCTTGGCTTATTAAGCTCTCCCAAAACTTGGCGCTCTTCTCATAAACTAAGTAATTTTCTTCATCTAATAGATTGTTCTCGCGCTCAAGTCTTATTTTTTCTTGGGTAGACTTTAGGAGCCCAACTAGATCTTGATACAAATCATCTGAATCTTTGAGCTTTGTTAAGGACTCAAAAATATGACTTATATAGCTTTCAAAATAGACGCTCTCTTTAAACCTTTGACTTAAGGCGTCAACTAAGAGCCCCATTAAAGATACGCGCTCATCAAAGGAGGCATCTTGTGCCTGACCTATTACCCTATCATCAACACTACCCTCAAGGATAGTGTCAATCTGATAGCCATCCTTATACTTAGTAAAGAGGTCGTAGTACACACTAAAATGCTTTGCTATTTCTTCGTTTTGAATAAACTGGCCAATAAGTTCTTCACTTACGCTCATACCCAGTTGCTCATAGAGCTTAATAGTTGCAGAAAGGTCATCCCATCCTCGAGCAGTTACAAAAGATTTACCATCAATGGTGGTCTCAATCTTATAAAAATGATCCTTTTCTATATCAAGATAGCTCACAACACTTGGATGTACCTGCTTAGCAAGGGCATACTTTCTCCAAGCAGCGTAATCTGGCTCAACGTCAATTCTTCTGAGTCTATCCCAGGTAGCAATGTCAAAGTCACGAGCGTTTCTATTAAACTCGCTAGGGTTTCCCGCCGTAACCACAATCCAGCCATCAGGAACCTGGTGGCGACCAAAGATCTTATACTGTAAAAACTGAAGCATAGCAGGCATGAGCGTCTCAGAAACGCAGTTGATCTCATCCAAAAATAGGATGCCCTCGCATCTTCCAGTCTTCTCTTCAAAGTCATAGACTGTAGAAATAATCTCACTCATAGTAAATTCAGACACGTCATAGAGCTTATCGCTATACTCTTTTTGAGTGATAAAGGGAAGGCCTAGGGCTGACTGACGAGTATGATGAGTCATAGAATACGACACGAGTCCCACGCCAAGCTCTTGGGCAATTTGCTCCATAATAGCAGTCTTACCAATACCAGGCGCGCCAAGCAAAAACATAGGGCGCTGTTTATGAGTTGGAAGGCAATAGTTTCCAAACTCGTCTTTTAGAAAGTAAGCTTTAAGTGCATGTTTAATTTCTAATTTGGCGTCTTGTATGTTCATGTCTATCCTATCTTATCTATAACACTAATTTCATAGCCCAGCTTGGAACCTCGGTGTCAAGTGACTGTTCGTCTGCAAAGATAAAGGCCACATCGTAATCTGGAGCTTGTTTGGGGAAACTTCCCTGTCCATCAGTAAAATAAATGAGGCCTTTTAAGTCGCTGAGCTCACCTTTAGCAATCTGTTCATCCACATACCTAAATACTGGTCTAAAATCCGTGCCGCCTAAGCCTTTAATCTCTAGGTTTTCGAGATATCTCTCAATATCTTCTGGCGATGAGATCTTTGTCATCTCAGTAATCGCAGCGTCACACTGAATTATGAGGACATTCATATGAACCGAAAAACTCGTTTGCTCCCGCAAAATTGAGTAGGTTTTCTCGATAAACTTTCTTACCTGTCCATCTTTTGTAGAAGAGGAGGTGTCTATCGCAATCACAAAGTCTCTAATCTTGTGCTCTTCAACGTACTCAAGCGGCTCTATCAAAGGGAGATTTTTGTATAAGGAAAGCCCATAGCAGTAAAAAACGTAGTCAAACTCATCGTCATTTACCTTGAGCTCTTCTCCCGTACTTGCAAATTTTCGCAAAAACTCTTTGTAGTCCTGGCGCTTTCGTGTCACGTTTTTCAGATTCATTCTTAAATTCGAACTCTCAGTTCCCCAGTGCTGAATGTAAGAATCAAGCTGAATTCCCATTTCATAGGCAGCGTTTTTCCACTGCTCTTTTGAGCGGTCAAGATTTATGGTATCTGCAAGACGCTTTCTAATTGCCTTTTTTGCGTTTTCAGGTGCCTCTTTTTGGACAATGTCATCTGTACTCATGCCTCGAGAAGACTTGTGACTAAACTCAGCATCCTTTTCTGGCCCCTCTTCAGTTTGAGTACCATCCTTTGAGTCAAGAGCACCAGCTGCTCTGCTCTCGTTTTGAGAGGACTCCTCTTTAAGCTGCTTAGTTTGTCTTCTTACTCGAGATTCTGTTTCAAAGAGATACCAGGAGCTGTGATCATCAACAATAAAATCCTTGCGAATCTCCTCAAGCTCATAATCACTTATCTTCCTGTCTTCAAAGTACTTATAAAGAGATTCTGCCGTGAGCACTTGAATATCTTCTTTGATAGTTGCCACATAGCTTTCTTGGCGAGAAGAGCGCTCTGAATAACTTGCAGGCAAATTGAGCTCGTTAATAATGTTTTCTACAGCAATGTCGCAGCTTAGATCCCACCTCATTTGGTGAGTATCGCTTTTGGGAAAACTATGCAAAAAGACATTGTGTAAAGAGATGTGAAGAAGCATGCGAGCAACACTCGTAGGCTCTACTTTAAACATCTTTAAAATTTCTTTGGAGTCATAGCGAATATGAGTGCCATCAGTTGCGAGCGAAGCATTTTTGATTGGCAAAAACTTTAGGGCAGAAAAAATAGGACTCATAAAGTGGAGGTTGATGAGCAAATCAGTTTTTGCCCCTTCAAGTACTTCATATGCTAAAGAGTCTAATTCATCTGGCATAAAAGCAAACCTCACGAGTCAAAAAATAAGTTAGGAAGCAAGCTCCCAAGCCATGGTATCTTGGGAGCTCGTCCATTTCCTAATAAATAGGAGGAAACTACATACTACTTAGCGGTGATAATGGTACCTGCCTCACCGCGAAGTCCTGCGGCTGCACATTCAAGAGAGGTGATGAGTGCCTTACCTTGTGGATAAGCCTCAACATACTCAATGCAAGCCTCAATCTTTGGAAGCATACTACCTGGAGCAAATTGTCCTTGCTTGATGTACTCTTTTGCCTCAGCAACAGTCATCTTAGTAAGAGCTTTTTGCTCAGGAGTGTTAAAGTTGATCATTACATTTTCAACAGCGGTTAAGATAACAAGCATGTCTGCGCCAAAGTCTGCTGCAAGTCTTGAGCTTGAGCGGTCTTTATCGATAACAGCTGGAACTCCTTCATAACCGTTCTCGGTCTCAAATACAGGAATTCCTCCACCACCGGTTGAAACTACAACGTAGCCTGCCTCGTTTAAGTCTGTAATTGCATCAAACTCAACGATTCTTACAGGTTTTGGAGAAGCAACTACCTGTCTCCAACCTCTTCCAGCATCCTCCTTGTATGTCCAGCCAGTCTCAGCGGCCTTAGCCTTAGCCTCTTCTTCTGTTAAGAAGGCGCCAACTGGCTTTGTTGGATCATCAAATGCTGGGTCGTTTCTATCAACAACGGTCTGAGTAATAACGTTTACTACAGATCTTTGGATGTTTCTTCTTTTTATCTCATTGAGAAGCGCTTGTGAGAGGTGGTAGCCAATGTAGCCTTGGCTCATAGCACCTGCTTCTGGAAAAGGCATCTCAGGAGTTTTGCCATCTTTAGATGAAGCAAAAGCAAAGGCGTTGTTAATCATGCCAACCTGAGGACCATTACCGTGAGATACAATTACGTTTGTATCTTCTTCAAGCATATCCACAATATGAGATGCGGTGTTTTGTACAAGGGCAAGTTGCTCTTGTGGGGTATTTCCAAGTGCGTTACCACCAAGGGCGATAACTACTGACTTACCGCTTCCTTTTTTGTATCCCATCTGCAAACCTCAATTCTTAATCGCGTTTTTATCTTAAGGTTGCATACATAACTGCTTTAATGGTGTGCATGCGGTTTTCAGCCTCATCAAATACTCTTGATTGAGCTGATTCAAATACCTCATCGGTAACTTCCATCTCAGTTACGCCAAATTTCTCTGCAATATCTGCACCAATGGTGGTGTTGGTATCGTGGAATGATGGGAGGCAGTGTAGGAAGATAGCGTCTGGCTCAGCCTTTGCCATAATCTCTTTAGTTACGCGGTATGGGGTAAGTGCCTTAATGCGTGGCTCCCAAACCTCATCTGGCTCACCCATTGAAACCCAAACATCAGTTGCGATAACATGTGCGCCCTTTGCAGCTTCATCCACATTCTCTGTCAAGGTAATGGTTGAACCGTTCTCTTTGGCAATCTCTTGGCAGGTCTTAACGAGCTCATCGTCTGGCATGTACTCCTTAGGACCACATGCTACAAAGTTAATACCAAGCTTTGCGCAAATTACGAGATAAGAGCGGCACATGTTAAAGCGAGCGTCTCCAAAGTATGCAAACTTCTTGCCTTTAATGTCGTAATTAAAGTTCTCTTGCATAGTTAAAATATCAGCAAGCATCTGGGTTGGATGCCATTCGTTGGTTAAACCATTCCATACAGGAACACCAGCTTTTGCAGCGAGTTCATCAACGTCTGCCTGGTCAAATCCTCTAAACTCAATACCGTCATATAAACGACCAAGTACGCGAGCAGTGTCTTCGATAGACTCCTTTT
>JASBYZ010000073.1 GCA_029983705.1 Coriobacteriales bacterium
CTCTGCTCAGCGCTCGTATTAGCGCTCTTGGCGGGATGTTCACAGAAAGCTTCTGCACCTACATCTTCAGATGCAGCAAATTCAAGTGGCATCAAAGTAGTCACTACAATTTATCCGCTTCAGTATATGACAGAGAGAATTGCGGGCGATAAGGTCGAGGTAAACTCCCTTATTCCAAATGGGGTTGAGCCTCATGGTTATGAGCCATCTGTACAAGATATTATAAAGATTAAAGATGCTAAGCTCTTTGTAATGAATGGTGCAGGTATGGAGCTTTGGGCAGAAGATATGCTTGAGTCAAACAAAAATAAAGACCTAAGCGTTGTTGATACCTCTAAAAACACCCAACTTCTTGCAAGTGTTGGGGAAGAAGAACATGAGCATGAACATGAAGGCCACGAACATGAAGGCCACGACCATGATGCTGCTCACGAACACGAGCATCATCACAGCCACGGTCCAAACGATCCACACCTTTGGTTATCGCCAAAGCGCGCAATTGCGCAAGCAGAAGCTATTTACAATGGCTTAGTTGAGGTAGATCCCGCAAACAAAGAGAGCTACAAACAAAACTATGATGCCCTTAAAGCAGAGCTTGAAGAGTTGGATAAAAACTATACAGAAGAACTTTCAAAGCTTTCAAATAAGGCAATCGTTACCTCTCATACTGCCTTTGCCTATCTTGCAAATGACTATGACTTAAAGCAACTTGGTATTTCTGGTGTAAACGGAGATAGTGAGCCTTCACCAAAGGATATGGCAAAGATTGTAGACTTTGTAAAAGAGAACAATGTTAAGGCAATATTTACCGAAGAGTTAGTGTCACCAAAGGTTGCTCAAGCTGTTTCAAAAGAAACTGGCGCAAATCTTGATACCTTGTATACAATTGAAGCTTATACTGAAGATATGCAAAAGAACAACGAGACCTATCTTGACTTGTTAAAGAAAAATCTTGAAACTCTTAAGAAAAATTTAGCCTAACAACAGACAAGAAGTGAGTATGCCAAAAGCCTTAGAGTTAGTACACATTAGTTTTTCCTATCCTGACCAACAAATTTTTAACGATGCCTCTCTTGAGGTTGAGTCAGGTTCCTTTACTGGAATTATTGGAGATAACGGAGCGGGTAAATCAACCTTGCTCAAGCTCATACTTAAAGAGCGCCAAGTTACTAAGGGTACTATTAAGCTTTTTGGCGAAGATATCAAACATTTTAAACACTGGCAGCGTATTGGTTTTGTGCCTCAAACAAATTTTGATACAAAGTTTCCGGGCACAGCCTATGAGGTGATAAAAAATAATCTCTATACGCTGTCAGGTTTTTTAAAGCCACCTCTTAAGGGTGGCGCTAAGCTTGTTGATGAGGTTTTAGAGTATGTTGGCATGAGTGAGTTTAAAGATAAGAAGCTTTCTTCTTTAAGCGGAGGTCAACTCAAACGTATCATGCTTGCTCGTGCACTCGTTACCAAACCAGATTTGCTTATCATGGATGAGCCAAGTGCAGGCCTTGATAGAGACTCACAAGATGCACTGTATCGCATACTCCATCAACAAAATAAAGAGGACGGGGTAACAATGATTATGGTTACTCATGACCCTCAAGATATTAAAGAATATGCAGATCAATTTGTTTTAATTGAAGACCTAAAAATTAAAAGCATAGGATAAAGGTGGATACATGCTCGATATTTTTTCATATGAATTTATGCAGACCGCCTTTATCGTGGGTATTTTAATTGCCATCATTATCCCAATGATTGGTGTTGTGGTGGTATTGCGCCACCTTTCTATGATGGGAGACTCTTTATCTCACGTATCTTTAGCTGGTGTTGCTGCAGGACTTATAGGTGGCATTAATCCTGTACTTGGTGCTGTTTTGGCAGCTATAGCAGGAGCTTTATGTATTGAGGTTATCAGAAAGAAGATTCCTGATTTTTCTGAAGTTTCAATTGCTATCGTGAGTGCAACAGGTGTGGGCTTAGCCGGTGTGCTTTCTGGATTTGTTAATAAATCTGCTGATTTTAATGCATTTTTGTTTGGTAGTATTGTTGCAATATCTGATCAAGAGTTTTACGCGGTTATAGGACTTGCAGTTGTAATCATCCTTGTATTTGCCTTATTTTGGCGTGAGTTTGAGCTCTTAGCTTTTGACGAGAAGCTCGCACGACTTTCTGGCGTACCGGTAAGTTTAATAAACTTCATACTCACCATTTTAATAGCATTAGCTGTTGCTATTTCATCAAGGGCAGTTGGTGCCTTAATTGTCTCTGGCATTATGGTAGTGCCTGTGGTAAATGGGATTCTTGTAGCTAAGGGCTATAAACAAACGGTGATATTCTCAGTAATTTTTGCTCTAACTTCAACAGTTATTGCACTTTACGCTTCCTTTTATTTCAATCTAAAGCCTGGTGGAACTATTATCTTAATCAGCGTAGCTATACTTATAATTTCCTATATTGTTACTTATTTTTTGAATAGAGCTAAATCAAAGCGATAATACATGTTTTTGTATTATCGCTTTGATACGTAGTATTATTCTGTTGCTTCAGATTTTCTTATTTTAAGAATTGTTTTTAGGTACATAATAATTCCTGTGACAATAACTATGCCGTCAACAAGTGGCAAACTCCACCATAAGCCAGATATGCCAAACATTCTTGGTAAAAATATAACTACGGGTATAAATAATATTATTTGACGCATCATAACTAATATACCAGCGCTTTTAGCATCACCAATAGCTTGGAAAAAAGTAATAAGCATAATCATTAATCCATATACTATAAAAATACTATAGATAGCTCTAAAAGCAGGAACACCAAGAATTAGAGTTTGATTATCTAATCCAAATAAGCCTAATAATGGAGTAGCAAATATTTCTATTGGTAACCAAAATACTGCTGCCAATAGCGTTGAAACAAGAGCAAACATTTTAAATATTTTTTCAACTCGATTATATTTTTTTGCACCATAATTGCTACCTATTGCTGGTTGAAGACCTTGTGCCATTCCCCATAGAGGAATAAATGAAAATGCTTGTATTCTAAGAGCTGCAGCCATTACTGCTCCTGCTGCATCCCCACCAAATAAAAATGCCTGACTATATAGAAATGCTTGTTGAATGATAGTTAAAACCTGCATTAACATTGCTGATATTCCTATAGCAAACATCTCTTTATAAATTAGCTTTGAAACTTTTAATCTACCAATTTTTACTACCTTGCTTTTATATAAAAAATAGTAAAGTGTGAGGCTAGCCTGCAGTACTTGAGCTATAATTGTTGCAATAGCAGCACCTTCAATTCCTCTTGATCCCATTGAAATCATTAAGATTGGGTCTAAGATAATGTTAATAATTGCACCAGAGGCCATTAACAACATGGCCTGTTTCATTAATCCTTCAGCGCGCATAATCATATTAGCTGCTTGTGCAAAATTAACAAAAAGAGAACCAACGAATATAATACGCAGATATCTCTCAGCTAAATTTAAAATTTCACCTTCAGCTCCCATAAAACCTAGAAGGGATCTGCAAAATATTATTCCAAGAACTGTAGTTACAAGGGAAAATCCAAGTATCCAAACAACTAAATTTCCCATTATCTTATCTATTAATGCCTTATTATTTTCGCCTAATGCTCTAGATAATATAGATGCTGAACCAACACCTATAAGTGTGCTAATACCTGAATTAATGTAGGTAAAAGGGGTTGATATTCCTATTGCGGTCATGGAATTTTGACCTAAAATTTGTCCAGCAAATATACCATCTATTAGTGGATAAAGACCTATAACGAGCATTCCTATGATGGCAGGTACTGATAATTTGATAAGTAACTTAGAAATTTTGCTGTTTAATAAAAACTCGCTTTGCTTATCCATGTTTGTGCCCTTTAATATCTTGAGTCAGTATGTTATCAATGCACTTTTCTATAAATAATCGATTTTGTTCAAATGTATTGTGGGTATTTAGAATTTGTTGACCCACAAGTAAGGTATTGATAATGTCAGTAATGTATTTCCAGCTCGCATCACTAAACTCATAGCCACAGCTTTTAAATATTAATTGATAATCAGTTATACTTTTGTGCTCAATCTTTTTATATAAATCATAAAGCTCGCGGTTATGTTGAGATGCTTGTAGGAAGACGACATACATTTCTTGAAATTTATTTCTAGATAAGATTTTATCAACTATAAATTTCGATATTTCTTGTGTTGAAATAGAAGTTGGTAAATCATTTTTAAATAAAGATAATTGTTGTTTTCGTATTTCATCTCCTCGAAGCATTAAATCATATAATATTTGAGTACTGTTCTTATAATGGTGGTAGAAACCTCCAATAGATAAATCACACGCTTCTGCAATTTCTTGCATAGTAGTTTTTTGAAAGCCTTTTGCTAGAAATAGCTCTAAGGCTACATCTTGAATTCGTTCTTTTCGATTCTTTGCGTTCAGTCGTATACGTGTCATAGTCACCTTTCCATACCGAGGATATACTTGGTAAGGAAATCTTAATGCTAAAAATTTATTAATGCAAGAGAAAACTAATATCAAAAAACATAGTTAACAGGGATAAAAAACTAATTAAATTTTCTTGCACTCAAGACTGAGAGTTGTATAATCTTTTCGACCTTTAAATTTTGGTACGAGATATCAGAAAGGTGGTAACTCTCGCATGGAGAACAACTATGCGCTCAAAGCGCAGCTCTTATCTGAGCATGAAATCAGTCGAGCTATTACTCGTATCGCTCATGAAATCCTTGAAAGAAATAAAGGAACAAAAGACTTAGTATTTGTTGGTATTGTACGTCGTGGTGATGTACTTGCTGAACGCATCGCTCAAGAAATTGAGAAAATCGAAGGAACTAAACTTAAGGTTGGAAGCCTCGATATCTCTTTTTATCGCGATGACTTCTCTCACATGCTTGCACCAGAAATTCAGGCAAGTAACATTCTCTTTTCACTTGATGACAAAAACGTTGTGCTTGTAGATGACATTCTCTATACAGGCCGCACTATTAGGGCCGCTCTAGAGGCTTTAGTTGACTATGGTCGTCCAGCAACTGTACAACTTGCTGTTATCTGTGACAGAGGACATAGAGAACTTCCTATCCGTGCTGACTATGTTGGAAAGAACATCCCATCATCTAAAGATGAGCACATCGTCTTTAAGATTAAGCCGGTAGATGAAGTAGATGCCCTAGAAATCTACACCGAGGAAGGAAAGTAATCTATGCTAAGTGTTAAGCATTTAACTGATACTAATGAACTTACTAAGGATGATTTCTATCAGATCTTAGACACCGCTAAGGCCTTTGAAGAGATTAACTCAAGACCTATCAAAAAGGTTCCAGCTCTTAAAGGCAAAACTATCGTAAATATGTTCCTCGAAAACTCAACTCGCACTCGTTCTTCTTTTGAAATTGCAGAAAAGCGCCTCAGCGCAGATACACTTAACTTCTCAAGTTCAGGCTCTGCAGTTAAAAAGGGTGAGTCTTTTGAAGACACCGCACGCACCTTATCGGCATATAAAATTGACATGGTAGTAATTCGTGACAGCCATGCCGGAGCACCTGAGCTTTTAAAAAATTACACCGATGCAGTAATTATGAACGCAGGAGATGGAAAGCATCAGCATCCTACTCAGACCTTGCTTGATCTCTACGCAATTCGCGCTCATTTTGGAAAGCTTGAGGGCTTAAATATTGCAATTGTTGGAGACTGCTCACACTCACGCGTGGTAGGCTCGCTTGTTCCCGCTTTTAAAACACTTGGCATTAAGACTACACTTGTTGGTCCTAGAACATTTATGCCTAAGTTTGTTGACCAAATGGACGTAAACTACACCTCAAACATCGAAGAAGTTCTTCCAGAAGTTGATGTAGTCTACCTCTTAAGAATTCAGCTTGAGCGAATTGACTCAACTCCAATTCCTTCTCTTGAAGAGTATCGTGACTTATACGGTATTACTCAAGAGCGCTATGACATGCTTAAAGAAAACGCAATTGTATGTCACCCAGGACCTGTCAATCGTGGTGTAGAGATTGATTCAGAGCTTGTGTATGCTCCTAAATCTCGCATTATTGACCAGGTAAGCGCTGGATTATATGTTCGTATGGCAAGCATGTATTTATTATTAGGTGGTGAGGTAAATGGCATTGCTGATTAAAAATGTTAGAGCAATTGACCCAAGTTGTGACCTCGATGAGGTTGTAGATATTGTTATTCAAGACGGCATTATTAAAGAGGTAGGTCAAAACCTTTCTATCGAGAAGGGCGTGACTGAGGATTATTCAGGAAAAATTGCACTTCCTGGTTTCTTTGATATGCACGTTCACTTTAGAGATCCTGGCCAAGAGTATAAAGAAGATATTAAGACAGGTTCACAGGCTGCTGTAGCTGGTGGTTTTACAGGCGTTGCAACTATGCCAAACACCAAGCCAACGACTGACACTGCAGAGCTTGTAAGCTATCAGTATGAAAAAGCTAAAGAGCTTGGAATTTGTAAGGTATATCCACTTGGCGCTATTACAAATGGCCTTAAAGGTGAGCACCTTGCAGAAATGGGAAGCATGTACAATGCTGGTGCATTAGGCTTTACCGATGACGGACATGGCGTACAAAATGGTGGCATGGAGCGTACTGCTATGGAGTACTCTCGTCAATTTGACGCACTTATCATCTCTCACTGCGAAGATGAGGGAATTGTTGGTAAGGGTGTTATGAACGAAAGCCCAATTTCAGACCACTTAGGTCTTACTGGCTGGCCAACTTTAGGCGAAGAAATTCAGATCGAGCGCGATATTGAACTTGCAAAAATTACGGGCGCTCGCCTTCATATTGCTCACATTACCACTGCTAAGGGTGTTGAGATGGTAAAGAAGGCTAAGGCTGAAGGGGTACAGGTAAGCTGTGAAGTTTGTCCTCATCACTTGCTACTCAATGAGGAACTTATCGACTCAAAATATCCAGTAAACCTAAAAATGAACCCACCTCTCAGAAGCAAAGAAGATATGCTTAAGCTTCAAGAGTACTTTATCAAGGGAGATATTGACTGCTTAGTTACTGACCACGCTCCTCACGCAGAGCATGAGAAAAATATTCACTTTGAAGATGCTCCATTTGGAATTATTGGTCTTGAGACCTCATTTGCCCTCATACACACTAACTTTGTGGTAAACGGCAAAATGAGCTACCAAGATTTGGTAGAGCGTATGTCTATTGCGCCAAGAAGACTGCTTCATACTGAACCAGTACAAATTAAGGCTGGCTCAAAGGGTGATTTAACCATTATCGACCCAGATAAAAAGTGGACCTTTGAGAATAAAGACATCTACTCTAAATCTAAAAACACCCCATTTAAAGGCTATGAATTTATCGGTAAGGTTAGTGATACGATAGTAGACGGTTATCACAGTTACCAAGATTTTAAATTAGCTAAATAAATAGGGGAGGATTTTTGAAAAGCAAGCCATGTGAGGTAGACACAATTATTGTGTCTACCAAGCTTTTATCAGAGG
>JASBYZ010000074.1 GCA_029983705.1 Coriobacteriales bacterium
ATCTCTATCAAGAGGATTATGTTAAAAATTGGACCACTGCTCCATTCTTAGTTAATGAGGACTTTGGTTTTGATGAGGGTCTCTTTACCGGATATGATCCAGAGACAAGAAAATACAACAAAGAAACTTGGACCTATCAGTACGAGGAAGATACTCCTGCAGATAAACTAGCTGCTACGGCAAATATCACTAACGCTGCTGATTCAAGACCTGAGACCAATACTATGCAGGGTGCAGCTATGAAGCCTGAGGAGGCAGCTGCTGCTGAGAAGGCAAAAGAGGCTCTACCAAATATTCCTAAGGGATTTGAATGGGTAAATGAGCCAGGAGTTCCTACCTTCCAACCACCTGTAGAGCGCAAGATTAAACAAGACCCAACCATGCAAGATCCTCACTGTGTATTCCAGCTTATTAAGAAGCACTATGAGAGATACACCCCAGAGATGGTTGAGAATATCTGTGGTATGACCAAAGAGACCTTCTTACAAATCGCTCAGATGATTGGTGAGACTGGTGCTCCAGATAAATCATCAACCTACCTCTATGCGATGGGTCTAACCCAACACTCAACCGGTTCACAGATGATCAAGTGCCTTGCAATGATGCAGATTCTCCTTGGTAACATCGGTGTTTGCGGTGGAGGTGTTGACGCACTTCGTGGTGAGTCTAACGTTCAAGGTTCTACCGATATGGGTCTTCTCTTTGACCAATTTACTGCATATTCAACCTTGGCAGTTGCAAAGACTCAGCCAACCTTAAGAAAATACTTGGAGCAGACTACTGCAGCTTCTGGTTACTATACCAACAGGCCTAAGTTTATTATCTCTACTTTAAAAGAGATGTATGGTGAGCACGCAACGGTAGACAATGATTACTGCTTTGACTACCTACCAAAGATGGACGGTAAAGACCACTCATACATGACTATCATCCAAAACCTCTATAACGGTGATGATGACATTAGAATGTGTATTGCAGCAGGTCAAAACCCTATCGTAGGTATGCCTAACGTAAACGTTGTAAATGAGGCACTCAAGAAACTTGAGATGCTTGTATGTGCAGACCTTTGGGAAACTGAGACCTCTGTATTCTGGAAGCGTCCTGGAAACGATCCATCAGAGATTGATACCGAGGTATTCCTCCTTCCAATGGCTTCATCATTTGAGAAGCAAGGTACGGTAACCAACTCAGGACGTATGGCTCAGTGGAGATGCAAGGCTGTTGAGCCTGCAGGTGACTGCATTGACGACGGCGAGATGTACACCCACCTCCTCCATGCAGTACAAGATGCATATCGCGAGGAGCCAGGTCAGTACGATGAGCCAATCATGAACCTTAAATGGGACTATCTTGACGATGAGGGCAAGTTTGACTCACGTAAGGCTGCTATGGGCATCAACGGTTACAACACTGAGACCGGAGAGCTCCTTCCTGGCTTTGGTAGCCTCAAAGCTGATGGTTCTACTGCTTGCGGTGCTTGGATTTACTCAGGCTATTACTGCAACAATGATGCAAAAGATGACCCATCACTTCAGCCATGCGGCAGACGTGTTACCGCTGACGTTGGATATGAAGGCGGTAAGGGTGGCTTAAATCAATACCTCGAATGGTCATGGGTATGGCCTCTTAACAGACACATTCTTTACAACAGAGCATCTGCTGATAAGAATGGTAAGCCTTACAATCCTAAGTTCCCACTTGTTGAGTGGAATGAAGAGACTCAAAAGTGGATTACAAACGATGTGCCTGACTTTGGCTACAAGAACGCTGACGGTACTCACAAGAGACCTGAAAAGACTGTTGCCTTCATGATGAACTCTGAGCAAAGAGCTGCCCTCTTTACTACGGGCACTAACGAAGGTCCTCTTCCTGAGCACTATGAGCCATTTGAGTCTGTTCAAAAGAACTACCTCTCAAAGGTACAAAACAACCCTGTTGCTAATGTATACGCAGACATCAACAAGATTGCTTCATCAGATGAGTTCCCACTTATCTGTACAACCTACCGTATGTCTGAGCACTGGCAAGCAGGAGCTATGACAAGAAATATTCCTTGGCTTGCAGAGTGCCAGCCTAAGGTGTTTGTAGAAATCTCTGAAGAGCTTGCAACAGCACGCCACATTAAAAACGGTGAGCTTGTTGAGGTATTTAACCATCGTGGATCTATTAAGGTTCCAGCAATGGTTACTAAGAGAATGAAGGCATTTAACTTAGCAAGTGGTAAGCATGAGATTATTGGTATTCCTTGGAACTGGGGATTTGCTTCAATGTGCTCACGCGGTGAGTCTGCAAATGAGCTCTCTCCATTCTACGGTGACCCTAACTCAAAGATTCCTGAGTATAAAGCCTTCCTTGTAGATATCAGGAAGGTGGGTGATAAATAATGGGACGCTATACCTATAACACCGCATACTCAAGACCTGAGCAGGCTATTTTATACGATGCATCAAAGTGCACCGGTTGTAAGGGTTGTCAGGTAGCTTGTAAACAGTGGAACCAAAACCCATCACCAGTGTATTCAGATGACTATACCTTCCCAGGAAGCTATGAGTCACCACTTGAAAACGATGGTGATACCTTCTTGCACATGTCTTTTGACGAGCATGACGGAGGTCCTCTAGGAGTTAAGTGGGCTTTTGGTCGTGTAGCATGCCACCACTGCACCCATGCTGGTTGCGTAATTGCATGCCCAACTGGTGCATGTCATCACGTTGACGGTGGCTTTGTAGATATTGACCCAGACAAATGCATTGGTTGTCACTACTGCCAAACCGGTTGTCCGTTTAATATCCCAAAGCACTCAGAGCGTGTGGGTGGTAAAGAGCGTAAGTGCTGGATGTGTCTAGACAGACTTGATGCGGGAAGAGATCCTGCCTGTGTATCATCATGCACCTCAAACGCACTTCAATTTGGTGACTGGCAAGAGATGGTTGATATTGCTAATGCTCGTGTTGACTACCTTAAGCCAACGTATCCAGACGCAGTTGTATATGGTGAGCATGAGCTTGACGGACTTCACGTTATTGACGTGCTTCAATACGGCGCAGAAGCTGTTGGATTACCAGTAAATCCAAAGATTCCGCTCTTAAGAACTGGTGCAGAGATTCTACGTCCTGCTACCGCAGTTGGTGCTGCTGCAACCTTTGCACTACTTGCAGCTGCTCGCTACAACTCACGTAAGTACTTTAGAGGCGTTGACGCACTTGAATATGATAACGAGCTTGACGAGACCTTCTTGGTTGGAAAGGTTAACCAAAAAGGCTTTGACCATATGCCAACCAGAGGTGATGGTGAGTGGACCACTAAGTCAAGACAAGAGATTCTTGAAGAGGTTGTTGACTCAGAAAAGGTTGATGACGATAACAACAAGCTTTACGAGGGCAAAAATTCAAAGCTCAAAAAACTTGGATCAGATACCCTTGTGGTAAGTGAGAAGAAAGAGGGTGATAAGTAATGGCTACTAACGAAAAGACTCAGGAGACTAAAAACACTGGGAACAAGAAGATTAGATACATTGCGCGTCACGATATTTATCACCGCATTTGGCACTGGTCAAACATTATCTTTGCCTTCTTGCTTTTAGCTTCAGGTTTTATCCTCTTTATTGACTTTATTGGATTTAACACACCACACCTAGGTATTCAGGTTGCAAGAGTTTGGCACAGAATCTTTGCGGTATCTTGGATGCTGGTAACAGTAGTTTGCTTTACCATTAATCCAAGTAACCTCCTCGCTTCCTTTAGACACATTGGTCACAGCTGGGATAAAGACGATATTGAGTTTATGGCCAAGTTCTTCCCATACATGGCAAACCCTCAAAGTGTACACCTTCCAAAACAGGGTTACACCAAGTCAGGTCAGAGAATTTCAGACCTTGCTATGTATGTTATTATCTTTGGTTTTATGCTCTCAGGTATTGCACTTTGGGCTGGTCCAGACCTAATTGGAATAGGACTTTTCTCCTTCTTCCTCTTCTGTCACGACCTTTGCACCTTTGGTTTTTGTATCTTAATTTTGATTCATATCTACCTTGGTGCTGGTATCATCCCATCCTATACTCCAAGAGCAGCAAACTGGATGCTTGGTGATGGTTACGTTCGCGAGTCAGATGCGCTCTATCACTGGGGTCACTGGGCAGAGGACGAGCTCAATGTTGGCGCTAACGTTATCGAACTTGAAGAGGGCGTTAAGCCTAAGGGAGTTTGGAAGCGTATTGACATCTATGAGGAGCACCTTGCTAGCGAGGACCATAGTCCAGAAGGAAAGTCACAGGCTAAGCCAGGACCAGAAGAGATGATTAATAGAGCTGACAACAGAAATGATTATCTCTAAGTTTTAGATAACTAGATTGTAAGAAATGTAGCTAGTCCAATTTATTGATAGTTGGGCTAGCTATTTTATTTTGGTATCGTTATCGGTACAGACATAAGAATTTTTAGCATTGTGGTGGTGGCTATGTATACGTCGCAAGATATCTGCATTAAATACGCTCCAGAAGAAAGTGGCATCATCTACTTAGATGATGCAGCCACAAGCTGGCCTAAGCCTCCAGAAGTAATAGAGACCGTAGCAAATTCTATGATGAGGGCAGGCTCTCCTTCACGCTCATCTCACACCCAAGCACTTGAGGCAAGTCGAGCGCTTACACGATCAAGACGTATCTGCGCAGAACAACTTGGGGTAGCTGAGCCTGAAAATCTTGTATTTCAGCCAGGCTGCACCCAGGCAATTAATATGCTTGTAAAGGGTTTGGTAAAGCCAGGTAGTAGAGTTTTAATCTCGCCTTTTGAGCATAATTCAGTTACGCGTCCACTGTATAGGCTTCAAAAAGAGATGAATATTGAGCTTATAAAGATTCCGGTGAATGCAGAGGGTGGTATTAAGCTTGCCTCACTAATGGATTTGCTTAAAGAGCACCCCGGAGCTACGGTGGTCTGCCAGCACGCTTCAAATGTATCTGGAGCAATACAGCCGGTTGGCGATATTGCTGATTTGGTGCATAAATACAATGCAAAGATAATTGTTGACGGGGCACAAACAGCAGGTCACATACCCTTTGACTTTGACATGATGATGGTTGAGGCGTGGGCAAGCTCAGGCCATAAGGGTTTTAGAGGACCTGAGGGTACGGGTATTGCAATTATGTCTTCAAGTGAAGATTTCACTCCTTTAGTTGAAGGAGGCACTGGATCTGGAAGTGAAGAGGGCCCAGACCTAGAGCACGTAAGGCCAGATGCCTATGAGGCGGGGACACTTAACTTGCCTGGTATTGAAGGACTTGCTAAGGCTGTTGAGCTTATTTGCCCTCATATCCCAGAGCGCCGCCGCATTGAAGACGAATATTGTCGTATCATGATTTCAGGCTTACAAGAAATTGATGGCCTCCACATTATTGGTCCTCAGCTTGGTTCACCTCGCGTGCCAGTTGTATCCTTTATTGTTGAGGGGGTCTCCTCAGAATACATAACCTCAGTATTAGATAGAAACTATAAGGTAGCGGTAAGAAGTGGACTTCACTGTGCCCCTTCTGCGCACGAAGCTTACGGAAGCCTGCTTACTGGTACGGTTCGCGCCTCATTTTCTGCTGATACGCCAAAAGATTGGATTGTAGACTTTGCAGGAATGGTAAAAGAAATAGTTACGCAACAAAGAATAATTTAGAAACGGACATATATGAATATACGAGCAATCCAAAGATCAATTGACAACTACAAAGATCTTTTGGGCGATGAGCTCTCAGCGCTCTTGTCAAAAATGTATCATGCGGCAAGTGAGCTCAACTACAAACTTGACTGGTCTGGCAACGACGAAGCTATTGAGCAAGCAATTTATGAGGGAAAGCCTGCACTTTCTGCAGAAGAGCCTGTGATAGAGGTTGACTGGCTCAAAGACGCAGTCTCAAAGCTGCTTAAAGCTTCAGGAGACAGAGCTGAGCACATCAATTTAGACCTGCTTGACACAGCTGACCTAAGCCATGCACTTACCGACCCTCACGCAACGCTTGAGAGTATTGTTGATAGCCTTCGAGCAGACAATAAAGAGTTAAGTGACCAGGAAATTAGTCACTTTAGCCTTTCTTACTCTCTTGCACTTTCTCTTTTTGGCGAGAAGGTCCACGAAGCTCTCTCAGATACCCTTGATAAGATTCACGTAAAGCCTGGTGGTAACTGTCCTGTTTGTGGTAACCCAGCAAGCTTAGCCTATATCGAGGAGAGCACAGCAAAAGACGGTGCTCCTAAGTACCTCTGGTGTTCAACTTGTCACTACAGCTGGAGATATAGCCGCATTAAATGTGAGATTTGCGGAAACTTAAAACAAGAAGACCTACATTACATCTTTGCAAAAGAGAAGCCTTCCCATAAAGTACATGTATGTGAAAAGTGCGGAAGCGCTTTTCCGGTAGTGGATCAAGGTAAGACAAGTGTGCTAAGCGCATTTGAGATTGAAGAGTTTGTCATGATGGATATCATGCAAGATATTCTCTCACAAGACATAGACCTTGATGAAATATTTGGAAAGGGCAAGGCGAACTAGCTTGTCACTTGCATCAAGAAATCAGGCAAACAACTTTAAAAACTCCCTCATAGTATTTGTGGGTGGAATGAGCTACGGAGCTGTTGGAAGCATTGTAAAGCTTAGTCTTGAAGCTGGCTTTACCAACTTTCAAGTAATGTTTTCACAGGTATTTTTTGGTTGGCTCATATTTCTTGCTATTGCATTTTTGAGAGTACTCTTTAGAGGCCATAGAATAAAAGTTACTAAAACTCAGGTGCTTAAGCTTATTGCCTGTGGATTAGTGAATGGTTCTACGGGACTTTTTTACACCCTATCTTTAGGAAGACTTCCGGCCTCAGTAGCTATTACCATGCTCTTTCAATTTACCTGGATAGGCATAGTAATACAGGCAATCTACACCAAAAAGATGCCATCAATTTGGTCTGTACTTGCAGGCATTATAATTTTTGGCGGAACAATTTTTGCAAGCGGAATCTATAATCTAAACCCTGAAAGTCTTGATGCGCTTGGTATTATCTACGGCTTATTAGCTGCTATAAGCTGCGCACTCTTTATGTTTTTATCTGGCACTGTTGAAACAGAGGTAGATGCACTTGATAGAGGTCTATTATTTTTAACGGGTGCAGCACTTCTTGGATTTATTTTTTGCCCTAGCTACTTTACGAGTGGTGCACTGCAGGCAGGAATTTGGAAGTACGGTCTATTGTTAGGACCTTTAAGCTCTGTAATCCCGGTATTTTTCTTCTCGGTTGCCACACCTTATTTACCTAGTGGACTTTCTACAATTATGGCGTCAAGCGAACTTCCAATGTCTATAATGTGTGCGATGATTATATTGGGTGAACATGTTGAGCCCTTAAGGCTTATTGGAGTAGGTATAATTTTATTTGGCGTAGTTGTAGCTCAAATAAAAAACATTAGATATTCAAGCTAGTTTGGAGAAAAACGAGGACAAAGTCGACACTAAGCAAAAACTAG